>CAMAVC010000001.1 GCA_945861585.1 Planctomicrobium piriforme
AACTTCCCGCCCTTGCCGCCGTCGGGGCCCGGCAGGCCGACGTCCCCAAAGAACCTGCCGCCATCCACCGGAATCGGCCGCTGCCAGGCATCGAGCAGGATGCCCTGCAGATTGGGCGGAGCCTCGAACACCAGCGGGCCATCTTTGCCGAGGTCGACGTAGCCCATGGCATAGATGACATCGGAGTTGGGGGTCGTTATCAGGGTCTTCGCATCGAGGCGTTTCTTCCAGACCGGCAGGACGTTGGAGCCGGCGCCGAAGACCTTTTCCGAGCCGACCTTCATGCCGAGCGTGTTGAAGAGCGGCAATGCCCAGAGATACGTCTGCGTCGCCCGCTGGAACAGCAGCTCGTCGCGCAGCGTGTGCGCCGTATCCGGCGTGGGCCTGTTTTCCGAGAAGGGAAGGCCGCTCAAAGCCTCGAAGCGGGCGACCTGCGCGGAGGCCGACCCAGCGTGCATGAGCACGGCGGCGAGGGCGACCGAGATGAGTCTCTGCATGGGTTTCATCTCTCTTGATGTTCTCCACATTTCTGGATCCATCCGAGATGTTAGGTTTTTTGACCTTGGCATCACCAGATGACGGGCTCGTTCAGCGCACGGCGCGATTCCGGCCCAGGGCGGCCCGCTCCTGCCACCGGAGCACGAGGATCGTGACGATGGTCGCCACCGTGATCTGCGTGGCGAGCGCGGCGAGCGGGATCCAGATGGCCGGGTCGTAGGTGCCGAGGTTCTGCCAGAACTCGGGCACCCCGTTGCCCTCGCTGCGGCAGCCGCGATGCGCCCAGTAGAGCGGCGAGAAGAGCTTCGCGAGCACGGCGAGCACGCCCCCTTTGATCGGCAGGATCGTGGCCCCGAGCAGGATCTGGGGCGTGATCAGGAGCGGCACGGCGAGCACGCCCTTGTCGGTCGAGCGGACGCACGCTGAGACGACGAGTCCGATCGCCGCGCAGGCCACCGCCGCGAGCCAGTTGCAAAACGCGGAGACGAGCGGCCCACGCCGGTACATCTCGGCGGGCCCCTCGCCTCCAAACGCCTCGCGGATCATGAAACCCACCTCGACGGTGGTCCTGAAGATCGCGATCTGCACCGCGAGCACGACGGCCAGCGCCGCGACCTTCGCGATCACATACGCGATGAACCGCAGGCCGTGCCGCCGCTCGAGGTCGAGCATCGGCCGCTCCTTGACGATCTCCCGAAAGCCGGTGACGAACCCGAGGATCACCATGCAGATGCTCATGAGTGAGAGCCACTTGAACGTGCCACCCGGGTCGATGATCTCCCGATCCGGCGCAACGGCAACCGTGTCGGTCAGCGCATCGCGAACGATCCGGGCGGTCGACGGCTCCCGCAGATGGGCGAGCAGTTTCGGCTGACTGTCGAGGAACACCCGGATCTGACCGGGAATGCTGGCATCCTGCTCGGCGACCGTCTCGGTGGCGATCGCCTCCGAGACCTCACCCCACACGTCCGCCAGCACCTTCTTCTCGTCGGGGTCGAGAAGCCGCGTCAGCATGAGCGGATTCCGGAAGGTGGTGGCGGAAAAACCAGCGAGCACGACCGCCGCGAGGGCCAGCGGCAGGAGCATGCCCATGCGTAGGCCCACGCGGTCGCGGACCGCCGTCTCGAGGTCCCGGCAAAAGAACGTCGCGAACTGTCGGCCGAAGCCGGGAATCGACAACTCCGCGAGCGACGCCACCCGCTCCGCCACCGCACCGGTAGCCGTGCGGCCGGCCTGCTTGGCGTCCGCCACGAGGAGGTCTTCGGCTTGCCGCTCACGCCAGCGGGCGGACCAAAAGCCGGGCGGCTGGTCTTCGATGGCCACGTAGACATCGGCGAGCCGCTGCACCCCGAAGTGCTCGATGGCCGCCACCCGGGTGCCAAACCACACCACCTCCCCGTGGCCGAGGATCAGGAGCTTGTCGGCCTCGTCCACGTTGTCGAGGTGATGCGTGACGGCGACCACGGTCGTGCCCGCCCGGGCCCGATCGGCGAGGAGCGCCATGATTCGGGCCTCCGTGGCCGGATCGAGGCTGGAGGTCGCCTCGTCGAGCACGAGCAGGCCCGGAGCGGCGAGCATTTCGGCCGCCAGGCTCGCCCGCTTCATCTCGCCCCCCGAGAGGCTGCCGATCGGCTGGTGCCGCACGCTCTCGAGACCCACTTCGGCCACCACCCGATCGATCGCCGCCTGCCGCTCAGCGACGGTCGCGTGTGACGGCAGCCTCACCGCCGACGCGTAGTGGAGCGCCCGCTCCACCGGCAGGGCGTCGGGGTTGATGTCCCGCTGGGGCACGTAGCCGATCGCGCCGCGAAGGGCGTCAGCCTTACGAAACCCGTCATGCCCCCCGACGAGCAGGCTGCCGGCGGATATCGGTCGGTCTCCCAGCATCGCGCGGACGAGGGTGCTCTTGCCCGCCCCGCTGGGGCCGAGCACGCACACGAACTCGCCCGGCTCGATCCGGAAGCTCACGTTCTCCAGAAGCGTCTTGTGCTCCGGGCCGCCGCGGCCATCCGGCACCGACACCCCCATGCCCTCGGCCACGACCGAGAGACCTGCCTTCGCTGCGAGCGTCATACTGACAAAATCCTTCGTATCGGTGGCCACCGCACCCGTCCAATCGGTTTGGTGCCGGCATCGTGGTGGTGGGCATCGAAACGGGGGGCAAGATACCATCGGCCCGCGATACCTTCCCAGTGCCAGCCGCCGGCTTGTCTCATGGCGCAGCGACGCACCGATCTCGACGCTCTCCGCAGCTTCGCCATGCTGCTGGGGGTCGCGCTGCATGCTTCGCTGAGCTTCTTTGCCGTTCCATGGCCCGTGCATGACACACGGCGCAGCGATCTGCTGCGGCTGTTGTTCGTGTGCGTGCACGGCTTCCGGATGCCGCTCTTCTTTTTACTCAGCGGCTATTTCACGATGCTCGTCTATCGACGCCGCGGGCTGAAGAGCCTGCTCGAGCAGCGATTCACGCGGATCTTCCTGCCGCTGGTGATCGCGGCTTCGACGATCGTGCCGCTCGACACGGCGCTCAAGGGATTCGCGCATCGCGTGATCCGTCCGGAACCGGCCATCGCGGAGATCCTCTCCGGCGACGAGGCGGCCGTGCGCCGCCGGCTCGCGACGGAGGGAGCAGCCGGCACGAAAGACACCTTCTACGGCAACACGCCGCTCGGCTGGGCCACGCTGCAGGGCGACCCGAATATCGTCGCTGCGGTGCTCGATGCCGGCGCTGATGCCAACGACCATGACGGCAGCGGGAACACTGCCCTCCATGTGGTCGCCTTTTTCGGCCACGACGCGGCCGGCCGCGTGCTCCTGGAGCGGGGGGCGGATCCGCTCGCCGAGAACGTCGTCGGTCGGCTGCCGGCGGCGATGATGGCGCTCCCGGCCGACGCCGCCGCCGAGTTCGCGCCGCTCATCGGCCTGAATTCGCTCAGCGTGGATGACGTGCTGCGAGGACGCGAGCGGCTCCGCACGGTTCTCTCCACGGGCCCGAACGCGGAGGGCACACTCGGGGGCCCGCTCGACCGGCTGACGCTCGCCTGGTCAGGGATCCTGTCGTCGGAACGGCTGCGGCTGCGTGTCGGCTCGTGGTCGATCCACCTCGTCCAGACGAACCTCTTCGATCACCTCTGGTTCCTGTGGTTTCTCTGCTGGATGGTGGTCATCTTCGCGCTGCTCGCCGGAACGGGCCTCCTGCCATCGGGCCGCAGGCGCTGGTGGCTCGTGGCTCTTTCGTGCCTGCCGCAGATGGTAATCGGCATGTCGCTGGCGGGGTTCTACGGGCCTGACACGTCTCTGGGCCTGCTGCCGACGCCGCACATGCTCGCCTTTTATGCCTGCTTCTATTTTTTTGGCGTCGCCACGTTCGCGGCGGAAGGGCTCGATACGCGGCTCGGCCGGCACTGGAAGCTCCTGCTGCCGGCAGCGGCGGTGCTCCTCGTGGCCGGCCTCGCGACGATGAACAATCGCGCGCTCGCCACCGTGCTCCAGCCCGCCTATGCCTGGACGATGTCGCTGGGCCTCATCGGCGTGTTTCACCGATTCTTCAGGAACCCGAGCCCGACGGTGTCGTGGCTGGCCGACGCCTCGTATTGGATGTATCTCATCCACGTGCCGCTGGTCATGGTCGCGCAGCTGCTCGTGCGGGAGTGGCCGTTGCCCGCGAACGTGAAGTTCCTCCTGATCCTGGCGATGGTGACGCCGATCCTGCTGGCAACCTACCGCTGGTGCGTCCGCTTCACGCCGATCGGCCGCCTGCTCAACGGGCCGCGGCATGTTTCCACGGCCAGCCAGGGTCGTTAGTACCGATGGTCGTCGGGGTCGTAGTTGGGCGACAGAACGACGTTCCCTTCCGGATCGGCGGCAAACTTGAACTGGTGGTCCACCAGCCGCCGGAGCAGCCGCGACCGCACGATCGTCGAGAAGAACCTCTTGAACGACTCGCCCTTGGCATCGAGCGGCCTCTCGGACGCAAACATGAACATCGGTAGCAGCATCTCGTCGTGAATGGTCTCGTTGTGCCAGACGTTCTGAGGGGGATCGAACGGGTTTCGCGGATTGGCGGCGGAGTTGTCGTAGGAAACCTCCGCGTCAAACCGCGTGCCGGCCGGAAACCGGTGGGGCTGCTTGAGGTTGTACGGCGACTGCCAGTTGTAGTCCCACTGGGGCACCCGTAGGAGCAGCAGCGACTGCTTCTCGCCTGGCAGGGTGGCCCTGAGCTCGATCCACCGGGCGAGCTGGTGCGCGTGTGGCACGACGCCCACGAAATCCGCATCCTGGGGGAGCGTGTAGCTGCCGCGGACGCGAAAGTCGGTGACGCCCGGCGGCACCACCGCAAAATCGCCGCTGAGGTAGATCATGTTCATCACCATGCGCGGCGGCTGCTTGTCGAGCCAGATACCGATCCGGCTCGAATCCGTTTCCAGCTTTCCGGTGCGGACATAGTGCACCTGAGCCGTGATGTCGCAGCCCGCTGGAATCACCCATGACGCATCGGCCGGGGCAACCGTCGCCCGCACCCCCGGCACGAAGCCGCTCACGAACGAGGCCCGCGGCTGCCCGTCGTCGCGAATAGGCGGCACCCGAAATCCGATGCCGTGCGAATCCTGAAAGCCCCCGCCCCGGTCGTCGGGGTGGCTGAAGCCGTCGCGGCCGCCATGCTCCCGAATGGCCTGCTCCACGGTCTCCCGCGGCAGATGGCCGATCAGCGCGTGGTGCACGACTTGACGATTGCGCGGGAGGAACTGCATCGCGCGGAGCCGGAGATCTGCGGTGCGATTCAGCGGAAACACGATGTTGCGGTAGACGTCGTTGCCGTGGGCACCGAGTTGCGTCGGCTGCGGCTGCTCGAGGACGATGTCGGGGGGCCCGAGGTCCTCCTGGAAGGCCGAGTAATCCGGGAGCGGCAGCAGCTGCGGCGTGTCGGCGGGATTCCCTGCCGGCTTGCCGGTGGCCACCCATTCCCGCAGCATCGCCAGGTCCACAGCCGTCGGCGGCTTCGGCCACGTGTAGTCGAGCTCGCTCTCGATCTGCGCTGGCGGCATCCGCCGGGCTTCGATTTCCTCGATGGCGAGTTCCATCCACTCGACCGCATCGTCGTGGGTGAGCAGATTGAACGGGCCAGCCTGGTTCGGGCTGTGGCACTTCTGACACTGGGCATGGAGGAATGGCAGGATGTCCTTGAAGAACGTCGGCGCGTGCGGGGCCGCGGCAGCCGCCTGAGCGACAGGACGTTCTGGCCGATCGAGCGGGCAGCCGGCGGCCTTGGTTCGCGGCTCGCGGATCTCGCGGCCGGCGAGCAGGTCTTGGATGGCGTTCGCGAGTTCCGGCTCGGCATCGCCGGGAGTCATCACGCCGCGGATCTTGTAGCGGTCGTCGATCCGGCCCGCATAGCGGATCTGGCGGTCACGGTCCACGAGCACCACCTCGGGCGTGGTCGTGGCGTCGAGGGCCTCGGCCAGCGCGAAGTCGGTGTCGAGGTGGATCGGGAACGCGATCCCGAACTCGCGGCGGTAGGCCGCGATCTCCGCGGGGTCGTCGCATTCGCAGACGACGCCCACGAACCGGATTCCGGCGCCGGCGAACCGCCGCGCCACGTCCTGGAGCACCGGGCCGTATTCCTGCGCAAGCGGGCAGCCCGGGTGCAGAAACGCAAAGCACACGGCCCGGCCCTCTCGACCGAGCATCGCATCGAAGTCCTGGATGACGTCCGCGGCTGGCAGCACGAGCGTGTCCCCAGCCGGAACGGCCTCCGTGTCAGCCGCCACCGCCGCACCAGCGATGCACAGCCCCACCACCAAGGCGGCCGCCCTCCGGACGGCACGACGCGGCCAGGCAGGATTGGATGCGGGCACTCGTGGCATGCGGTGACCTCAGGCTGACATCTGCTTCAATCTACCAGACCCCCGAAATGACGGCTCGTATCGAGTCGCAGACGTTCCCCGGAGGGTGGCAGACTCTTCTGCCCAGTGGATCAGGATTGCCAAGGTCGATCTACCGCACCGCTGGGTCGCCGAACGGGCGCGGCTGCTCCGCGGCAGAATGCGGCTCTATCGGCTGCTCACCCAGAGCCCTGCGCTCTCAACGCCTCACGGAGTTGCACATGACAGTGCTCGGCCGGCTGCCCTTTTTGTCCGCGCCAGTGCGACCAATGCTCCGGCGAGCACGGCCATCGCGCCCGGCTCCGGCACCGGCACGACCGGGCCCAGGCCCAACGCTGGAGCGACGCTGCCTGCAAATACGGGAAACGACATCCCACCGGTCGCAAACAACGCGCCGAGCGCGGCGAACGCCTCGCCACCGCCCCCTTCCGGCAGCGTTTCGTAAAACGACACGCTGAACTGCCCGTTGATCAGGTCGATGAGCATCTCGTCGGCTTGATTGAACAGGTTCATTCCCAGGATGCCGTCGAGGCCCGGTACGCCGATGTCGTACACGTAGACCGGCACGTCCAGGAACCGCAGCGTGTCGTCCGCCTCCGCTCCATCGATCGCTGCACCCAAGACAAGCTCGCCGAGCGTAAAGCCGGGAATCGCCACCGGTTCGCCGGCGGCTCCCTTCACAGAGATGGTTGTCTCGGGATTGCCGAGGTCGAGGCCCAGGCCGGCGGCGAGCCCCGTGGAGATGAGCGATACTTGGGCGCCGGTGTCGAAAAGCATGCTGCCGGCCGTCACCAACGTGGAGCCGCCCGCCATCCCGAGGCCGACCCCGGCGACCGTGGGGTTTGGCACGACCGTGATGTCGGAGCCCTCGTTCCCGTAGTTGTCGAGGCCCAGCGGGATCAGCGGAATGACGGCCGGTTGCGTGCTGCCGGCTTTCGCGATCAGCGTTTGCCCGGGCGTCACGAGATCGAACGTCGGAATGAACAGTTGTCCTGTCAGCCCGAGTGACGACGCAAAGTCGATCCCCGAAAACGACACATGGGCAGCCGAGCCGCCCGGAAAGGCGACGCTGGGCTTGTGGATCGGTGTGCCCGCGAGCGTGGGGAGATTCGGGCTGCCGTCGAGCGAACCGACAAACGCCTGGATGCCGGGCACGGCCCGCGTGGGAGATGTAGAAACGCTGACATCGAATGTGAACGTGTCCACATCGACATCGATCGTAAAATCCTGAAAGCCACCCACGAGAACCGTGCCCGGTTGGGACACGTCGCCGATCACGCGGCCGTTGATCCCCTGGCCCCCTGCCCCACCCGGGTTGAGATGCGGCTGGGGGAAGTATTCATTGGCATAGGCGGCGAAGGAGACCACCGCCGCCCCGGTGTCGTAGATGCCGAGATCGAACACCGTGGTCGTGCCGCTCGTGTAGGTCTGCACCGTGAGAATCTGCTGGCCGACGGTGTCGATGCTCGGATCGAGCGTCCGCGTGATCTCGATGGCGGCGGCCCAGGGAGCGAGCCACATCGCTACGAAGCCGGCAGAGAAGAAGCTCGGACAGCGGCTCATCTCGCGTCTCGGGGCGGGGTTTGCAACGCGGGGGCAGATGCCGGCGAACGGTTCGCCGAACTTTAGCGGAGCGTTCTCCACCCCCATCTCTAGGCAAGAATCGGCGATGGGGCCGGGGCTGTCAACTCGCCGACATGAGGGTCTTGTGCATCCCCGCACAGGCCCGCGTCGCGATCGCAGTTCGGATCGCCGTAGATTTCTGCCATCCCCGCCACCGCCGCCAGATACTCGTTGAAGTGGGCATCCATGTTTGAACCCTCCGTGGTTATTGAACTCTACGCGTGTCCGGCCACGAAGTTCACTTTCGCCCAGCCTGCCTGCCTTGCCCGAGCCGCCAGGAAGCTACTCGGCTGTCCAGCGGCTTTCGTAGACGGTGTCGCGGCGCGGCATGATCACCGACCAGCCGATGAGTTGGCCGTAGGGGTGATCGATCGTGTATCGCGCTGTGAGCGGCTCGACGTCGGCCGGGTCGCCGCGGGGATAGCGGACGAGCTCATACCGCTGGTAGGGATGATCCTCCGGAAACAAGAGCCAGACCGTGACCAAGTCGGCATCGAACTGCATCACGAACGGCATCCGGCCCGGGGGCAGGGAAGAAAACCGCACGCCGCCGGTGATCTCGAGCGTGATCGGATCATCGAGCGGGGCCTGCGAAAGATCGCAGTGAAACTCGTAGAACACCGGCGACTCGCCCGGCTCCGCCGCCGTCACGCGCCGCACGGAGATCGGATACGGGCTCTTCGGCTGGCGGTAGTCGACGTCCTCGATGGCGAGCGCCGTGCGAAAGACCACGCCACGCTTCCGCCGCGCCGGATCCTTCACCCTGAGCACGACCCGGTCGCGAAAGTGCACGCGGCCCCCCGCATCGGGCCGCAGGCTGCCGGCCCAGGCGCTCCGCAGATCGTTGATCCGGCTGTAGGAGAGGATCTCGATGCCGGCGTAGTCGTCCGGCGTGGCCGCGGCCGCGGTGGTGACGTCGATTTTTCGCCAGCCGTTGAAGGGATCGCTCTCGACCAGGTCGAGCACGATGCGGATGTCGGGATCGCCCTGGGCGATCGAATCGATCACGCTCGTGAGCATCTCGGCCCGCCGATGGAGCCGGTAGAACCGCACCGGCAGATACACGAAGAGCAGACAGGCGAGTGCCAGATAGAGATACGTGGGCCAGTCCCTCCAGTCGAGCAGCGTCGACCAGACCTTCCGCTGACTCGATCGCCGCACGCGGGCGGCGAGCAGCGCGCTCGAGTTCGTGGCCGCCGTCCGGGCCGTGCCGGCCATGTGCGTGGCCTCGGCGGAGGTCGTTCCGCGCGGAACGACGGAAGAGCGGCCCGGCAGCGGCTCCCATGGCGGCCCCTCGGCGACCGGCCTGAGCGCCTGGTCGCCGATCCGCCGATGGAGGCTTCTCGCCACCTCGTAGCCGTGGGCGACGAGTGCGTTGACTTCCAGGTCGCTGAAGCGGTCGAGATCGGTGCGGATACTCGACACCTCGGCCTGCACGACCGGGTGCAGGGCATGCGGGTCCTCGTGCGGGTCGACCACGTGCGTGACGGGCACAAAATGGAAGCCCTTACGGTTGCCGAAGTTCTCGCGCTCGAGCTGCCACACCCTGTCCCAAAGGATGTCGGACGCCCGGATCGACTGGGCCACGAATCCGAGCGGCGCGTTGCCGAGAATCTGGAACGGCTTCCCGGCGTCACTCACGATCACGCGGTCGTACGTGCGGCCGCCATGCCGTGCGAGCCACGCGAACGCCCGCGTACCGAGGTTGTCGTAGACGCCGCCATCGGTGAACGACTCCGTCGGAAATTGGCCCTCGTGCACTCCGAGATCGGTGGCCGTGATCTCGACCGGCGGAAAGAACCCTGGAAACGCCGACGAGGCACTGACCACCTTCGCGATGCTCGCCGTTTGGCCGGCGACGTGTCGGAACGGATCCACTTCGCCCGCCTCGCGCTTTTGGATGTGGAGGCCGTCTCGGTTAAACACCGCCATCACGCCATCGCTGACGTTCGTCGAGAGCATGTGCAGGGCCGGCTGCTCGGGCAGTTCAAAGAGCCGCCGGTCACCGTAGAGGAACTGGCGATAGGCCCGCTCCAAGAGCGCATTGGGTGCGAACTGCGGCGCGTGCCAGCCGGTGAGCTTGGCGGCCAGTCGCAGCGGAAAGAGCAGGGGCAGCCGGCGCACGATCCGGTTGCGGACGTCGTGCTGCACGAAGTGCACGATCTCCGCGGCCGCCTCGCCAAACGCCCGGTCATCGCCGGTGTAGCGGTCCCAGTTGAGGACGAGGTGGGCCCCCACGATGCTTCCGCCGGAGACGGCGGCGATGTCGGTGACGAGCGGCAGGGTGCCGTTGTCACGGAGGTAGCGGATCACGCCCAGGTGATAGAGCGTGGCTCGAAATCCTCCGCCTGAGAGGGCGAGTCCGATGGCGGCCATGGGGCGATGATTCCTCCTGCATCCCTGCGC
Source organism: Planctomicrobium piriforme (assembly GCA_945861585.1). Taxonomy (GTDB): domain Bacteria; phylum Planctomycetota; class Planctomycetia; order Pirellulales; family UBA1268; genus RGVT01. The sequence continues at coordinate 10,410 of CAMAVC010000001.1, forward strand.
GTGCGCTCCTACTGTCACCCAGGCTCGTCGGAGCTGGCAACTGCGTGCGTGCCGCTGGCGTAGGCGACGAACGCCGTCGGCAGTCGACGACGCCCAGGGGGGGGGGGGGGCGAAAAACCGCGGTTCATTGGAACCAGACGGCTCCCCGGGCGACACTTCTGGCATGTGCCCGCACGTGCGTCCCGACACACTCACCGCCCGGCTTGTCCTGCCCGTCGTCGGGCTCGTGCTCGCAGGCGTGCTCATCAACGTGGGGTTTGCCGCGTGGCTGGCGACGCGTCGTGCGACCACCGCGGCTCGCGAGCGGCAGGAGCGGGTGGCTGCCGCCCTCTCGGAGTCGCGTGTCGCCCTCTCTCCCGCCGTGCTCGACGCGCTGCACGCCCTCACCGGCAGCCACTTCCTCGTTTGGAATCCGACGTCGCGGCAGCCCGGTGCCGCATCGTTCCCCGCCGAGGAGCAGGCCGCGATCACGAACGAGATGCTCGCTGCCGCGATCGAGGCCGGCCGGATCGAGATCGCCGGCGTCCGCTATTCCATCGGGGTCGCTCGGGCGCAAGGCGTCCGACCGGAGGGCGTGCTCGTGCTCACGCCGCAGAAGCCGACCCTCGCGGCGACCCTCGAGACCCTCTGGCCGGTGCTCGCGGTGGCGGCGGGAACGCTCGCGGTGTTCGTGCCGCTCGCGCTTCGCACCACGCGGTCGCTTGCGGGCAGGATCACATCGGTGGAACGACACGTCGACCGGATCGCCGCCGGCGAGTTCGGCCAACAACTGGCCGACGCCGGTTCCCGGGACGAGGTCGATCGACTCGTCGCCGGCGTCAATCGGATGAGCACGACGCTCGCGAGCCTGCGCACGTCGCTCGTCACAGGCGAGCGACAGCGGCTGCTCGGCCAGTTGGCCGCCGGCTTCGCCCACGAACTACGCAACGCCATCACGGGCGCCCGGCTCGCCATCGACGTGCACGCCCGCCGCTGCACCCGCTCGTCGGAGACGGCCGACGAGAGCCTCGCCGTCGCCACGCGGCAGTTGGCGATCGTCGAGGAGGAGGTCCGCGGGCTGCTCGCGCTTGGCAAGCCCACGGCGGCGGCCCGAGGGCCGGTGGCCGTCGACGACCTGCTCGCGGCGGTTCGTGATCTCACCGCTCCACGTCGCGACCATGCCGGCGTGCGGCTCGAATGCGAAGTCCCGACCGGCATCACACTCCTCGGTCGACCCGATTCGCTGCGGGCGGCGCTCGTCAACCTCGTGCTCAACGGAATCGAAGCCGCGGGACGCGGCGGAGTGGTGCGACTGACCGGCACGTCGGCCGACGGCCGGATCGATCTCGCCGTGGAGGACACCGGCCCCGGTCCGCCGGCCGCGATCCGCGCCTCCCTCGGCGAACCCTTCGTGACGGGCAAGCCCGAGGGGATCGGCCTGGGGCTCGCGATCGCCAAGGCCGTGGCGGAGGATCACGGCGGCACGCTCGCCTGGGGCCGCAGTCACGACCGCACGCGGTTTGCGATCTCGCTGCCGGCGGAGACACTGAAAGGAACGTCCGCAGTGCATCCTTCGAGACCGTGCGCATGAGCCGAATCCTTGTCGTCGACGACGAACCAGCCATCGGCTGGAGCCTGCGCGAGCGGCTCGCGGACGACGGGCACGCCGTCGAGGTGGCGGCGTCGGCTGAGGCAGCCCTGGAGACATGCACCCGCTTCGCTCCAGACGCGATGCTGCTCGACGTCCGTCTGCCCGGCCGCGACGGCCTGACGGCCCTCGCCGACCTTCGGTCCCTCGCTCCGGCGGCGCGGATCGTCGTCATGACGGCATTCGGCGATCTCGAGACGGCCGTGCGGGCCATGAAGGCAGGAGCCTTTGACTATCTCGTGAAGCCCTTCGACCTCGAACGGGTGACGCAGGTCGTGTCGCGGGCGCTCGCCGAGGCCCCACGCGGAATGCACGCCGACACGAGTCCTCCCCTGCCAGAGCCCGGTGTCCGCCTCATCGGCACATCGCCGCCGATGCAGGAGGTGTTCAAGCAGATCGCCCTCGTTGCCCCGACCGATCTGCCGGTGCTCATCACCGGCGCGACGGGCACCGGCAAGGATCTTGCCGCCCGCGCGATCCATGCACATGGGGCGCGGCATGAGCGGCCGTTTCTGGCGACGAGCCTGGCCGCCCTCGCCCCGAGCGTGATCGAAAGCGAGCTCTTCGGTCATATCCGTGGGGCCTTCACCGGCGCGACGAGCGACCGGCCGGGACTCTTCGAACTGGCCGACGGTGGCACGTTGTTCCTCGACGAGATCGGTGAAGCACCGCCCGACCTGCAGGTGAAGCTCCTGCGGGTGCTCGAAACCCGAGAGATCACTCCCGTCGGTGCGGCCCGGCCGCGCGCCATCGACGTGCGGGTGATCGCGGCGACCAACCGCGACCTCACTGCGGCGCTCGAGGCCGGTGCCTTTCGCGGCGATCTTTTTCATCGCCTCAATGTGTTCCCGATCTCGATGCCGCCGCTGGCCACCCGGCTGGAAGACCTGCCGGCGCTGGTGGCGACGTTCGTCCAGCGGATCTCTCCGCAGCGGCCAGCCGTCACGGAGGCGTTTCTCGCCGCCGTCCGTGCGCGGTCGTGGCCCGGCCACGTGCGCGAGCTCAAGCATGCCGTCGAGTACGCCTGCGTGGTCGCCCGCGGGGGCGCCCTCCAGCCGGAGCACTTGCCTCCGTCGGCTCAAGGGGACGTCGTGCTCGACGATCTGTCAGGTCTCGGACACGACGCGGCCCTCACCCGGGCCGTGCAAGGCTGGGTGGCCGACCACTGGCCCGCCCCCGGTGTTGATGCCGGCACGCTCCATGCAGGGCTGGTCGGGCTGGTCGAGACGGCCCTGATCGAAGAAACGCTGGCCCGTGTGGGCGGCAACCGCACGGCGGCGGCCCGGCTGCTCGGCGTCGACCGGGCGACGCTGCGCGTCAAGCTCGAGCGGTGATCCGCCGCCGCTTTCCCGAGCGTGATTCCGCCCGTAGACTGATTGCCGGTGGAGCCCGACTCAACGTGGCTTCTGGCCCGATTCCTTTTCCCCGGACGACGGAGAGCCACGATGGACATTCTCGGTGAGATCTTGAAGCAGGTGCTCGAAGGTGCCGCCCAGCAGCAGGCCCCGCAGCGCGCGCCGCAGCCGCAGCCTCGCGCCCCTCAAGGCGCCCCCTCGGGCATGCCCAACCCCAACGACCTTGCCGAGATCTTCAAGCAGATCTTTGGCGGTGGCGATGCCCCCAAGCTGCCCGATGTCGTCAAGCAGTTCGAGGAGAAGGGGCTCCGAGACGAAGTCGACTCGTGGGTGCGCACCGGGCCCAACAAGCCCGTCAGCCGGCGGCAGATCGAAGACGTCTTTGGCGAGCGCGAGCTCGAGGAGATCGCTCGGCAGCGGAATATTGACCGCGAGCGACTCGCCGAAGTACTCGGCCGCTACATCCCGAAGATCATCGACGAGCTCACGCCGTCGGGCCAGATGCAAGCCCGCCGCTAGCCGCGGCTCCGACGGACCGGTGCTGCGATGAAGACGCTCTCCAGTCTGCTCCTGACGATGGCCGTGGTCCAGGGACCCATGGCCGCGATCGCCACGGAGCGCGACTGGGGAGCGGTTCAGCTCGCGTGGCGGGGTGATCCGCGGGCCACGGCCGACGCACCGTTCGAGGCCGAGGCGGCCCCTTCCAGGAGGCCGTCGCGGCGCGCCCAGCGCCGGGCGGCGAGCAGGCGCCGGATGCCCTTCGACGACCTGCCCGTCGGCGTGGCGCCTCCGGAGACACCGACCGACGCCGGGATGAACGTGGGCGACGTGATCACAAGCCGCCCGCAGGCTCCACCGCTCCACGTCGAGTCGACGCTCGAATCGCCGTTTCGCACGCAGACAGGCGACCCTCCGCAGGGCCAGATCATCGTCCATCGCGATCAGCCGTCGCTGCCGACGGCCGACTCGCGGCAGCGGTTCGACATGTTCCTTCCGGCGGGCTGCGCCGGCGGCGGAATGCCGCTCGTGGTCTGGATTCACGGCACCACGTGGCGGGATGGCTCCCGCGCCGACTGCCCTGTGCGGTGGCTCGCCGACGAGGGCTACGCAGTCGCAAGCGTCGGCTATCGCCTCACCGATTCGGCCACGTTCCCGGCGCAGCTCGACGATTGCCGCGCGGCGCTCGACGAGATCCGCCGCACGGCGGAGGTGTGGGGCGTCGACCGCGAGCGGATCGCCGTCGTGGGCTCCGGGGCCGGCGGCCATCTCGCCGCCCTCGTGGGGCTGGCGGGCGCGGCCGAGACGCGCGTCGCCGCGGTGTGCGCAGTCGCGGCCCCGACCCACCTCACGTCGCTCGGGCCTGAATACGACAGGCCCTCGTCCATGGCCAGCCTGCTCGTCGGCGGTCCACTCGCGGAGTTTCGCGAGGCTGCCCAGCGGGCCAGTCCACTCTCGTACATCTCGGCCGACGATCCCCCGTGCCTCGTGATCCACGGCGATCGCGACGAATCGATTCCGATCTCCCAGAGCGTGTCGCTCGATGCGTCGCTGCGTGCCGCGGGCGTCGACAGCACGCTGGTCGTCCTCGAAGGCACGGGACACCGTCCGGCGCTCGACCGCGCCGCTCCGGCCGGCCGGGCGCTGCTCGAGTTTCTCGACCGTACGCTCGGCCCGGGCATCCGTGCGGCCGGTGGCGTGAACCCATGAGTGAGGCGACGCCGCGGGCCGCAGCACGAGTCATGAGCCGCCGCCGGCTCATGACGGCCGGTGCGACGGTGGCGGTGGGGGTGCCGACCGTCGGCGCCATCGATGGCGTGCTCATCACGCCCCAGCACCTCCACACGACCAACCACGGGCTGGCCAGTCGTTCCCCTCGGGCCGACGCCATGGTGCGGCTGCTGCAGGTCAGCGACCTCCACCTGCATCGGATCGGCCGCCTCGAAACCCAGCTGCTCGAAACGCTGCACGACTCGCAGGCCGATGTCATCGTGTTCACGGGCGACATGCTCGACCGGCGGGTCGATCTCTGGCAGCTCGAGACGTTCCTGCGCGAGTGCCCCCAGGGTGCTCGTCGGTTCGCGATTCTCGGCAACTGGGAGTATGAGGCGGGTGTGCCGCGCGAAGCCCTCGAGCGGCTCTATGACAGCCAAGGCATCGAACTGCTCGTGAATCGCTCCGTCGAGCTCTCCACCGCCGGCACCCGGGTACGGATCACCGGCCTCGACGACCTGCGCGCAGGCGCGCCAGACATGATCGCGGCGCTCCGCGACGCCACGCCGACGCCGAATCACCTCCTCCTCGCCCACTGTCCACTCTCGCGCGACGTCGTCACGATGCCGACAGACCATCCCGTCGACCTGCTGCTCGCCGGCCATACGCATGGCGGACAGGTGGCGCCCTTCGGCCTCGCCCTGACCCTGCCGTCAGGGAGCGGCCGCTACGTGGCCGGCTGGTATCGCGACGCGGGCCCGCCGATGTATGTCTCGCGCGGCATCGGCACATCGCTCATTCCGGTGCGGCTCGGAGCGACGCCGGAACTCGTCCGCTTCGAGTGGCGGCTGGCGTGATCGGAGCCGGCCGTGCACGCCACCGCATCGCCCGCCCGCACGACCGCGCCATCCCGCACGCGCCACCGTGCTTCTCCCGCCTGTGCAGTTCCGCAGCAGAGTCGCCGATATCTCGTGGTGCCGTGGGACGGTATCCGGGCCACTCGCTCGCCCGCCCCGTCCAAACCATTCAGCTCGTTCCCTCCAGCGTCGAACAGGTCTCTGTTTCCATGCCCGACAAGCGCCGCAAGCCTTCGTCCGCCGTCCAGGCCCCGCTCGAGACCTACCTCCGGGAGATCAACGATACGTCTCTCCTGACCGCCGACGACGAAAAGCGGCTCGCATACGCCATCGCCAAGGGCGACGCCGCCGCGCGGGACCACATGGTGCGGGCCAATCTCCGTCTCGTGGTGAACATCGCCCGCGGCTACGCCAACCGCGGTCTGCCGCTGCCCGATCTCATCGAGGAAGGCAACCTCGGGCTCCTGCGGGCGGTCGAGGGATTCGATCCCCGGGTCGGCACCCGGTTCAGCACGTACGCCAGCTATTGGATCAAGCAGTCGATCAAGCGGGCCCTCATCAACTCGGGCAAGACGATTCGCATCCCGGCGTACATGGTCGAACTGCTCTCGAAATGGCGGCGGGCCACGGCCCGGCTGCTCGACGTGCTCGGCCGCACTCCGACCCAGGAGGAGGTGGCACGCATGCTGGGTCTGGCCCGCAAGAAGCTGCCGATCATCAAGAAGGCGATCCATGTGCACCAGGCCGCCCCGCAGACGGAGCAGGCCGACGGCGGCTGGTCGCTCGGCGAGATCGTCCGCGATGAAAACACGAAATGCCCGGCCGAGGTGCTCCTCGACGAAGACACGTTGCGGCACGTGCTCGACAGGATCGAGAAACTCGACGAGCGGGCCTCGAAGATCTTGAAGCTTCGCTTTGGGCTGGGTGGCGGAGAACCGATGACCCTCAAGGAGATCGGCACCGTGCTCGGGCTGACCCGCGAACGTGTGCGGCAGATCGAAGCCGAGACGCTCGCCACGCTCGCGCTGGAGCTCGACGGCGTGCCACGGGCGACCGTACAGTTGCGGCGGGGGGCCTGACGATGGCCGCGGATGACAGCGTGGATCTGGCGGCGTTCATTCGGCCGGTCCCCGACTTCCCGAAGCCGGGCATCTTGTTTCGCGACATCACGCCGGCCCTGGCGGAGCCCAGGGCATTCGCCCTCGCGATCGATCGCATGGCGGCGCCGTGGCGGGGTGAACCGCTCGACGCCATCGCGGCCGTCGAGGCCCGTGGCTTTCTGTTCGCCGGCCCGCTCGCCCTGGCCCTCGGCGTGGGCGTGATCCCGGTGCGAAAGCCGGGGAAACTGCCCGCCGAGACGATCCATCACGACTACGATCTCGAGTACGGCCGTGATCGCCTCGAAATGCACAAAGGCGTGCTCGCCCGGGGCTCCCGGGTGCTCGTCGTCGACGACGTTCTGGCCACCGGCGGCACGGCGGCGGCCTGCATGCGGCTCATCGAGGCGGGCGGGGCGATGGTCGTGGGCGCCGCATTCCTGATCGAGCTCGAGGCCCTCGGCGGCCGGGAACGGCTGACCCCCCACCGGGTCGAAACCGTGCTGAAGTACTGAAGATTTCGGTCAATTTCCCTTCGAGGAACTCGTGAACTACCCTTGCGGGAGGTGAGGGGGTCGGCGAACGCTCGAGGAGCATTGGGCCGCCCCGGCCCACGCGACGAGACTTTTGCCGCCCCCGAACCGGCGCCCCCACCACGGGAGCGTGCCCTTTCTGGCTTCCGTTCGTATGAGGTGACGTTTGAACCAGGCTCCCGTCCAATTGCCGCTCCCGGTACTCTTCGTTGGCGGCATCGCGCTTGGGCTCTTCGCCCTCACGCTGCTCCTCTTGATCTTCAACTACGGGCAACTCTGGTTTCAGGCGTTCTGGTCGAAGGCGCCCGTCACGTTCCTCGAGCTCCTGGGCATGAGCCTGCGGAAGGTGAATGCCCGCACGATCGTGCAGGCCAAGATCATGGCCACGCAGGCCGGTGTCGGCCGCGACGCCTCGGTGCGGCGGCTCGAGGCTCATTATCTCGCCGGGGGCGACGTGCCGCGGGTGATCCGGGCCCTGATCGCCGCCCACCGGGCCGATCTCGACCTCGACTTCGACCGGGCGTGTGCGATCGATCTCGCCGGCCGCGACGTGCTCGATGCGGTGCAGACGAGCGTGAACCCCAAGGTGATCGACTGCCCCGACAGTGCCAGCGGCAAGTCGACGCTCTCGGCCGTTGCCAGAAACGGCGTGGAGCTCAAGATTCGGGCTCGCGTCACGGTGCGCACGAACCTCCAGCAGCTCATCGGGGGAGCCACCGAGGAGACCATCATCGCCCGGGTCGGCGAGGGGATCATCACGTCGATCGGCTCGGCGGAGAGCCATTTCGAGGTCATGGAACATCCCGACACGATCTCGAAGGCGGTGCTCCAGCGGGGCCTCGACGCCCAGACGGCGTTTCAGATCGTGTCGATCGACATCGCCGACATCGAGGTGGGAGAAAACATCGGGGCCAGGCTCCAGGCCGATCAGGCCGAGGCCGACACCCGCGTCGCCCGGGCCAAGGCCGAGGAACGCCGGGCATTCGCGATCGCCCGTGAGCAGGAAATGAAGGCCTCGACCGCCGAAAACCGCACGCGTGTGCTTCAGGCGGAGTCGCTGGTGCCCAAGGCGATGGGCGAGGCTTTCCGGGCCGGCCGCATGACGACAGCCCCAGGGAACGCCCGCCCGCCTGCTTGAGGCATCCCCCGGCTTGCCCGGTCGGCCTGTCTTGCCGGACACCGGCGGAATTTTCGCTACGACTCGGGAATTCGGTCAAACCTTGCCGGCTGATAGAGCCGATGTTTCAGGTGTGACCCCGCCTGCCATGGATGGCCGGCACGCCCCCGACAAGACGGCCGACGGCCAGGGAGATACTGATGGCGCTGCGAAAACTTCGCGTATACACCGGTCCGGATGCCGCATCGGTCGGGTCGCCCTTGGTGCACGATGCCCACGAGCCCAACACCGTGCGGACGACGCTCGGCGACATCCTGCCGCTGCTCGCCGACGCCGTGGCCAGCAATCGCACCTGGCTGACTGACTTCGAGGCCGACGAGATCACGATCTCGTCCGACCTCCACGACGTACTCCAGGCCTACCGGCACTTCCGTCGTCCGGTAGCCTGACCGAGCCGGCTGGCGTGGGCCGCCTGAGGGGGAAATTTTCCCCTCTTGCGAGTGGAATCCGGGGATCGCATAGTTGTGCGATCCACCTTGGACGCCACACCATGCCCTCCCCGATCAATCTCTCCGATCTCGGCCAGCGCGTCCGCACGGCCCGGCTTGCCCGCCGCCTCACGCTCGAGGAGGTCGTCTCCCGGGCGGACTTCACCGTGAGCTGGCTATCGAAGCTCGAAAACGGCCAGCTCACGCCGTCGCTCGACGGGCTCGTCAAGCTGGCGGAGGTGCTCGAGTGCGGCGTCGATGCGCTCGTGGCGGGGCTGTCCGTGCCGCCCCGCTACGTGACGACGAAGAACGGAGCGGGGCGGATCGAGCCGCTCACGAAGGAGCGTCGCAACGGCACCATGATCGAGCACCGGGCAGACCAGTGGCGCGACCGGGCGATGCACCCCACGATCATCCACGTCTCGGGCAACGGCACCAAGGGCGCGCCCGACTGCCACCGTGGCGAGCGCTTTTTGTTCGTGCTCGATGGCAACCTCAAACTCGAATACGGCGACGAGCTGCTCATGTTGTCCGAGGGCGACAGCATCTACCTCCATGCCGCGACCCCGCACACGCTCATGCCCGCCACCCGCAGCGCGACTGCGAAGGTGCTCAGCGTGATCCACGAGCACGGTTCACCGGCGGCGGTGAACGGGGCGAAAGCAGCGACACCGCCACGAGCACGAAAAACCCGAGCGGGATCGTGACGAGCCCCGGCTGGCTGAAGGGCACGAGCGACGCCTCGCGATCCCAGCCGTAGACCTTCTCGAACGTGTCGGCCGAGAGCAGAATCCAGCCCAGCGAGGCGGCCATCCCGACCGTCACGGCGGCGATGATCCCCTGCTTCGTCGTCCGCGGCCAGAAGAGCAGCATCACGAGCGCCGGGAGATTGGCGCTGGCGGCGATGTTGAACGCCCAGCCGACGAGAAAGCTGACGTTGAAGCTCCGAAACAGGATGCCGAGCGCCATCGCCACCACGCCCAGCCCCACGGCTGCGAGCTTGCCACACCGCACTTTTTCGTGATCGGTCATTCGCACGCCACACACGTTCTCGACGAGGTCGTGGGCCACGGCACCGCTGCCGGCCATGATCAGGCCGCTCACGGTGCCGAGCACCGTCGTGAACGCGATCGCCGAGATGACCGCGAACAACGTCGTGCTGAATGACTTGGCCAGGAGCGGGGCCGCCATGTTCGAACTCGTCGGGTCGAGGGCGCCGCTCGTCATCGCACCCAGGCCAAGGTACAGCGTGAGCACGTAGAAGGCGCCGATGGCGGCGATCCCGACGACGGTGCTCTTGCGTGCAGCCGCGGCGTCTTTGACGGTGTAGTAGCGGATGAGGATGTGCGGGAGCGACGCCGTGCCACAAAAGAGTGCGAGCATCAGGCTCGCGAAATCGAGCCGATCGGCGAGTTTGCCCGTCGTCAGCCCTGTGAAATAGCCGCCCGGCTTGAGGAGATCGACGCCCTGCCGTTCGACCGGCGTGTATGTCGTGTGCACGCCCGCCTCGTCGACCCGCTTCGACGGCACCCAGGTCACGATCGATGAATCCTCGAGCACGCTGAGATACTCGAGCGGCCGCAAGGGTCCGGTGGACGTCTTGCCGGCGTAGCGGTCAGGCAGCCGCAGAATCGTGCCCACCGGCCGCAGGTCGTGCTCCCGGGACTGCGGCATGCCGTCGACGAGCACGGCGCCATCGGGGCGGACAGTCCGCACCTGCGGCACGAGGCGTTCCGTGCCCGGGCGGCCCGCGTTCACGGCCAGACCGCGGTCGAGGATCAGCGCCGCGAGCACGCCGCAGAAAAACACGAGCAGCGATCCCTTGATGAACTGCACCCAGGTGGTCGATACCATGCCGGCCGTGACGACGATCAACGTCACCGCCACGCCCACGAGCACCACTCCGGCCCAGTGCGGCAGGCCGAGGAGCGGCACGATCAGGTCGCCCGCGCCCACCATCTGCGGGATCAGGTAGAAGACGCTCACCACGAGGGTCGATATGGCCACGGCGAGCTTGATGCCACGGCTGTTAAAGCGGGCGTCGAGGGCATCAGCGAACGTGAATCGGCCGAGGGCCTTGATCGGTTCGGCGATCACGAACAGGGCCACGATCCAGCCGGCCAGAAAGCCGATCGAGTAGAGGAAGCCGTCGTAGCCGTGAAAGGCGATCATCCCGCAGATGCCGAGGAACGACGCCGCCGACAGATAGTCGCCCGCGAAGGCGATGCCGTTCACGAACCAGTGCACCTCGCCGTGGGCCGCGTAATAGGCCTGGGCCGACTGCCCCTTGCGGCCGAGAAAAAACGACAGCCCGATCACGCCGACGACGAAGCTGGCGAAGATCGCGATCGCAAGCAGAGAGGATTCGTAGAGCATCCGTGTTGTTCCGCTACCGCCCCGGGCGGACGACGAGGGACAGGAGGGCGAGGCCGAAGGCCGCCGCGATCAGGCCCATGCCGGAGGCGATCGCGAGGTTGACACCGCCGAACGGCCGTAGCGAGAGCAGATCGGGGCGAAAGAGCACGAGCCCCATGAAGCCGGCATAGAGCGCCACGTAGATCCAGAAGAACACAAGGCCCAGCCGTCGGCCCGGTGATTCTTCGGGAGATGCCATGCGATCCGCTCCACCCATTGCCTGTTCAAAGCACGGCGGTAGTGTATCGGCCTGCAACCACGTGTCCCAGCACAGCCGCTCGTCAGTGGGCCGCGGCCGCCTTCCGACGCTTGGGCCCATTCCAATCGTGCGCCCGCCACCAGTCGGGACCCTCGGCCTCGATCTCCGCCGTGTGGGACCTCAGCCGATCCAGCATGCCGGCCAGGCGTTCCGGCTCCGCGGCCGCGAGGTCGTGTGCCTCGGCCCGGTCGGTCGCGAGGTTGTAGAGTTCGGGGCGCTCGAAGGCCTCATCCGTCACGATCTTCCACTCCCCCTCGCGGTATGCCACTCTCCCGCCCCACCGCCAATACAAGGGCTCGGGCCTGTCGATCTCGGCCCCGGCGAGCGCCGGCAACAGATTGACTCCGTCGAGCGGCCGGCCATCCCGAGGTTCGACGCCCGTGGCCGCAAGCACGGTCGGGAAAAAGTCGCTGCCGATGACGGGAACATCGCTCTCCGTGCCTGGCTGGATTCTCCCCGGCCAGCGGACGATCCCCGGCACGCGATGCCCGCCCTCGTACATCGACCGCTTTCGCTCCCGGAGACCGCCCGTCAGGCCCCGGCCGGGCCCCTTCACGCCATCCCCCTCCGGCCCGTTGTCGCTCGTGAAAAACACGAGCGTCGAATCGGTAGCACCGATCTCATCGAGCGTCTTCATGAGCGTGCCAAAGGCGTCGTCGAGCTGCGTCACGTTGGCCCGGTAGGTCCGCTCCTCTTGATCGGCGATCGTGGTGTGCAGCTTCTCATAGCGCTCGGCCGACGCGATCGGATAGTGGGGCTCGTGCGTCCACACCGCCAGAAAAAATGGCTTTGCCGGGTCCCGTTTGGTCTTCAGCCAGGTCGTCGCCTCCTGCGCGACGAACGGCGCCGAATAGTCGTCGACCGTGCCGACGGCCTGCCCGTTTCGCACGAAGTTCTTGGGGAAGGCGTGGCTCGGCGCGGCATTGTTCTGGGTGGCAAGCCACCAGTCGTACCCATGGTCGTTGGGCTGCGGCTGGTCCGGGGCGTTGAACATCCCGTTCAAGTGCCATTTGCCGACGTGGCAGGTGTCGTAGCCTGCGTCCTTCAGCAGCCGTGGCAGGGCGATCTCGCTCGTGCGCAGATGGATCGGGCTCTTCTCAGGAATCCACGTGAACACACCGTTCCGAAATGGCGTGCGGCCCGTGAGCAGGCTCGACCTTGACGGCGAGCAGACACTCGACGCCGAATGGCAATCGGTGAGCCGCAGGCCCTCTCCCGCAAAGCGATCGAGATTGGGCGTGATCGCCGCGGTGTTGCCATAGCAGCCCAGTTCGCCGTATCCGAGATCGTCGGCGAGAAAGAGCACGATGTTGGGTCGCGCATCGGCCGCGACAGCCGCGGGGGCTACGAGGCAGGCAAGGAGTGCGATCAACTCGAAGCAGGCGGTCTTCATGGGGCTTTCGTCTCCTGCGGCTGGTCGGAGAATCGGAACGGATCGTCATGCCGCCGCATTTCGGCCACGAGCAGCTTCTCCATCTCGGCCCGCCTCGCGGCGTGCGCCGGATCGTCGGCCAGGTTTTTGTGTGTGGGCTGCGGAGCCTGAGGCAGGAGCGCCGCCACGGATGGAGCGTGGTGCTCCGCGAGGATCTCATGTGGATTGTCGGCGAGATTGAAGAACTGCGTGTGCAGGCCGCCGGAGGGCGACTCATACTTGATCAGTTTCCAGTCGCCATGCCGCACGCTGCGCATGCCCGGCTTCTGGCCGCCGCAGTAGACGCCGTAGAGCACGTCGCGGACCGTCTGCTGACGCCCCTCGAGCACCGGCCGAAAGCTCGTGCCTTCGTTCGACGCCGGCGGCTCGATCCCGCAGATGTCGCAGAGCGTGGCGAGCGAGTCGCCGAGGTACACGTTGCCCCGCACGCGGCTCCCCGGCTGCACGCCCGGCCCTTTCACGACCAACGGCACCCGCCAGGTGTGCTCGTAGAGATTCTGCTTGCCCTGCAGGCCGTGGCGGCCGATCGCGATCCCGTGGTCCGAGGTGTAGAAGATCCACGTGTTCTCCAGTTCGCCCATCGCCTTGAGCTTGTCGAACACGCGGCCGATCTGCCGGTCGATGTGCTCGCTGCAGGCGAACTCGCGGCCGCGCTCATTGCAGATCGTGCGCTCGTCGCGGTTCGTCCACACGCCGCTCACGTCGATCTCGTCGCGGACGTCCATGTGGCCGTGGTCGAAGGGGTGCTGTGGCAGCCAATTCGTGGGCAGCGACGGCTGCCGTGGATCGGCAGATGGGAGCGACGCCTTCTCGGCATGGTTGGTGGCACCATACTTCGCGAGCAACTCCGGCGTGCCATCCCGCGTGTCGTGCGGGTGGGAGAAACCGAAGTAGATCAGGAACGGATCAGTGTCCTTCGTCCGCTCGCGTTCCTCGAGATAGGCCATCACCTGGTCGCCGTGCCAGGCACTGCCGCCGTCCGCAGTACCATCCCGCTTCGTCGCGTCACGCCGCACGGTGAACAGGGCGTCGGCGGCCTCGTAGGCGTTGCCCTCTTTGCACGTGCGCATCGTGTCGTACCCGGCGGCGTTGAAGATCGGGGCCATCGTGAACCGCTCGAGCGCAGGCGGACAGTGCGGCATCGCACCGGCGGTCGATGCATCGCCCTTCTTCCGCTTCGGCGTGCCCGGCCCGATCGGCAGATGCCACACCGACCGGCCGCTCATCACCATGTGCCGGCTCGGCGTGCAGACCGCGCCCGAAAACGAACCCATGTGGTAGGCGGCATCGAACACCATGCCTTCGGCAGCGAGCCGCTCGAGCACTGGCGCATGGAGCGTTGACGACGGTTCGTAAAACCGGAAGTCAAACGGCGACTGGTCGTCGGCGATGATGTAGAGGATGTTCGGTCGCTTCGGCCCGGGCTCCACCGCGCCGCACGGTATGGCCAGCATCGCGCCCACGAGGGCCACGAGTCCGCTGATTCGCATGGGGAATCCTTCGCTCATGGGGACTTCGTCAGCACGTCGAGGAGGTAGTCCTCGACCTTGGCGTGCTCGACGCCGGGCGCGGCGGGATAGGCCAGTTCGCACGGCACGCCCACGGCATCGCACCGTTCCTTGAGCTTGACGCCGAAGTTCGCGGTGTGGGTCGGATCCTTCTGGGGCTGCCCAAGTGCCGGGGCGGACCCATACCAGAGATAGACCGGCGGGTCGTCCGGTGTCACGAGCGCGTAGGGTGAGTACAGGTTGATCACGGGCAACAGCCGATCACGAGCGGCGAGGAAGTTGGCGAACTGGCTGTCACGCTGCCCAGGGCTCGACATGACCCCGAAGGCATGGCCGCCGTAGCGGCTGTTGGGCGTCCACTCCTTCATCTGCACCGGGTCGAGCGTCGTCTGGGCCCCGCTCACCGCCGCCGCAGTGAGCCTGGTCGACTCCCGCGCCACGGGATCGGCGCTCGACTGATCGGCCATGTCGTCGTGGAAGGCGAGCCACAGGCTCGTGCATGCACCGGCCGAACCGCCGCTCGCAGCGATCCGCCGGGGATCGATCTGCCATTCAGCCGCCTTGCTCCGCACCGTCTGCAGGGCCCGCGCGGCGTCGGTGAGCGGCGCCTTCACGGGCGGCTCGATACCCTCGTCCATCGCCTCCCTGATGAACCGATACTCGACGCTCGCCACCGATACACCCGCCTCGAGCAGCTTCGGCAGCATCGAGGCCAGGCCGCTCAGCCGGTCGCCCCCCTGCCAGCCGCCGCCATGGACGAAGAACAGCAGCGGAGCGGGATGCTCGGCCGTGGCCGTGGGGCTTTTCCAGAAGTGCATCCGCTGCTTCGGGTGCGGGCCATAAGGCACGTCGGAGAGCGTCGGTGGCGGGGCGAATTGCCGGTCGTACGCCTTTCTGAACGGATTCTCGGACGGCCCGTCGAGGTCCTCGTTGACGAGATCCTGCTGCACGCTCTGCCACCAGGCGTCGTACTCGGCGGCAAGTCGCGCGACGATGTCAGGGTGCTCCTTCGCCACATCGGTCTGCTCACCGGGATCGGCCGCGATGTCGTAGAGCTCCCAGGTGTCTGGCTTATTCTTCACGTTCACGAGGCTCCACTGGCCTTCGCGGATCCGGCAGTTGCGGTAGGCGCTCTCCGCCGCCTTGCCGCGGTCCCAGCGGCCGACGTGCGTCACGAGCGGACGGTCGGGCCAGGCGATCCGAGCGCCTCGCAAGAGCGGCGCGAAACTCCGGCCCTCCACCTTCTCCGCGACAGTCGGCGGGATCTCGACCGCGGCGAGGTCGCAGAGCGTGGGCAAGACGTCGATGTGGGCCACGAGCGACGGCATGTCCATGCCGGCCGGCAGGCCTCCCTTCCACCGCCAGAAACTTGGCACGCGGGTACCACCACGGTAGGGCGAGCCTTTGTGGGCCCGCATGCCGGCGTTGCACACCGCCGCACCCGCCGCCGTGCCGTTGTCGGTCGTGAACACGACGAGCGTGTCGTCGGCGATCCCCCACGCGTCGAGCTTGGCGAGCAGCCGGCCGACGTTTGTGTCGATGTTTTCGATCATGCCGTAGAACTTCGCGATCTCGGCCCGCTGTTTCTCGTTCTTGACGCCGGCCGCGTCGAGCCGGGCGAGGTAGGGTGCGTCGGAGCCGGGCGGGCAGTCGTAGGGGGCGTGCGGGGCATTGGTCGCCACATAGCAGAAGAACGGCGCGTCGGCCTTGCGCTTCATGTCGATCCAGTCGAGCGCTGCATCGAAGAACACGTCGGTGCAGTAGCCCTTCGTCTTCACGAACGTGCCGTCGCTGCGGACCACTGGGTCGATATAGGTGTTGCCGGGCGCGTCGCCGCAGCTGCCCGGATACGACTGCCCGATTCCGCCGCCGCCATGGATGAAGACGCGGTCGAACCCGCGCTTCCCAGGCTGGTAGGCATCCTCGTCGCCCAGATGCCACTTGCCGAAGATGCCGGTCGTGTAGCCGGCGGTTTTCAGGATCTGTGGCAGCGTCGTCGCCGAGAGCGCGAGCCGCTCCCGCTCCAGGATCGTGTGCGTCACGCCCGAGCGGAACTCGTGCCGGCCGGTCATGAGCGCCGCGCGGGTCGGCGCACAGGTGGGGCTCGCGTGAAACTCGGTGAGCCGTACGCTCTCGCCGTGCATCCGGTCGAGGTGCGGCGTCTTCACGACCGGATTGCCGTGGGCGGCGATGTCGCCGTAGCCCTGGTCGTCGGTGATCACGTAGATGATGTTCGGCTGCTTCGTCCGCGCCTTCGCGCGGGGCGGCGCCTCCTCGCCGGCGAGCACCCGGCACTCGTCCGCGATCCTGTTCCAGGTCGCCTCGAGGTCCTTCACGCGCGCAGGCTCCGCCGCGGCGAGGTTCCGCGTTTCGCAGCGGTCGGTCGCGAGGTCATAGAGTTCCCAGGGCGTGTGTTTCGCGGCCACGAGCTTCCAGTCGCCGACCCGCACCGCACGGTGTGCGTCGTGGCACCACCAGAGCGCGTCGTGTGCAGGCGGGGCGGATGGGTCGGCGAGCGCTTTGGCGAAACTGCGCCCCTGGAAGGCCGGCACGGGCGCGCCTTCGTGCTCCGCAGGCGCCGCCACGCCCGCGAGTTCGAGTACCGTCGGCACCACGTCGATCACGTGCACGGGCTGCGTGCGGAGTGCGCCTTTCGCCGCGATCCCCTGCGGCCAGTGGGCGATCCAGGGCGTGGCGATCCCGCCTTCGTGGACCCACGTCTTGTGCCTGCGGAACGGCGTATTCGCACAGCTCGACCAGCCGGGCCCGAGGCACAAAAATGTCTTCCGCGAGCCGGGCTGGGCAGCAGGGTCGTGCCCCTCGCCACGGATCATGATCTCGGCCGAGGCACCGTTGTCGCTCGCGAACAGGATGAGCGTGTTCTCGAGGGCCCCCATCGCCTCGAGTTGCGCGACGATCCGGCCGACCTCACGATCCATCGACTCGATCATCGCGGCATGGATCGCCATCTTCGCGGCCTGAAACTCCCGCTGCTCCGGCGTGAGCTCGGCCCACGGCAGCGGCCGATCGACCTCGCCCGCTCCGAGCCGGGCGAGCGTGTCGGACTTCGGCTGGTAAGGCGGCCCCACCTCCCGTTCGGGCTCGGCCGCCGGCGTGGTCGAGATCCCCAGCCGCCGCAGCCGCGCGGCCCGCGCCTGCCGCACCGCATCCCAGCCAACGTGGTAGCGATCGCGATACATCGCGATCACGTCCGGCGGCGCCTGAAGCGGAAAGTGGGGGGCCGTGAACGCGACATAGTGGAAGAACGGCTTGCCTGCCGGGTGGGCGGCTGCGTGCTTTCCGAGGCAGTTCACCGCATGGTCGCCGATCGCGCTCGTGGCATAGAACGCCTCCTGCTCGGGGACCGGTTGACCATCCTCGGTGACGCCGCCGGCGTCGAAAAAGTTACTCTGGCCGACGCCGCTCACGTCGAGCGATCGTGCGAAGCCCTGCTCGCGCGGGTCGCCGTCGATGTGCCACTTGCCCGAGTGGTAGCTCACGTAGCCGGCCGGTGCGAGAAGCTCAGGCAGGAGGCGGGCCCACGCTGGCCGCGTGCCGCCGCTGCCCCCCTTGCCGCCGGGCAGCGCGTCCCGCCGCGTCGCCTGGGCGTAATAGCCCGTGAGCAGGGCCGCCCGCGACGGCCAACACCGCGCCGTGTTGTAGCCCTGCGTGAACCTGAGGCCGCCGGCCGCGAGCCGGTCGAGATTCGGTGTATCGATCTCGCCGCCGTAGCAGCCGAGATCGGAAAATCCGAGGTCGTCGGCGAGGATTACGACGACGTTCGGCGGGGCCGCATCGGCCACGCCACCCATCAGCCATGCGCCGAGCAACGCCACTGTTGCAAACCGCATCGAATGAGCCCTCCTGTCATCAGGTCGGTGACCGTTCTGCAGACCGTCACGGTTTCTCGATCTCGGCGACGACCTTTGCGTAGGCGGCGGCCCGTTCCTCGGGCTTGAGGCCGCGCAACTCCAGCAGCATCGGCCGCAGGCCCACGGCCCACGCCGGATTCTTCGCGATCCTGGCGTCGGCCTTCGCCCGCAGCGCATCGGCATCGAGGCTTCCGGCGGCTGCCGCCGCGGCCACGACGCTGCGCACGTATTCCGCCGCCTGCACCTCGGGGTTCGGCGTCGCCGATGCGGTTACTCGGCCGAGCGCCCAGGCGATCCCCTGCTCCATGTGTTGCTTGAACATCGGATCGTTCCAGGTCGCGTCGTTGTGGCCGAAGTTCGTGGCAAAGACGCGTCCCTGGCCGTAGTCGCGCACCCATGCCACCGGCACGTGCCAAGGCTCCTTGGGGGAGCTCGCCGCCATGTCGAGGCTCAGGAGCACGCGCAGGTTTTCAGGCTTGTACCGCGGGTCGTATTGGTAGATCTCGTCCTTCCAGCGAAACCGCTCGGGGAACATCGTCACGACAGGGTGCCCGGTGTCGTGGACGACGAAGCCGTGCTCGCCACCGGCATTCCACGGGTGGCCGGCAAAATAGCCGCCCACCATCTCGCAGTAGGCGTCGGAACTCTTGAGCGTGTCGGTGGCGGCATGGAAGCCGATGAAGGCCTTCCCTGATTTGATCCAGGCGAGAAACGCATCCAGATCGGGAATCGGGAGTTCACCCGTCGTGCTCGCAAAGATCACGCCGTCGAAGAGGGCGAGCGATTCCGGCGCGAACGCCTTCGCAACCTGCTCGCGGAGCGTCGCCTGCCAGGGGGCGTCGTCCTTCTTGAACTGCTCCTGCGCCGTCTTGAACGTCGCCTCCTCGGCGGCCCAGGCCGCGTCGGTGGTGTCCTTGCCCCGCTTGGGAGCCTTCGGCGCCGCCGGGCGGCCGGGCGGCATTCTGAGGTAGTCGACATGGAACAGGCCGCTCGAGCGGCCCAGTTCCTCGAGCACGCCCTCGGCCGTTGCGATCGAGGCATGCCGAAACCCCGTGGTGACCGTGACGACGAGCAGGCGGGCGGGCTTGGGGGCGTCAGCCGCCGTGGCGGCACACGCAGTCAGCGCACCGGCGATGACTCCGAGAACCATGAGTGACACAGAGCGCATAGAGGTTCCTCGCATGACGTTCACGATCAGGGATCGCCTCAGTCTATCCGGCCTTGCGGCGCGGCACCGTGGCGGGGGCGAATGGATCGACCGGCTGGGGGTTCGGCGTGGGCATCGTAGCCCCCACCTGCCTCCGCCACGCCGCGAGCCGGGCCGCCAGCTCCGCGGCCCGCGCCGGCCGGTCGCCCGCCAGATTGCGCCGCTCGCCAGGATCGCTCGCGAGGTCGAAGAGCTCCATCTTCCCATCCTCGAAATGCTCCACGATTTTTTCGTTTCCCGACACGAGCGCCGCCGCCGGTCGCCCGCCCTGGTTGGAGTAGTGCGGATAGTGCCAGACCAGATCACGCGGGCCGAGCGTGTCGGCGCCCGCGAGCACCGGGCGCAGACTCATGCCGTCGAGCGGAGCATCGTCACGGGCAGGTGTCTCGGCCACATCGATGAGCGTCGCCGCAATGTCGAGCGTAGTGACGGGCAGGTCGCTCGTCGTGCCGGGCCCCACGACGCGCGGCCAGCGCACGATGAGCGGCACGCGGATCCCTCCCTCGTACACGAACCCCTTGCCGGCCCGCAGCGGCAGGTTCGACGTGGGCGCGCCCTCGGCGGTCGAGAGGCCACCGTTGTCACTCGTGAACACGACGAGTGTGTTCTCCTGCTGGCCCGCCTTCGACACCGCAGCGAGCACCGTCGCCACCGTCTCGTCCATCTCGCGGATCATGCCGGCATACACGGGATGATTCTGCACCTGCCGCGCGGCCGGATCGCCCGGCACAGGTGGCGGCACGTCGAATCTCGGGCCCACGCCGACGGCTCGCCGCCCCTCCTCGGCGGCGAGTTCGGGCCGCGTGATCAAGGGCACGTGCACGGAATGCATCGGCACGTAGCAGAAGAACGGCCGATCGCGGTTCGACTCGACGAACGCCGCCGCCTGCGCCGCGATCGCCCGGGCGTGCAGCGGATCGTCGGCCGGACCGCTCCCCGGGCCCACGGTCGTCGAGCCGGTCACGTCGAAGCCATGGGCCGGGATGTCGGCGGGCGGCCCGAGGTGCCACTTGCCGAACACGCCGGTCGCGTAGCCCGCGTCGCGCAGGCGTTCGGCCACGGTGACTTCGCTCGCCGGCAGCGCATGGAGATAGGCGGCGGGCACGAGGCTGCCGCGGCGGTCGCCGGCGATGAAGTTCGTGATCTTGACCCGTGCGGGATGCCGACCGGTGACGAGTGCCGCCCGCGTCGGCGAGCAGACGGGGGCCGCCGCATAGCCGCGGGTGAAGAGCATGCCTTCGGCTGCGAGCCGGTCGATCGCGGGCGAGCGGTGGAACGTGCTGCCGGTGCAGCCGAGGTCGTGCGCACCGAGATCGTCGGCCAGGAACACGACGACGTTCGGCGGGCGGCCGCCGCCAGTCGCCGTCGCGGCGGCCGGAGATGCGCCCGGCGTCTGCTTCGCCGGGTTCCACCAGGCATCGAGGCTCGTGCGGAGCTCGGCGACGACATCGGGATGCGCGGCCGCGATATTCGTCGTTTCGTCGGGATCGGCGACCACGTCGAAGAGTTCGATTTCGCCCCGCTCGTACAGGGCCCGCGAGTGGGGATCGATCCGCTTCGCTTCCTCCGCGGGGAGAACGCCGCCCGCACCCGCCGTCGTCGGCACGATCAGCTTCCAGCGGTCGCGCACCGTCCACCGCCAGAGCAGACTCTCGGCCGGGTCGTCGAGATCGACGAGCGTGTGCGTGAAACACTCGCCGAACACCTGCCGCCGCGCGGACACAGCCTTGTCATCGAGCAGGTTGACGCCGGGGAGCCCGGCCGGCGGCTCGATGCCACAAGCGGCGAGCACGGTGGGCAGGATGTCGATGGCGCTCGCGAGCGCCTCGCTCGTGCCCGGCCGGATCGTGCCCGGACGCCGCAGCATGATCGGCGTCCGCAGGCCGCCGTCATACGGCGACAGTTTCGACCGTGGTGCGAACCGCGGCGAGTCGGGGCTCTGAATCCAGCCGTTGTCGGTGATGTAGACGACGAGCGTGTTCGCCGAGAGTTGCTCGCGGTCGAGGTGGTTGAGCAGATCACCGACCGTGCGGTCGAACCGCTCGACGCTTCCCCAGTAGCGGGCCACGTGGGCGCTGTCGGTCTTCGCTTGATAATGCTCCACGAGGGCAGGTGAGGGATCGTGCGGATCGTGCGGCAGCATCGGCGCGTACCACACGAAGAACGGCTTGCCCACTGCACGGGAGCGGCCGATGAAGTCGTAGATCGGCTGCATCGAGTTGCGGCCGATCGAGAGCCCTTCGTCGCCGTGCCGCTTGCCCTTCGTCATCCCCTCCGTAAAACCACCCCGCGAAAAATCCCCCTGCCACCACTTTCCAGTCTGAAGGCTTGCGTAGCCCGACGCTCCCAAGAGGCGCGGGAGCGTCGGCCACTCCTCGAGGTGCCGATTCATCCGCTCGCGCCCGGCCGCGAACGTGTCTTTGCCACGAGGTGGATCGTTGCCGACGACACGGTGCTCGTGCGGATACCGCCCCGTGATGATCGTGGCCAGGCTCGGGCAGCAGAGGCTGCTCGTGACATAGCCTCTGCGGTAGACGAGGCTCTCGCGGGCGAGCCGGTCGAGGTGGGGCGTGCGCACATGGGGATGCCCCATGAAGGCGTAGTCGCGCCAGTGTTGGTCGTCGGAAACGATGAACACCACGTTCGGTGGCGGATCCTCGGCGACGGCTCTCCCCTGGCCGGTGAGGCCGAGGCCCGCCAGACATGCACCCACCCATTTCCAGCGAGTCGCTTGTGACCACGGTGCCATCGGGACTGTCTCCGCCTGATTGGTGAGCACGGCCGCGGCGACATTGCGGTGGCGCGCGACACGGCTGATGATTGTTGCAGTCCGGGTGGGAACACTCCACCGGCCCCGGTTCAACGACCCAGTCTCGTGAAGGTTTTCCACCGTATGGATCGATTCAATGTGATCGTCGGCTTGTTCGCGAGTGTCGTCTCGGCATGCCTGACGACTGCTCAGGCCGGCTCGATCACCGCCGCCGAAATCGCTCCGCAGCCGTTCGGCCCCGCGTTTCCCGCGCTCGATGGGTGGGCGACGGGAGCCTGGTGGAAGGATTCTGCCGCCACAACGGCGCAGCCCGACGTGAAGGGTGGCCGGCCGTTCGCCGTCGACGTGCCGCGGGGCGACGTGATCGCGTTTGCCCTCTACACCGTAACCGTGCGGCCGGAGTCGCGCGGCACGTTGAAACTTTCCGCGCAACTCTTCCCCTTGAAGCCGAGCGAGGCCCGCGAGGCCCGGCTCGAGATCCGACGCGGGGATGCCTGGGTCGAAGCCGCTCGGGCGCAGGTTCATTATCCGGGCTGGGATGTCAACTTCCGCGTCGCCGGCTGGGACTCGTCGCGCGACTGGCCCTACCGCGTCCGGCACGGCGACGAAGCGATCTTCGAGGGGCTCATCCGCCGTGACCCGGCCGACAAGCCCGAGATCACGGTGGCCGTCATGTCGTGTAACTCGTCACGGACGACGGGAGCCCGCGATGAACTCGTGACCGGCCTGCGTAAGGCCGATCCCGACCTACTCTTCTTCGCCGGCGACCAGACCTACCGCCACACGCAGCACACGGTCGGCTGGATCGAGTTCGGCCTCCAGTTTCGCGACGTGATCCGCGACCGGCCCACCGTGACGATCCCCGACGATCACGACGTCGGCCACGGCAATCTGTGGGGCGCCGGCGGCAAGCAGGCCACGCGCAAGGACGGCGCCGACGGCGGCTATTTCTATCCCGCCGACTACGTGAACATGGTGCAGCGGCAGCAGACCTGGCACCTGCCCGACCCGGTCGATCCCGCGCCGGTCGGTCAGGGCATCGGCGTGTTCTTCACGCGGCTCGTCCTTGGCGGCCTCGACTGCGCGATCCTCGAAGACCGCAAGTTCAAGACCGGCCCCTTGGGGGCGATCCCCCAGATGGGCCCGCGGCCCGACCACATCACCGATCCGACGTACGACCGCGCGAGCATCGACAAGCCGGGCCTCGAACTCCTCGGCCCACGGCAAGTGGCCTGGCTCGAGCGATGGAGCCGCGACTGGCAAGGTGTCCGCGCCAAAACGGCGCTTTCGGCCACGGCATTCGCGGGCGCCGTCCACCTCCACGGCAGCCCCGACAACCGGCTCCTCGCCGACCTCGACTGCAACGGCTGGCCGCAAAGCGGCCGCAATCAGGCACTCAAACTCTTGAAGGCGGCGCATGCCAGCCACCTCTGCGGCGACCAGCACCTCGCCGTCGTCATGAAACATGGCATCGAGCGGCACGGCGACGGGCCCTGGTCGTTCACGTCGCCGGCGCTCGTGAACACGATCTATGGCCGCTGGTGGCATCCGCTCGACGAGCGGCCGGGCGCGAATCCGGTGCCGGGCAGCCCGCTCCCCTGGACCGGCGATTACGAAGACGGCCTCGGTAACACGATCTCGATCGTCGCCTACGCCAACCCGGAAGATGTGAAGGATGAAAAGAAGCGAGGTGACGGCTACGGAATCGCCCGCTTCGACTTCACGAAGGACACGATCACATTCGAGTGCTGGCCACGGTTTCCCTCGGTCGGTGCGGACGGCAGCGCCCGGCAGTATCCCGGCTGGCCCGTGACGGTGCCGCTTGAGCGGCCAGCCCCCGCGGAGAAACCCGCTGCGGCGGTCGGCGCCTCCACGGCTCCGGCACAGCCCAACGTGATCGTGGTGCTCGTCGACGACATGGGCTGGCGCGATCTTTCCTGCCAGGGGAGCCCGTATTTCGAGACGCCGCACATCGACCGGCTCGCCGCGAGCGGCATGCGGTTCACGCACGGCTATTCGGCCTGCACCGTCTGCTCGCCGACCCGGGCTGCGATGCTCATGGGGCAGTATCCCGCCCGGCTGCACATCACCGACTGGATTCCCGGCCATCAGCGGCCACATGCGAAGCTGAGCATCCCCGACTGGCAGAAATTCCTGCCGCTCGAAACGGTGACGGTGGCCGAGCGTCTGCAATCAGCCGGCTACGCCACGGCCAGCATCGGCAAGTGGCATCTCGGCGGCGACGCGTATTTCCCCGAGCATCAGGGCTTCGACCGCAACATCGGCGGCTCCGACCGCGGCCAGCCGCCGAGCTCCTTTTCGCCATACAAGATCCCCACGCTCCCCGACGGCCCCGTGGGCGAATATCTCACCGACCGGGAGGCGGCCGAGGCAGTGAGCTTCATCGAGGCCCACCGCGACCGGCCGTTTTTTCTCTATCTGCCGCACTACGCCGTCCACACGCCCATCCAGGCGAAGCCTGCCGTGAAGGCGAAGTATGCAGCCAAGGATGCCGGCGGACTCGCGGTCAACAACGCTGGCTACGCCGCGATGGTCGAGAGCGTCGACGACGCACTGGGAACGATCCTCGCCGCGCTCGACCGGCTCGGGATCCGCGACCGCACGGCGATCGTGTTCACGAGCGACAACGGTGGGCTCGTGAGTTCGACCGACAACGCGCCCGCCCGCGCCGGCAAAGGCTCGGCCTACGAGGGGGGCGTGCGCGTGCCGTTCATCGTGTCGTGGCCGGGGGTGACCAGGCCCGGGACGACGAGTGCCGAGCCGGTGATCACGCCCGACATTCCGGCCACGATCCTCGATCTCACGGGCGCGGGCCCGGAGCCCGGCCAGCCGCTCGACGGCGTGAGCCTCGCGCCAGCGCTCCGCGGCGAGCCGCTCGGCCGCGACGCGCTCTATTGGCACTATCCGCACTACCACCCCGGCGGGGCGACGCCCCATAGCGCCGTCCGCGCGGGCGACTGGCGGCTCGTGCGGTTCTACGAAGACGGCCGCCGGGAGCTCTATAACCTCCGCGCCGACGAGGGAGAGACGACGGACCTTGCGGCGCGCGAGCCCGACCGCGTCACGGACCTCACTGAAAAACTCGACGCCTGGCTGGCCAGCGTCGGCGCGCAGCTGCCGACGCCGAACCCCGCCCACGACCCGGCCCGTGACACGACGGCCCGCAGGCCAAAGCGGGGCCGGCACGACACTCAGCCCGCTGTGCAAAAAACGCCCAACGTCCTGTTCCTCATCGCCGACGATGCGTCGTGCCACTTCGGCTGCTACGGGTGCGGCTGGGCGCGCACGCCCGCGGTCGACCGGCTCGCCCGCGACGGGCTCGTGTTCGACAACGCCTACGTGCCGACGTCGAAGTGCGCACCCTGTCGGGCCGCGATCCTCACCGGCCGCAACCCCTGGCAGCTCGAGGCGGCGGCGAATCATTGGCCGACGTTCCCGCCGGAGTATCGCGCGTTCACCGAGGTGCTCGCGGCCACCGGCGTCGCCTGCGGCGGGGCCGGGAAGGTGTGGGGGCCCGGCGTGGCGCAGACGGCCGGCGGGGACAAGCGGACGTGGGGGCTGGCGACGGTGAGGCGCGGCAAGGGGAGCGACGCCGGCGCGGGGTTCCAGGCGTTTCTCGCCACCCGCAAGCCCGGGCAGCCGTTTTTCTATTGGTTTGGCAGCACGAACCCGCATCGGAAATACGAGCCCGACGCCGGTTTGGCCGCCGGCAAGAAGCCCACCGACATCGACCGCGTGCCCGCCTGCTGGCCCGACACCGACATCGTGCGCCGCGACATGCTCGACTACGCCACCGAGATCGAGGCCTTCGACGCGGAAGTGGGATCGCTCCTCGCCGCGCTCGACGCCGCCGGCGAGGCGGAAAACACGGTCGTGATCGTGACGAGCGACCATGGAATGCCGTTCCCACGGATCAAGGGGCACACCTTCGACCTCGCCCACCGCGTGCCGCTCGTGATGCGCTGGCCGGCGGGGATCGTGCATCCCGGCCGCCATGTCGAGGCGTTCGTGAGCGCGATCGACTTCGCTCCCACGATCCTCGACCTCGAGCGGGTCGATGGCGTGGCCGGCGGCATGCGGCCGATGATGGGCGCGAGCCTCGCCGATCTCCTCCGCGACGCGCCCGCGCACCCGCGCGACCGCGTCATTCTCGGCCGCGAGCGCAACGACGTCCGCTGCCGGCCGGGCACCGAATCGGGCCTCGGCTACCCCGCGCGGGCGATCCGCCGCGGCAACCTGTTCTACGTCCACAACTTCGCCCCCGACCGCTGGCCCTGCGGCGACCCCGACCTCGGGCTCGCCGATACCGACGCCGGTCCGACGAAAACGCTCATCGAGGCCGTCGGAGAGGGCGATCACTTCTGGCAGCTCTGCTTCGGGAAACGGCCGGCCGACGAACTCTACGACCTCGCGACCGATCCCGACTGCGTGAAGAACCTCGCCGCCGACCCCGCGCGTTCCCGCGAGGTACGCCGGCTCAAAGAAGAGCTCTTCGCCGAACTCACGCGGCAGGCAGACCCGCGGCTGCTCGGCCGCGGCGACGCGTTCGATCACTACCCGTCGCCCCAGCCCGTGCCCGGCGCGAACCCCGCCCCGGCTAGGCCAGCACCGCCTTGATCGGCTTGCCGCCGCCCCCGATCTTGAATGGGCGGCCGTTGGGGGCCATGAACTCCTTGTCGTGCGGCAGGCCGCAGGCCGCGGCCACCGTCGAGAGAAAGTCGGGCACGCTGACGGCGTCCTTGTCGGGCTTGTGGCCGCGTTCGTCGCTCGCGCCGAACACGGCCCCCCCCTTCACGCCGGCGCCGGCCAATGCGCAGGAGAACACGGCCGGATGGTGGTCGCGGCCTGCGTTCTCGTTGATCCGCGGCGTCCGGCCGAACTCCGTGGCGAGCACGACGAGCGTCGAAGCGAGCAGCCCACGCTCCTCGAGGTCGGCGATGAGCGCGCTCATGCCGGCGTCGAGGTTGCCCGCCGCCTCCGGCAGCTCCTCGAAGATCTCGCGGTGCATGTCCCACTTGCCATATTCGACCTCCACGCACCGCACCCCGGCCTCGACGAGCCGCCGGGCGAGCAGGCAGCCCTGGCCGAACGTCGAACTGCCGTAGCGCTCGCGCGTCTGCTCCGATTCCTTCGCGATGTCGAAGGCCTCAAGATCAACGCTGCCGAGCAGCCGCACGGCGTCCTTGTACATCTGGTTGTAGGCTTCGAGCTGCGGGCCGGCGTACCTCCGCTTGAAGTCGGCATCGATCTTGTCGGCAAGGGCGAGCCGGCGGTTAAAGTTCTTCTCCGTGAGATACGCGGGCCGCACGGTGTTCTCGAGCCCAAGCTCCGGGTCGGCCACCGGCACGGGCGTGACCGACGGATCGAGAAATCCCGCGCCGGGGTGCTCGTTGCCGTTGCCGACGAGCACGTAGCCGGGAAGTTCGCGGCTCGCCTTGCCCTGCACGTGGAGCGCCCAGGAGCCGAGCGACGGGTGGCGGATGCTACCGAGCACGGGGTACGCCGTGCGCATCACGTACTGACCCTGCTGATGATCGCCCGTCTCGGTGGTCATGGACCGGATCACGGCCAGCCGGTCCGACTGCGCAGCGAGCCGCGGCAGATGCTCGCCGAACATCACGCCCGGCGTCTTCGTCTGGATGGGCTTCGTCTCCCCCTGCTCCTCGCGGCCCGGCTTGGGGTCGAACGTGTCGAGGTGGCTCATCGCGCCCCGCATCGAGAGGATGATCAGGTTCATCCCCGCTGTTTTCGATCCGCTCGCGGCCGCCGCCAGGCTGCTCCCCAGCCCGTCGAGCAACGTCACCCCCAGCGTGGTCCGGGCGAGGCGGCCGAACATGGCCCGCCGTGCGACCCGCTCGTCGAGCCAGTCGGTCGTGTTTCGCATTCGCATGGCATGCCTCCCAATCGCGCTCACGTGCTTCGTCACTGGATGAACAGAAATTCCCGCGTGTTGAGGAGCGCCCAGATCACGTTGCCGCATCCGGTCGCCCGATCCTCGGCCGACATGATCTCCTGCACGGCGAGCGCCCGCTCCTCGGCGCTCGGGCGGCGCGAGAGCACCGCCAGAAAGACGACGTCGATCGCCTCCCGGGGTGCGTGGCTCGTGACCTCGTCGTAGATCACGGAGCCCCGCTCGAGCATCGCATGCGTGATCGGGCCGTTGAACATCGCCAGGATCTGCGGGACCGTCGCCACGGTCCGCCCACCTTCGATCGTCTCCCGGTCGCTCTGGCCGAACTGTCGGAGAAAGTGCCCGAGCGGCAGCGGCGTGGGCAGTTCGCTCGCCCGCACGAGCTCCAGGCCGCGGTAGCCGCAGATCTCCATCATGCGCCGCTTGGCGGGCCCCTTGCCATATCGCGACGCGAAGGCCTCGAGCCCGCGATCAACGTCGGTGAGCGAGGCGGTGCGGAGGTCGAGGTCGAGGACGGCGGCGACCTCCTTCGTGGTGGGCCGCTCGACCGACCATGGATTGCGGGCCACGAGCGTGAGAATGGAATCCCACAGTTGCTCGGAGGTCATCCGCGTGAGCGCGGGCCCGGTGAAGCGGAACGGTGCGGCCGACATGGCATCGTGGAGCACGGCCCGGCGCTGATACGCCTCGGTTGAAACGACGAGCCGTACGAACTCCCGGAGATCGAACTCCAGCCGCAGCATCTCGTCGGTGAGATGCTCGAGCAACGCAGGGAAGCTCGCGGGATTGTCCTCCTTGAAATCATCGACCGGCTCGACGAGGCCGATACCCATCAGTTTTTTCCAGAGCCGATTGGCGATCGTGCGGGCGAACTGCCGGTTGTCGCGCGACACGATCCAGGCGGCGAACTGCTCCCGCCCGTCGGCTTGCGTCGCGGTTTCGGGCACCTCGCCCCAGAGCACCTGCGGGCTCACGGCCGCCAGCGGCTTGGCGTCGTCATACTGATAGTCGTGGGGCAGGAGCAGTTTTTTGTCGGCGAAGGCCACGCTCGTGACGTTGGCCCGGAGATACTGGGCCACCGCCGCTTTGTTGCGCTGGCTGCGATCCCGGTTTGCCATCTGCAGATCGCGAGCGGCTCGGGCGAGCTCTCCGGCGCCCTGCATGGGCATCCGCTTCTGCTTTTTTCCCTGGCCGTTCCCGCCGGGCCGGGTCTGGATGCCCGCGGTGAACGCGGCCAGTTCGTAGAACTCGCGTTGCGTCCAGTGGTCGAAGGGGTGGTCGTGGCACTGCGCACAGCCGATCTGCGTGCCGAGGAACACCCGCACGGTGTTGTCCACGTACGGGAGCGGCATCCCCTCGTCGCGCAGCTGAAACCCGACGGCGGGGTTTTCCCAGAGCCGGCCGTTGGCGGTGAGCATCTCGCGGGCCCACGCGTCGTAAGGCTTGTTTGTGCGGATCGCCTCCTTCACGTAGTGCAAATACGGCTCGAAGACGAGATGCTTGTCGGGCCGCTCCTGCAGCCGGAGGATGTCGGCCCAATAGTTGTAGAAGTGGCTGACGTAGTCGGGGCTCTCGAGCAGCGCGTCGACGAGATCGCCCCGCTTGTCGGCCGCCGCGGAGTCGAGGAATGCCACCACTTCGTCGTGGGTCGGAATCCTGCCCCCGAGCTCGAGATAGGCGCGCCGCACGAACGCCTCGTCGGCCAAGGGTGGGGACGGCGAGACACCGTGCTCCAGCCAGTGCCCGGCGAGCAGGCCGTCGATCCGGCTGGCAGCCTCCCGGATCTCCCCGCGTGTGCCCCGGTCGACAGGCACGACCTTCATGACCGACCGCGGCGGCGGCTGCGTCACCGCCTCCGGCAGCCGCATCATCGCCACGGCCCGCTTGGGACGTTCGCGCGTCTTGCCTTCCGCGCCGAGGGTTGCGGCGAGTCCGGCGAGCGCGACGAACGCCACTCCGACTCGAATCTGCCACGGACGCATCATCGGATCACCTACGGAAGGATGGGGGCATCACGATCGATGAGGCGAAAAGGCGGGCGACCATGCGTGAGACCTTTCAGATTCAAGGGCGAAAAACACCAAGACGGCGGCGGCTCCTCCTTTTGAACGACCAGCCGGGCCGGAAGTTCCGGGAGGAGACGCGAGCCGCCGCTCGCGGCGGGCTCCCCGGGCGGTATTGTATGAGGGTCGGCGTTTATTCCTCTCTCCCCGAGGCCCCTGATGCGCCCCACGACGTCCGTCGTTTCCTCCATGCTCGCATCCATCGCGCTGCTGGCCCCGCCGGGCCAAGCCGCGGACCCCGCCGCACCCGCCTGGCGGCAGCGTCTCGAAATCATGCCCCTCGCCTCGGCCCCCCACGGCACCGCGGCGGCTTCTGCCACCCCCGCCCTGGCACCGTGGATCTGGGGGCCCGACGAGCGGCGCGAATACCGGCTGACAAAGTCGTTCCGTGGCAACGCCACGGCGGCGGTCCTCGTGGCCACCTGCGACAACCGGATGCAGCTGTTCATCAACGGCACCGAGGTCGCGGCCAGCGACACCTGGGAAAAACCCCTTGCGATCGATGTCACCAGGCACCTCCGTGACGGCGACAACGAACTCGTGGCAGTCGTCGGCAACGCCGGCGGTCTCGCCGGATTCTCCTGCCGTCTCGTGCTCACCGATCCCGACGGCGGCGTGCGGGTGGTCGAAAGCGATGCTTCGTGGAGCGCCTTCGATACGCTTTCGCCGCCGAACCCCGTCGCGCTGCGGGTGGTCGCCGAGCCGGGCAAAGGCCCATGGGGCGACGTACTCGCCGGCGCAGCGAGCAGGCCGACAGATACGCCGCCGTTCACCGTGCCCGCCGGATTCCGCGTGGAGCGGCTCGTCGTCGTGCCGCGCGACGAACTCGGATCATGGGTTGCGCTCACGACCGACTCCAAGGGACGCATCATCGCCAGCGACCAGGGCGACAAGGGGCTCGTGCGGATCACACCCGCGCCGCTCGATGGCTCCGGCGAGACGCTCGTCGAAAAGATCCCCGTGCCGCTCTCGAGCGCCCAGGGGCTTCTCTGGGCGTTCGACTCGCTGTACGTCGTGTGCAATGGCGGCCCCGGTAGTGGGCTGTATCGCGTCACCGATGCGAATGCCGACGACACGCTCGACACGGTCGAGAAGCTCCGCGTGTTCTCCGGCGGCGGCGAACATGGCCCCCACAACATCCTGTTGTCTCCCGACGGGCAGCGGCTGTTCATCATCTGCGGCAACCACACAAAGACGCCGTTCGAGGTGAAGAACGTCACCGAACCGCAGACGATGGGGGGCATTCGCTCGACGCAGCGCCGGGTCGAACTGCCGGCGGAGGCGACGAGCCGGCTGCCCGCCAACTGGGACGAAGACCAGATCATTCCCCGGCTGTGGGATGCCAACGGGCATGCTGCGGGGATCCTCGCTCCCGGCGGCTATGTCGTCAGCACCGACCGCGACGGCAAGGCATGGGAAATCTGGACCGCCGGCTACCGCAATCCGTACGACTTCGCCTTCAACGCCGACGGCGAGATGTTCGTGTACGACGCCGACATGGAATGGGACTTCGGCACGCCGTGGTATCGCCCCACCCGCGTCAACCACGCCCCGAGCGGCAGCGACCTCGGCTGGCGGAGCGGCTCGGGCAAGTGGCAGGCGTCGTTCCCCGACAGCCTGCCGGCCCTCGTGGATATCGGGCCGGGCTCGCCCGTAGGTGTGGCATTCGGCTCTGGCACGAAGTTCCCCGCGAAGTACCAGAAGGCCCTGTACGTCTGCGACTGGACGTTCGGCACGATGTATGCCATCCACCTCGAGCCCTCGGGCTCGACCTACGCGGGCAAGAAAGAGGAGTTCGTGTCGCGCACGCCGCTGCCGCTCACCGACGTGACGGTCGGCCGCGATGGCGCCCTCTACTTCGCCGTCGGCGGCCGCGGCGGCCAGAGCGAACTCTATCGCGTCGTCTATGCCGGCTCCGAATCGACGGCGGCGGTCGACGCCCGCGCGACGGCCGGTACCGCCGAGCGAACGCTGCGCCGCGACCTCGAGGCCCTCCATCGGCGCTCGGACGATCCGGCTGCGGCGATCGCCCGGGCCCTCCCACACCTCTCGAACCCCGACCGATTCATCCGCTCCGCCGCCCGCGTGGCACTCGAGCACCAGCCAATCGAGCTCTGGCAGACCAAGGCGCTCGCCGCCACCGATCCGCATGCCATCATCGCGGCCGCCATCGCCGTGGCCCACCAGGCTGAGCCAGCGGCCGCGCCGGAGGTGCTCGCCGCCCTCGATCGGATCGACCCCCAGGCCCTCGACGTCCCCGGCCGGATCGACCTCGCGCGGGCCTACGAGCTCGCGATCGTCCGCCTCGGCGAACCCTCGGCCGAGGCCAAGGCTCGGATCGCCAGCCGCCTTGGGCCGCTGTTTCCCTCGGGCGATTTCGACCTCGATCGCGAACTGTCGAGCCTCCTCGTGGCCCTGCGGGCGCCGGGCATCGTGCCCAAGCTCGTGGGCATGCTCGCCGCACCGACGCAATCGGCCGCCACCACGAACCTCGCCCCGAGCGAGGCCGATCTCCGACAGTTGCTCGAGCGCAATGCCCAGTACGGCAACGCCGTCCGCGCCTCGCTCGAGAAGCGTGCCGACCTGCTCCAGATCCATTACGCCTATGTCCTGCGGACCGTGGGCGAGAAGGATGCGTGGGCCCCTGCCGATCGCAGGGGCTACTACGAGTGGTTTGCCCGGGCACGGGACTGGGCCGGCGGCAACAGCTTCCGGAAGTTCCTCACGAACATCGAGAACGAAAGCCTGGCGCATCTCACCGACACCGAAAAAATGGCGCTCGAGACGCTCGGGGTTCGCAAGCCCTACGTGCCGCCGCCGCTGCCGAAGCCGGAGGGCCCGGGCAGAGCGTGGTCGGTGGACGAGGTGCTGGCGCTGGCCGCCAGGCCGGATGCCGAAGGCCTCGCGAAGGGCCGCGACTTCGAACACGGCAAACGCACCTTCGCAGCGGCCCGGTGCATCGTCTGCCATCGCTATGGCGAGGAGGGCGGCGCCACGGGGCCTGATCTCACGCAAGTAGCCGGCCGGTTTCAGCTCAAGGACCTCGTTGAGGCGATCGTCCATCCGAGCAAGGTGGTGTCCGACCAATACAAGGCGAGCATCGTGCAGACGGCCGACGGCAAGGTGGTGAGCGGGCGGATCGTGAACGAGTCGCCGGAGGCGATCACGATCGTCACCGACCCCGAGGACGCGACGAAGTTCGTGACACTCGCCCGGGCCGACATCGAGGAGATCCTGCCGGCAGCCGAGTCGCTGATGCCGAAGGGGCTCCTCGACCAGCTCAACGACCGCGAGGTGCTCGACCTCCTGGCCTACACCCTGGCCCGCGACAGGCCGCAAGACGCCCGCTTCAAGAAAAAATAGCCTGCCTCACGATCCGGCATGGCATCCTGCGGCCTCCATGAAGCCACACCTCCATTCCGCATTTGCATCCTGCCCCGACCGACGGGAGACGGGCTCGGAGAAATGGGACCGCTGGGCGGACCGCGACGTGCTCCCGGTGTGGGTGGCCGACATGGATTTTCGCACGCCGGAAGTCGTGCTCGACGCCATCCGGGCGCGTGTCGACCACGGCGTGTTCGGCTACACGCACGAGCCTCCCGGATTTCGCCCCGCACTCGCAGATCACTGCGCCCGTCGTCACGGCTGGCAGGTTGATCCCGACTGGATCGTCGCCGTACCGGGTGTCGTGACGGCGCTCGCGCTCACGGCACGGCTGTGTGCGGAGCCCGCTGACGGCATCCTCACGTTCACGCCTGTGTACCCGCCATTCCTCACCCTGCCGGGGCCCGCCGGCCGGGCCTGCGTGCGGGTGCCGCTCATGCGGGGATCGACCGCGTGGTCGATCGACTTCGACGCCCTCGACGAGGCCGCAGGCACGTCGTTGCCGAAACTTCTCTGGCTCTGCCATCCGCACAACCCCACGGGCACCGTGTTTTCTCGCACCGATCTTTTGCAACTGGCCGAGCTGACCGACCGCCACGGGATCACGGTCGTCAGCGACGAGATCTGGGCCGACCTCGTGCTCGACGATGATGCGGGGCATGTTCCATTCGCGAGCCTCGATCATCCGGCGGCCCAGCGGGCGATCACGCTCGTCGCGCCGTCGAAGACGTGGAATCTTGCCGGGCTCGGCTGTGCCGCCGCGATCATTCGCGACGAATCACTCCGCCGTCGCTGGCGGAGTGTCGGCGGGGGCCTCGTGCCGATGGTCAATCCGCTCGGCTATGCCGCCGCCGAGGCAGCCTGGCGGCACGGTGACGCCTGGCGGTGCGAACTGCTCGCGCTGTTGCGCCACCACCGCGGGCTTGTGCTCGAACGCGTCGCACTGATCCCAGGTCTTTCCTGTCTGCCCTGGCAGGCGACCTATCTGGCCTGGATCGACTGCCGGGCGACGGGATGCGCAGATCCGCAGGTCGCCTGCGAGGCTGCCGGGCTCGGTCCGTCCGACGGTCGCGATTTCGGCCTCCCGGGATTCATCCGCCTGAACACCGCCTGCCCGACGGATCGGCTCCTCGTGGCGCTCGACAGGTTGGCTCAGGCATTTCCGGCTGCGTGACCTCGGCAAGTGGCGAAGGTTCGGTGACGGGGGCCGAGTTTGCAGCTGCCGTCGGCTCTGATCCGGCTGCGGTTCCCGATGCAGTGGCCCCCTTCCCGCAGCCGATGCTCCCGATGAGGAATTCAGTCTCCGCGGGAGCGACGCCATGGCAGGGAAGAAGAAAAGTTCGAAAAGCATGAGTTACACCCAACGGATCGCCCAGGTCGCCACCGTCGGCATGCCTGCGCCGGTGCAGCAGGTGGCCATGTCGAAGATCGGCTCCCGAATTCTTCTCCTGTTGATTCCGATCCTGATCGCCACAGGCGTGATCACTGTCTCGTTCTCGGGCGGCATTCCCTCGGTGACTTTCAATCGCGACCGGGCTCAGGCCGTGGGCCGTGAGCTCGGAGCCGACGCGATGCGGGCCGCCGAACGCGTGCGGCAGGCCAACGACCCCACGTATCGGTAGCGGATTGCTATACTTCGCGGGCTTCCATCACCCCCAGGAGCCCCGATCGATGCGTCGCCTCTGCGTGTCCGCCGTCGTCTGCTGCCTGTCCGTCTTCACCCTCGCCTCCCGGGAGACTCTCATGGCCGCCGACGTGCCCCATCCCCAATTGCCGGCTGGTGCCGGTGCGATCGACGCTGCCGCTCCGAAGGCGTTCGCCACGACGGGATCCGGCCTGCAATACCGCGTGCTCCGTCAGGGAGCCGGGGCGAATCCAAAAGCCGCGAACACCGTGAAGGTGAACTATCACGGCTGGCTCGACGACGGGAAAGTGTTCGACAGTTCCTACCAGCGTGGTGAAGCGATCGAGTTTCCGCTCAACGGAGTGATCCCGGGCTGGACCGAGGGTATGCAGCTCGTCGGTGAGGGTGGCATGATCGAACTCTTGATTCCCGCCAACCTCGGCTATGGTGTCCGCGGCGCACCGCCGGTGATTCCTCCCAACGCCACGCTGCACTTTCTCGTCGAACTCCTCGACGTCCGGTAGCCGTCGGATCGCTGTCACCGTGGTGCCGGCCGATCGCACGGCGCTGAAACCGTCACCCGTCCCGCCATCTGGATGGCGCGCGACAGACCGTCTGCTTCCGCCGAATTGCAGGGCCGGCCAGCGGACGCCCACGATCGAGCCGTTCGTCCACCAACCCCTCTCGGGGCTGCACTCGCATCCCAATCCGCCTCGTTCCGACATCGAATCAACACTTTTCCAACGCCCCTGAAATGCTCTTCATCACTCTGCCATGAAACGGTTTACGGCTCCCACGACATCGTGTGCGAGTGCTCGAAGAGGGCCTCGTTACTGTTCCTTTTTCTCGTGTTCTTGATCCCTGTCTTCTGTTCTCTCAATCTCTTTTGAGAAGATCAGGAAGAAGTTTCGCTCCTCTCGCCCGAGATCGGCGAAACGGAGGCGTTTTCAGGGGATTTCCGTCGGCCCTGTGTCGGGTACAGTAAGGGTTCTGTCACTGCGGCTAGCGTGACAGTTCCCTTGGAAAGGACCGTTCCAGCCCGATGAAAGTGCGTTGTTCCCGTGAGCCGCTCCTTGCCGCCCTGCAGAGTGCGTCGGCTGTGGTGCCCGCTCGGTCGCCCAAGCCCGTCCTCACAAATGTCAAGCTCGAAGCGACGAGTGATTCAGCCGTGCTGTCGGCCACGGATCTCGAGGTTGGCATCCGCACCGAGATCGAGGGAGTCGAGACCTTGGCGCCGGGCGCTGCGCTGTTGCCGAGTGCGCGGCTTTCAGCGATCGTCCGCGAGAGCGCCCCGGGCACCGTCTTCGAACTATCCGCCGATGGCACGGCCACGCTCGTGAAGGCTCCCCGCAGCGAATTCCGGCTCCCCGGAGAAGACCCGCTCGAGTTTCCATCCGTCGCCACGTTTCCCGACGAACCGTGCTTCGAATTGTCGACTCCGCTTGTGCGGGAGCTCGTCAAACGCACCGTATTCGCAACCGACAACGAGTCGAGCCGCTTCGCCCTGGGGGGTGTCCTGTTGGAACTCTCCACGCGCGCCGTGACCGCCGTCGGCACCGACGGCCGCCGGCTCGCCAAGATGGAGGGCCCGGCAGCCGGGTTCAACGGCAGCCCGTCGGATGCCCAGCCGATCGTGCCGGCCCGGGCGATGCAACTCGTCGAACGGTGTCTCGCGGCGGCCGACGCGCCGGTGCACGTGGCCGTTCGACCGGCGGAAATTCTCGTCAGGACGGGTGCCACCACGATTTCGGCACGGCTCGTCGAGGGGCGGTTTCCGCGGTGGCGAGACGTTTTTCCCGAGCGTCCTGAGGCGGTGCGGGTGAGCCTCGTCACAGGACCGCTGTTGGCGGCCGTTCGTCAGGCGGCGATCGTGACCAGCGAGCAGTCGAAGGGGGTCGATTTCGTGTTCGAGCCGGGCCGGCTCGTACTCTCGGGCCGCTCCGCCGAGAGCGGCGAGAGCCGGATCGAACTGCCGATCGACCACGCCGGCGAGGCCGTGAAGATCAAGCTCGATCCCCGATTCATGAGTGATTTTCTGCGTGTGCTCGATGGCGGTGTGACGGTGTCGGTGGAACTCACCGATCCGCAGAGCGCCTGCGTGTGCCGCACCGACGACGGCTACGGCTATGTGATCATGCCCTTGGCCGCCGACTGAACCATGGCGACGGCGATGATGAAGAATACATCCGGCGGTCCGCGATCGATCGGTGGACTCATGTCGCGGCTTCTGGCCCGCACGGGCTACGACCAGCAGCAGACTGCCGGAGCACTCGTCGACGCCTGGGACCAGGCTGTGCCGGCCGTATTCCGCCGGGCCTCGCAGCCGGGGCTTGTGAAGCGCGGCGTGCTCGAGGTGTTCGTGAGCCACTCGGCCCTCGTTCAGGAGATGGGTTTTTACAAGCGGGAGATCCTCGCCAAGCTCACGGCGAGCGTGCCGGGCGAGGGAATTACCGACATCCGCTGCCGCGTGCTCGCCGATGCCGGACGATCGACACCGACCAACGACAGGGGACCTTGAACCATGGCAGACGCCTCCAGCCAGCCCGATTACACGAGCGCCGATCTCAAGCATCTGTCCGACCGCGAGCACGTTCGTGAGCGGTTCGGCATGTATATCGGCGACAACACGTCGCGAGGCCTCCACCACCTCGTGTACGAAGTCGTCGACAACTCGATCGACGAATGTATGGCGGGACATGCCAAAAACGTGACCGTGACGGTGAACGTCGACGGCAGCGTGACGGTGGAGGACGACGGCCGCGGCATCCCGGTCGATCGGCATCCGCAGTTGTCGGAGGAGATGGACCGCGACGTCTCCACGCTCGAGGGCGTGATGACGGTGCTCAAGTTCGGCGGCAAGTTCGAAAAGGGGGCCTACCAGACCTCGGGCGGCCTTCACGGCGTCGGCGTGACGGTGGTCAACTTCCTCTCGGAGTGGTGCGAGGTGGAGGTGTCGCGGGAGGGGCACGTCTGGCAGCAGGAGTATCAGCGGGGCGAGCCGACGGGCCCGGTGCGCAAGATGGGCACGACCACGCGTGCCGGCACAAAGACGACGTTCAAGCCCGATCCGCAGATCTTCCCGCAGACGAAGTTTTCCTGGGACATTCTCTCACGCCGGCTGCGGGAGCTCGCGTTTCTGAACTCGGGCGTGAGGATCACGTTTACCGACGCCGCGACCGGGTCGAGCGAGCAATTCTGCTACGACCGGGGTGTGGAGGAGTTCGTCGAGTATCTGAACAAGGCGAGCGATCCGATTCACGCCGACGTGATCGCGATCAAGGGCTCGGGCGACGGAGTCTCCTGGGACATCGCCCTGCAGTACACCGGCGAATACACCGAAAGCCTCCACAGCTACGTCAACAACATCTCGACCACGGAGGGCGGCACCCACGTGTCGGGATTCCGTGCGGCCCTGACCCGCGCGCTCAACGCCTACGGCAAGAAGACCGGCCTCTACAAGGATCTCGTGCCGACGGGCGAAGACGTCCGCGAGGGACTTACGACGGTGATCAGCGTGCGCGTGCCCCATCCGCAGTTCGAAGGGCAGACGAAGACGAAGCTCGGCAATGGCGAGGTGGAGGGAATCATCAACTCGGCCGTCGGTGATTTTCTTGCGAAGTACCTCGAGGAAAACCCCAAGAGCGCCAAGGCGATCGTCCAGAAGGGCGTGCTCGCCGCCGAGGCCCGCGAGGCGGCCAAGAAGGCCAAGCAACTGCTCCGCGAGCGCAAAGGC
This sequence comes from Planctomicrobium piriforme, assembly GCA_945861585.1. GTDB lineage: Bacteria > Planctomycetota > Planctomycetia > Pirellulales > UBA1268 > RGVT01. The sequence continues at coordinate 49,393 of CAMAVC010000001.1, forward strand.
GCCCTCTCCGGCGGCGGCCTGCCCGGCAAGCTCCGTGATTGCACGAGCCGCGATGTGGAACGGTGCGAGCTCTATCTCGTGGAGGGCGACAGTGCCGGCGGGAGCGCCGAGGGCGGCCGTCACCGCGAATACCAGGCCATCCTTCCCCTCCGCGGCAAGATCATCAACGCCTACAAGAGCCGTGAAGACAAGGTGCTCGCCAACGAGGAGGTCAGAAGCGTGATCTCGGCGATCGGCGCCGGGATCGGCGTCGAGGCCGATCTCACGAAGCGCCGGTACGACAAGGTCGTGATCATGACCGACGCCGACGTCGACGGTTCCCACATCCGCACGCTCCTGCTCACGTTCTTCTATCGGCAGATGTATCAGCTCGTGGCGGCCGGCCATGTCTACGTGGCCCAGCCGCCGCTGTTCCGCGTGCGGTCGAAGAAGACCGTCTACTATGTGCAGACCGAAGAGGAGATGAAGACGCAACTCCTCGACCAGGGGCTCGGCGAGGGCGTGTTCCTGCCGGGCGACGGCCGCGAAATCTCGGGCGACCAGATGCAGAAGCTGTGCCGGACGCTCGCGGGGCTCGAGGACGCGCTCGTCGCGCTCGAGAAGCGGGGCATCAGTCTCCGCGACCACGCCGGCCGCCGCGATGCTCAGACGGGTAAGTTGCCGATGTATCACGTCTACTACGGCGTGGAGGAGCACTGGTTCACCAGCCGCGACGACTTCGAGGCGTTCGTGAAGGGGAAGGAACAGGCGGCCGGGGGCACCCTCGCTGTGGGGCGAATCGAGGAGTCCGTGGCCGCCCAGGACGCGACCCCAGGCACGGCCCACGACACGGGCCGCGACCAACTCGTGGTCATCGATCTCCACGAGGTGCGGAGCATCAACGCCGGCCTCAAGGAACTCGAGGCGATGGGCTTCGGCATCGAGACGCTCATGCCGCAGGACCGTACCGGCAGTGAAGATGCCCGCTACACCCTGCGCCGCGGCGACAACGAAATCGGCCTCGAAGACCTGCGCGGGCTGCTCACGGCGGTTCGCCGGGCGGGCGAGAAGGGGCTCTCGATCACCCGCTTCAAGGGTCTCGGCGAAATGAACGCCGAGGAGCTTCGCGACACGACGCTCGACCCCGCCAACCGCACGCTGTTGCGCGTGACGATGACCGACGCCGCGGCGGCTGACGACCTATTCCGGGTGCTGATGGGCGAAAAGGTGGAGCCACGGCGCGAATTCATCGAACGCCACGCGCTCGACGTCAAAAATCTCGACGTGTAGGACAGGCTTCAGCCTGTCATGGCTGCGTGGGGCAAGCGTCCCGCTTGCCGTGCGTAGCCCTCCAAAGTGCGCCGGCTCGGGGCTACCCCGTACCGTCTCGCCGGTCGTTCGCTGTGGGCCTCCAGCCCTCCGCTCACTCGGATGTGCCTGCGCTGCCTGGAGCGCATTCGCTGCGCCATCCATGGCTTCGCTGGTCACATACGCCGTCACAACGGCAGGGGCAGCCCCGAGCCTCCCGCATTCGATGATGAGGAAGCCCGAGGCGTAAGCCGAGAGGATGCCCCGACGATCTCGTACGTGCGCCGTCACGCCCGGCGTTGAAATGCGCTGGGGGAGACTCCGGCGACGCGCTTGAAAGCCCGGGAGAACTGCGCGGCGTCGGTGAAGCCCAGGCGGGCGGCGGCCTGTTGCACCTGGAGGCCTTCGTGCGTGAGCAGGTCGGCGGCGAGGGTCATCCGTTGGCGCAGGAGTTCCTGGTAGGGGCTCGTGGTCCCGTAGCGACGGAAGAGGCGGCAGGCGTAGGCCGTAGAAATGCCAAACTCACCAGCAGCCTGTTCGATCGATACGAGCCGCTCGCGATCTTTGGCCAGGAATTGCTGGAACCGCACGAATGTCGAGAAGGCGACGCCGTCGGGTGTGTCGGTGGGCTGTGCGAGCTCCTGGATCTTCGTGAGCAACACGCCGATAAGCTGCGAGCAGAGGGCCTGGCTGTGCGTCGAGTGGGCGAGGCCGCACTGCTGGAGGAGATCGAAAATCGCCCGGATCTCACGCGGTCGCCCGACGGTGGCGTGGCTTCCCGGGGTGAGCCGGGCGGCGCGGAGCAGGCGCGCGGCGTCGCGGCCCACGAAATCGACGTAGTATTTCCGCAGCCTATGCCGGCGGTCGGTGTGAATGGCGTGCGCGATGCCCGGGCCGTAGGAAAAAACGGAGCCGGTGGCGAGCGGCGTCACGCTGCCGTCGAGCGAGAGCGTGCCCCGGCCTGCAGCGACGAATTCGACGCAACAGTAGGGAAAATCATCGCGGGCCACGAGGTAATCGCCCCGCACCTGCTCCTCACCACCGCACACGACCGTGAGCGGCCCACGGTGGGCGGGCCGCAGGTCGAGGAAGTAGCGGCGGGCCGTCACGACCTGCCGCGAGACGAATGCCGGCAGAGGCTGGCGTGGTCGGCCCGACGGGTGGAGCTGCGGCGTAGTCATTGAGGTCAAGAATAGTCATGCGACGGTCAAGAATCATCATTCCAAGCCATCGACTACGCGGGATATGCTGCCGGCATGAAACTGCTTCCCAGACTATCGTTCGGGGTCGGCGATCGTTTCGCCCGCGAGGCCGAGGCGCAACTCGCCGCCTTTGAAATGCTCGCGGCGCGGGGCGTCGTCGTCGCCCCAGTGTGGAACAAGTCGAACCGTGAGCATTCGTTCATCGGCAGTGAGCCCGCGAGCGTGCGGGCGGCGGCGGCCCGGGCCGTGGCGGCCCGACAGTGGCCGCACCCGTGGTTCGTCGATGCCGACCACATCCGCCTCGAGACGGTCGACCGGTTTCTCAAGTCGAGTGATTTTTTCACGATCGACGTCGCCGATTCGATCGGCAAGGCGGCTCCCCTGGCCGACGTGAAGGCGTTCGTTGCCCGTCACCCCGAGTTGGCGAAGCCGCTGGCCGTGCCGGGGATCACGAAGGTGATCCGCTTGTCGGAGGATGCCGTGGCGAGGATCGCCGGCACCTATCTGCTTGCCTGCCGGGAGGCCGGCGCGATCTGGCGGCACATCGAGCAGGCCCGCGGGGGCGACATCGTCATCGAGGTCAGCATGGATGAGACCGACGAGCCGCAGACTCCGCCGGAGCTGCTCGTGATTCTCGCGCTCCTCGCCGAGGAGAAGATTCCACTGCAGACGATCGCGCCCAAGTTCACCGGCCGGTTCAACAAGGGCGTGGACTACGTCGGCGATCTCGTCCGGTTCGAACAGGAGTTTTCCGACGACATCGCCGTGTGCGCCTTCGCTGCTGCCCACTACGGGCTCCCGCCGTCACTCAAACTGTCGGTGCATTCCGGGAGTGACAAGTTCTCGCTCTATCCGGTGATCCGCCGGACGCTCGCCCGCACCGGCGCCGGCGTCCACCTGAAGACGGCGGGCACGACGTGGCTCGAGGAGATGATCGGCCTGGCCGAGGCTGGCGGCGACGGCCTGGCGCTCGCCAAGGAGATCTATGCCTCTGCCCTCGATCACATCGACGAGTTCTGTGCGCCCTACGCCGCCGTGATCGACATCGACCGTTCGCAGTTGCCGTCGGCCGCCGAGGTGGCGGTCTGGAGCGGACCGCGCTTCGCGGCAGCCGTGCGGCACGTGCCCGTGAACCAGGCGTTCAACCCGCACATGCGGCAGTTGCTGCACGTCTCGTTCAAGGTGGCCGCCAAGCACGGGGCCCGGTATATCGACCTGCTCCGGGTGAACCGGGAGATCGTGGCGCAGCAGGTCACCGACAACATCTTCGACCGCCACCTCGTCCCCTTGTTTGTGGACGTGTAGTCTTCGATCCGGAAGGCAGGCTCGAGCCTGCCGGAAGCCCATGCGATCCGCAGTCACTGTCTGCCTGGTGCCTGAAGCCCGCCAGGGGCCATTCGTCTTCCATGAAGGCCTCGACGCTGGCTGTCGCGCCGCCGTCGAGCTCGGATTCGACGGCGTGGAGATCTTTCCCGAATCGGCGGCGGGCTTCGAAGGTTCCGGCCTTGCGCACTGTCTCGCAACCCACGGGCTCACGCTCGCTGCCGTGGGCAGCGGCGCCGGGTGGGTGAAGCACAAGCTTCATCTGTGTCATCCCGAACCCACGGTCCGCGCCCAGGCCGTCTCGTTCGTCGGCGATCTCGTCGATCGGGCCGGCGAGCTGGGGGCGCCGGTGATCGTCGGTTCGATGCAGGGCCGCAGCGAAGGTGCCATGGCCAGGGAGCAGGCGATCCCCCTCTTGGTTGAGGCTCTCCACGTGCTCGGCGACCGCGCCGCCCGGCATGGCCAGGTGCTGCTCTACGAGCCCCTCAACCGCTACGAGACGAATCTTTTCAATCGCCAGGCTGACGCGGCGGAGTGTATCAAGGCTCACGGCCTCACGACCGTCAAACTCCTCTGCGACCTCTTTCACATGAATATCGAAGAGGCGGACATGCCGGCGGCGCTCGTGGGCTGTGGCGATCTGGTCGGCCACGTTCATTGGGCGGATTCCAACCGGCGGGCGATCGGCTTCGGTCACACCGCAGTCGGGCCGGTCGTCGCCGCGCTCGCACGAATCGACTATCACGGCTTCCTGTCGGCCGAGGTGTTTCCGGACCCGACGTCGCTCACCGCCGCCCGGCAGAGCGTCGAGAGTTTTCGCGCGTTCACGAAAGGCTGACCCATGCTCAACGGCCCCCTGCTCCACCCCGACATCCTGCGGATTCTCGCACAGGCGGGGCATCACTCGAAGGTGCTGATCGCCGACGGCAACTATCCGGCGGCCAACAAGCGCGGGCCCCGGGCGGCGCTCGTGTCGCTCCAGCTTATGCCGGGCGTGCCGACCGTGGCCCAGGTGTTGGAGGCGATCCTCGGCGCGGTGCGGATCGACGAAGTGCACACGATGGGCGTCGATCGGAGCGATTCGTATGCTGCCGCGACGCCGGGAGATCCCGCGGTGTGGGCCGACTACCGGCGGATTCTCGCCGTCGCGAACTCGCCCTGCGAACTCACGCCGATCGTGAAGTGGGATTTCTACAAGGCCGTGGCTTCGGACGACCACGTGCTCACGATTCAGACCGCCGACACGCAGCCGTGGGCGAATCTTCTGCTTTCGGTCGGCTGCCGCACGTTCGGGTGACACGATGCACACACGCCCACTCGGCACGACCGGCCTCGACGTCCCGATCCTCGCCTTCGGCGCGAGTTCGCTGGGGCAGGAGTTCCGTTCGATCACGCTCGACGAAGCCCTGGGAAGCGTCCGGGCCGCGCTCGAGTGCGGCATGCGGCTGATCGACACGAGCCCGTTCTACGGCCGAGGCATGAGCGAGGTGCTGCTCGGCGTGGCGTTGCGATCCATCCCACGGAATGAGTACCTCTTGTGCACGAAGCTCGGCCGCTACGATCTCTCCCACTTCGATTTCTCGGCGAAGCGGGTGGCCGAGAGTGTCGACGTGTCGCTCCATCGGCTCGGCACCGACCATCTCGACATCGTTCTCTGCCATGACGTCGAGTTCGTCCCGCTCCGGCAGATCGTGGACGAGACGCTTCCGGCCTTGCGGCGCGCCCAACAGGCGGGCAAGGCGAGGTTCATCGGCTTCAGCGGCTATCCCCAGAAGATCTTCCGCGCCCTCTGTGACGAAGCAGCGGTGGACTGCGTGCTCAATTACAACCAATACACCCTGCAGAACACGCGGTTTGCCGACGAGACGATTCCGTATCTCGAGGCGAAGGGGGTCGGCGTGATGAGTGCCGGCCCATTCAGTGCGCGGCTGCTCACCGACGCTCCGCTGCCCGCGTGGCTCAAGGAGCCGGAGGCGGTGAAGGCGGCGGCCAGGCAGGCGGCCGATCTGTGCCGGGCCCGCGGCAGTTCGATCGCGAAGCTCGCGCTGCAGTTTGCAATCGCCAATCCGCGGATCGCGACGACGATCGCGGGGAGCGCAAACCCCGTGAACATCCGGGCCTGGGCCGAGTGGGCAGCCGAGCCGCTCGACCAGGAACTCCTCCGCGACGTGCGGGCGATCTTTGCCCGAGTGAAGAACATCGGGCACGTGGAGGGCCTGCCGGAGAACAACTAGCGCCGTGGTCGCGCGGCCTTTGATGCCATGAGAATCGACTCCCACCAGCATTTCTGGAACTATTCCGCCGCCGAATACCCGTGGATCGGCGCGGGGATGGAGCGGCTGGCCTGCGACCACCTGCCGGCCGACCTCGAGACCGTCGCACGGCCGGTGGGCGTCGTGGGGAGCGTGGCCGTGCAGGCGCGTCAGTCGCTCGCGGAGACCCGCTGGCTGCTCAGCTTGGCCAAGAAGCATCCGTTCATCCGCGGCGTCGTGGGCTGGGTGGATCTACGGAGCGAACGTGTCGCCGACGACCTGGCGATTCTGGCTCATGACGAACAATTCGTAGGCGTGCGGCATGTCGTGCAGGATGAGCCCGATCCGCGGTTTGTGCTCGGGGAGGCCTTCGTGCGGGGCGTGCGGGCGCTCCACCGGTTCGGGCTCACGTACGACCTTCTGATCTATCCGAATCAGTTGCCGGCAGCGATCGACCTGGTGGGCCTGCTTCCCGAACAGCTGTTCGTGCTCGACCATCTGGCCAAGCCGCGGATCAAGCTGCCGCCGAAGGCAGATGAGATTGCGGACTGGCGGCGCGGCATAGAGACCCTCGCCCGGCACGACAACGTGTGCTGCAAGCTGTCGGGGCTCGTCACGGAGGTGGCCTGGCGGCAGTGGCAGCCGGCGGATTTCACGCCGGTTCTCGACATCGCCCTCGCCGCCTTCGGCCCAGACCGGCTGATGTTCGGCAGCGACTGGCCCGTGTGCCTGCTCTCTGCCGAGTATGCGGAAGTTGCTGGAATCATCGACGACTTTATCTCGACACTCACTCCCGCCGAGCAATCGCTGATCTGGGCAGACACGGCCTGCCGTGTGTATCGAATACGATGACTGGAAACGGGAGGCGAGGGGGTCGGCGAACGCTCGAGGAGCATTGGGCTGCCGCAGCCCACGCGACAATCCGAAGGACCGCACAGCGGCGACTTTTGCCGCCCCCGAGCCGGCGGAACACCTCCTTGGAAAGAGACCTGATTGTCTGATGCAAGCGATCCTGCTCGAACAGCCAAAAACATTTCGTTTCATCGACATCCCTGAGCCACCGCCTCCCGGACCGGGCGAGGCGGTCGTGCGCGTGCATGCGGTAGGCATCTGCGGCACCGACTATGGCGGCTACCTCGGGAAGATGCCCTTCTTCAGCTACCCGCGGATTCCCGGACACGAACTGGGGGTCGAGGTGGTGGCCGTGGGGCCAGGTGTCACGAACGTCCGGCCGGGCGACCGCTGCTGTGTCGAGCCCTACATCAACTGCCAGCGGTGCTCTTCGTGCCAGCGCGGGCTCACCAACTGTTGCGAGCACCACCAGACGGTCGGCGTGCACTGTGACGGCGGCCTGCGCCCGCTGTTCACCGTGCCGGCCCGCAAGCTCCATCCGTCGCCGCGGCTCTCGCACGCCCAAAATGCCCTCGTCGAGACGCTCGCGATCGGCTGCCATGCGGTCGATCGGGCTGCACCCCAGCAGAAAGAGACGGTGCTCGTGATCGGTGCGGGGCCGATCGGCCTTTCGGCGCTCGAGTTTGCGAAGCTCACGGGGGCCCGCGTGATCGTGATGGACATGGCCGCCAGCCGCCTCGCATTCGTCCGCGAGAGCATGGGCGTCGCCGACACGGTGGCCGCCAGCGGCACGGCAGCCGACGAGGCCGAGATTGCGAGCCTCACCGCCGGCCGGATGTGTGACGTCGTGATCGACGCCACGGGGAGCAACGCGAGCATGGCAGGCGCGCTCAGGTTGTGTAGCTTCGGTGGCCGGCTCGTGTACGTCGGCATCACGCAGGCCGAGGTCTCGTTTCCGCATGCGCCGGTGATGCACCGCCGGGAGCTCACGCTCCTCGCCAGCCGCAATGCGCTGTCGCGGGATTTCACCCGGATCATCAGCCTCATCGAGGAGGGCCGGATCGACACGCAGCCGTGGATCACGCACCACGTGCCGTTCGCCGACACGATCCGGGCCTTTCCGGGTTTCCTCGAGCCGGGGAGCGGCGTGATCAAGGCCGTGATCGAGATGCCCGTCTGATGCCCGGCCCACCCGCGGCGGCGGCAGGGGCGAGGGTTGTCGCGGGTCCAAGCGTCAGGTTGAATATCGGCTCGCTTCGTATCCGTCCGTTTCCGCGAGGAGTCACACCGCATGCCCAAAAAATCCGTCGCCGACCTCGACCCGCGTGGAAAAGCCGTTCTTGTGCGGGTCGACTTCAACGTGCCGCAGGACGACTCCGGCGCGATCACCGACGACCGCCGGATCAAGATGGCCCTGCCGACGATCCGGTCGATCCTCGACCGCGGTGGCAAGGCGATCCTCATGTCGCACCTGGGCCGGCCTGCCGGCAAGGGCCTGGAGCCGGCGTTCTCGCTGGCCCCGGTCGCGAAGCGGCTCGGCGAACTCCTCGGCAAGCCCGTGCTGCTCGCCAGCGACACCGGCGGCGCCGACTCCCAGGCCAAGGCCAAGGCCCTTCCGGCCGGCGGCGTGCTCGTCCTTGAGAACGTCCGCTTCAACAAGGGTGAGAAGAAGGGGGATGACGCGACCTACGTTGCAGGCCTCGCCAGCCTCGCCGATGCCTACGTGAATGACGCGTTCGGCACCTGTCACCGCACCGAGGCGAGCATGCACGCCGTGCCCATGGCGCTGAAGGCGCTCGGCAAGCCGGCCGTGTCGGGCTTTCTCGTCGAGAAGGAGATTCAATACCTGTCCGACGCGATCGCACGGCCAAAGCGGCCGTTCGTGGCGATCCTCGGGGGCAAGAAGGTGAGCGACAAGATCGCCGTGATTCAAAACCTGCTCTCGATCTGCGACCACGTGCTGATCGGCGGCGCGATGGCCTACACGTTTTCGCTCGCCCAGGGTGGCCGCACGGGGAAATCACTCGTCGAGCCCGACAAGCTCGACCTCGCGAAGGAACTCCTCGCGCACGGCAACGGCAAGCTCGTACTGCCTGTCGACACGCATTGCGCCGATGATTTTTCATCGGGGGCGAACAAGAAAATTGTCAGGGCGGGCGAGATTCCCGACGGCTTCGAGGGTCTCGACATCGGGCCTGAAACGGCGCAGAAGTATGCCGGGATCATCCGCTCGGCAGGCACGGTCGTGTGGAACGGGCCGATGGGCGTGTTCGAGATGCCGCCCTTCGACGCCGGCACCAAGGCCGTGGCCGACGCCGTGGCCGACGCCACCGTGAAGGGTGCGATCACGATCATCGGTGGCGGCGACTCGGCAGCGGCCGTTGAGCAGCTTGGCTACGCCGACAAGGTCAGCCACGTATCAACCGGCGGCGGCGCCTCCCTCGAGATGCTCGAGGGCAAGGCGTTCGCCACGGTCGCCGTCCTCGACGACAAGTGATCCGGGGCTCCTGCAGTGAACCTCCGCAGTGAACCGGGTTACCGCTGGGCTACCGCTGGGCCGTGTCGGTGACAGCCGGCCGCTGGGCAGCGATCCGTTCGCCAACCTGCGTGACATACGACTGATCGTGGCGGCTGAGTCGCTCCAGCGGCACGGTCGTGTAATGACCGTTGCTCTTGAGGATCCGAATCCGATCAGGATGCACCTCCACGAGCCGGCCGATCGTCTGATGACGGCCGGTCGCATCGATCCACCGGCGGACGGGCTCGGGAGAAGCGTCGAGGACCGCGAACGGATCGTCCTCCGCCTTCTCGGTCTTTTCTTCTGCAGGCGCTTCGTCTGCGGATTCCTTGGCCGCGGGGGCCTTGTCGTCGGCGGGCGTGCCGGCCTCTGGCTCACCAAACAGATCCTCGACCGGCTCTTCGGCGGGTGCCTTCTTCATCGGCGCCGGCTTTTCCGCTGCCGGCTCTTCGGCGGCTGGTTCATCCTCGGCCTCATCGAACAGATTCTCTTCGGCCGGCTTCGGCGCGGGCTTCTTGGGGGCGGGCTCGGGGGCCGGTTCGACCGGGACAGGCGGTTCATCCTGAGGAGCGGGCTTCTCGTCAGCGGCCTTCTTCATGGGGGGCTCCGCCACCGCGTTCTCGATCTGATCCTGCTCGGCTGATTCGGCGAGAATCTCGGCAGCGGTTTTGAACTGCGGTTCAGCGGCCGGCGCAGCCGGTGGTTTCGCCGCCTCGATCGCGGCCTTCTCGATGCGTTCCTGCTCGGCCGACTCGGCGAGAATCTCAGCGGCAGATTTGAACTGAGGCTGCGGCGTTGGCGGCGTCGCGGGCGCGGGCGCGAGCGGCTTCTCCGCGGAGACCGGGGCGATCGGCTCGAGCGGCTGCAGTGGCTCCGTGACGGGCTGCGGAACGACCTGTTTCGGCGTTTCAACGATCGCGGGTGCGGCCGACTGAGGGGCAGGGAAGTGCGGCTGCTCGACGACCGGCCCCAGTTCGGCCTCGGGTGTCGAGTCGACGATCACTGCGCGTGCCGACCCGTCACAGGGCACGCAGTGGTGCGAAGCATGGCGGACGACACGGCAGGTCACCACCCGGCAGCGCGGGCGGCATCTGTTCCGCAGAAACCGGCAGGCCGATGCCGAGTCGATCGAGAGGAGAACCGTGAGAACGCCCACCACGAGCACGCGCAACCAACGACGCACGAGACACCTCTGCAGGAAAAATAGGGATCAGAGCCGGACGCTCGAGAACGCTACGTCACGCTCGGCTCGTATGCTAATTCCGGGGGAAGACCCGGGCAAACCCGTAGCAGCCGTGTCCCCGCAGGACCGGCAGAGCCGCTCCAACCACACTCGGGGCGGCCTGGGTGAGGAGCCTTTTCCGTGGCGGAAAATGACGGAGGCCGTGGCAGCTTGGGTCTGCCACGGCCTCCGGTAGATCGAACCTGCCGTCCGCCTGCGAACGGGGTAAACATTGCGAGACTGATGCGGATCGGGCCGTGACGGGCACGTGCTTTTCAAAGGATCCGGATCAACGCGTTGGGGTTGGCACCTCCGACGGAATGCGGCGACAGGTCGAATTTCGATGACGGAGAAATCGGCCGGGGCCGGCCCCGGGCTCCACGCCATCACACCTGCCGTCGCATATCCGTCACAACCCGCCCAAGCCGACCCGTCACGAGCATCCCATGCTGTTGCCGCAGTTGTGGCAAAGGTAGCAGTTACCATTCCGCACCGTGATCGAGCCGCAGTTGTCACACGCCGGGGCGTCGATCTGGAACTTGGCAAACTGCGTCTGCCGGTCGGCCGGGCTGGCGTTCGGGTCGGCGGCCATTTTCAGGCCCGCCCGCTCCAGCAGTGCCGCCGATGCCGTGACCTTCGCCGGGGCCGCCTTGACGGCCGTGGCGGTCGTGGCGGTCGCGTGGCCGTTGGTACCGGCCGGGTGCTTGCCACGGCTCGTCGTCGCTTCGCCGTTGGTGCGGGCCTTTCCTTGCCCATCGGCCAGCCCGCTCGCCGTCGTGGCGGCGGGCTTACGCTCACTTTCGGCGTCGTCACCCGCAGCGGCCTCCTCGCCGCCGCCGTAGCCACCAGGCCGGTTCGCTTCGCGATAGCCCGGGATGAACTCGGTGCCCATCCAGCGGAAGAGATAGTCGACGAGGCTCTTCGCCACCGGGATGTCGGGGTTCTTCGTGTAGCCCCACGGTTCGAAGCGGGTGTGTGAGAACTTCTTCACATACACCTCGAGCGGCACGCCATATTGAAGGCTCATCGACACGCTCGTGCCGAAGGCGTCCATGAGGCCGCCGATCGTGCTGCCCTCCTTGGCCATCGTGATGAACAACTCGCCCGGGCGGCCGTCGTCGTAGAGGCCGACCGTGATGTAGCCCTCGTGGCCGCCCACGTTGAACTTGTGGGTCACGCTGCGACGGGTATCGGGCAGGCGTTCCCGCCGCGGGGCCGCCGTGACCTTCGCCGCGGCCTTGTCGCTCTCACTGCTCGTGTTGAGCGGCTGGCTTTCCTTCGAGCCGTCGCGGTAGATGGCCAGTGCCTTGAGGCCGAGCCGCCAGCCTTCCATGTAGGCTCCGGAAATGTCGGCCGGCGTCGTCTCCCGTGGCATGTTCACCGTCTTGGAGATCGCGCCCGAGATGAATGGCTGGGCCGCCGCCATCATCTTCACGTGCGCCTCCCAGGCGATGCTCCGCTTGCCGAGCCGCGGCTTGAATGCACAGTCGAACACCGACAGATGCTGATCTTTGAGCGCCGGAGCCCCTTCGATCGTGTCATTCTTGTCGATGAACGACAGAATGCCCTCGACGGCCGGTTCGTCGTAGCCGAGCGTGCGCAGTGCGAGCGGTACGGTCTGGTTGACGATCTTGAGCATGCCGCCACCGGCGAGCTGCTTGTACTTGACGAGCGCGATGTCGGGCTCGATGCCCGTCGTGTCGCAGTCCATCAGGAAGCTGATCGTACCGGTCGGGGCGAGCACCGTGGCCTGGGCATTGCGGTAGCCGTGCTTGCGGCCACCCGAGAGCACTTCGTCCCAGATCTGCCGAGCGGCATCGTGCAGATGCTTCGGGCAGGAGGGGTCGATCTTCTCGACGGCGCTCCTGTGCATCTGCATGACGTTGAGCATCGGCTCCCGGTTGGCGGCGAAGCCCTCGAAGGGCCCGACCGCCGCGGCTAGTTCGGCACTCGTGCGATTGGCGGTGCCGTGGAGGATCGCCGTGAGCGCCCCGCAGAGGCCGCGGCCGGCGTCGCTATCGTAGGCCAGGCCGTCGGCCATGAGCAGGCTGCCGAGGTTTGAATAGCCGAGCCCGAGCGGCCGGTAGAGATGGCTATTTTTCGCGATTCGGCGGGTCGGATAGCTCGCGTGATCGACGAGAATCTCCTGGGCCACCAAGAAGATCCGGCAGGCCGCCGAGAACCGTTCGACGTCGAAGTGACCGTCGGGCTTGCGGAACTTCATCAGGTTGATGCTCGCCAGATTGCAGGCCGTGTCGTCCAGAAACATGTATTCCGAGCACGGATTGCTGGCGTTGATCCGGCCCGCGGTCGGGCAGGTGTGCCAGCGGTTGATCGTGGTGTCGTATTGCACGCCCGGATCACCGCACTGCCAGGCACACTCGGCCATCCGGGTCATCACCTCGCGGGCCTTGAAACTCGGGCCAGCCTTCGAGGGATCGGTGACCCAGCGGGTGGTCCAGGTGTCGTCGCGGTCGGCCGCCTCCATGAAATCGTCGGTGAGGCGGACCGAGAGGTTTGCATTCTGGAACAGGATCGAGCTGTAGGCCTCACCGTTGAAGTTGGAGTCGTAGCCCCCCTTCTCGATCAGCACGCGGGCCTTCTTCTCCTCCTTCGACTTGCACTCGATGAATTCCATGATGTCGGGATGCGTCACCTTCAGCGACTGCATCTTGGCGGCGCGGCGGGTCTTGCCGCCGCTCTTCACCACGGCCGCCACCTGGTCGTAGACCCTCATGAACGAGAGCGGGCCCGACGGCTTGCCGCCGCCGGCGAGCTTTTCCCGCTGGCTGCGGAGCGTGGAGAGGTCGGTGCCGGTGCCGGAGCCGAATTTGAAGAGCATGGCCTCGCTGCGGGCGAGTTCCATGATGTCTTCCATGTTGTCCTGCACGCTCTGGATGAAGCAGGCGCTGCCCTGGGGATACTCATAGGGGTTGTCCGGCACCGCGACGTCGTGTTTGGCCTCGTCCCAACGCCAGTTGCAGGGCGCGCCCTTCACGCCGTATTGGTGAAACAGGCCCACGTTGAACCACACCGGCGAGTTGAAGGCACCGTGCTGGTGGACGCAGAGCCAGGCCAGGTCGCGGTAGAAGTTCTCGCCGTCTTGCTTCGTCTTGAAATAGCCGTCCTTGATGCCCCAATCGGCGATCGTGCGGGCGACGCGGTGGACGAGCTGCTTCACCGAGTGCTCGCGCTCGGGCGTGTGGATCTCGCCGTAGAAATACTTGCTCACCACGACGTTCGTCGCCAGCTGGCTCCAGGCAGCTGGAATCTCGCAGGCCGGCTGCTCGAAGAGCACCTTGCCGTCTTCGCCCTTGATGGCGGCGGTGCGCAGCTCCCACTCCGTGGTATCGAACGGACTCTCAGCCTCCACCGGGCAGAACGTCGGCTGGATGGCGAGCGGCTGCCGGGGGGCACTGCCGCTGGTCGCCGGGCCGGTGGTGTCCGGGGAGGCCGTGGTCGCGAAGCCGGCGGTGGGGTCGAACGCTGCCATGAGGCGGAAACTCCTTGCGAGGAAAGTGTCGAGCCGAGAAAGTATACTTCCGTATAGTTATCGTGCAAACCCTATCGGCCGGGTGAGGGGCCGGGGTTGAGGCGGTCAGCCGGCGAAAAAACGGGGAACCCGCGATTCAAAGAGAGCAGCTCCTTCTGCATGCTATCGCAAGATGTTGTGGCGGTCTTCCCGCGGACCACTCCATATGGCCGGGGCGTGAATGTAGCGTGAGCCCTTTGTGAGTCAAGCAGGTTTTGGCGGGGGTCCGGAAACCCCGTGGAATCTGGGTCCGTCGCGTGAGCGGGGCCGCGTGCAGGCGTGATAGCATGTTCCACCCAGGGGAGGGGTTTTCGCTGCGAGGCCTCGCCCGTCGCGGTGTGGCCTGCGAAAATGCTCCGCGTCATCCTCGCCTCAACCGGCTCGCTTCCCTCGGAGTTTCCGCCATGCCCCACCTCCCTCCGCTCCACCATCAGCTCGACGGGGTCCGCGTCCTCACGCTCGTCGGTGACGACTACGAAGACCTGGAACTGTGGTATCCGAAACTGCGGCTCGAGGAGGCTGGTGCCCATGTCACCGTGGCCGGCGCGATGCAGGGCCGCACGTATCCGGGCAAGCATGGCTACCCCTGCACGAGTGATGCCGCGATCAGCGACATGGAAGCCGCCGATTTCCACGGCATCGTGATTCCCGGCGGCTGGATGCCAGACAAGCTGCGCCGCGATGAAAAAGTGCTCGAGCTCGTGCGTGAGTTTTCTGCGCACGGCAAGCTCGTGGCGGCGATCTGCCACGGCGGCTGGATTCCGATTTCGGCGGGGGTCTACCGGGGCGTTCGCGTCACCGGCAGCCCCGGCATCAAAGACGACCTCATGAATGCCGGAGCGATCTGGGAAGACACCCCCGTGGTCATCGATCGCCACCATGTGACGAGCCGCAAACCGGCCGATCTGCCGGCGTTCATGGCCGCGATCGTGGAGGTTCTCGCCGGCGTCGCGGTCGGCTGACGGGGCCATGTGGCGTGTCGGCCGCAGGTGTAGACTGTGCCCATGGCACGACGAGCCAGCCACCACGGCACAGACGACATCCAGGCGGTGCAGGCCCGCATCCGCGGGGCAGGCCTCAGATGTACCGCCGCGCGGGTCGCAGTGCTTCAGTATCTGACCTCGGCCACCGGTCCGCTGACGCACGCGGAGGTCTCGGAGGCCGTCGGGCCCAGCAAAGGTTTCGACCGAGCCACGATCTATCGCAACCTCACCGAACTCACCGAAGCGGGCTTGGTCTCGCGCGTTGAGCTCGGCGACCACGTGTGGCGATTCGAGCTCAAGCGGCCCGGCCATGCGCATACGAAGGGGGAGGACCATCCACACTTCCTCTGCACGAGCTGCGGCGAGGTCTCCTGCCTCGACGACGTGGACGTGGCGATCACGCCGAAGCCGGGCCGGCGCGGGAAGTCTGGCGCGGGCCGCACGCCCCGAGGAGCGTCACGGGCTGCCGCCGACGCGAAAGGCGCTGGCATCCGCTCGGTGACCGAGGTGTTGCTCAAAGGGCAGTGCGGCAACTGCGGGTGAGAGAGCGTGCATCACTCGCCCGAAGGACGTCCGGTCGCCCCGCCGTATCCCCTCGTCAGCCCGCTGCCCCAGGCGATCTCGATCGTGATGCCATTCACGGCATCGCCCCGCGAGGTCGAGGCCCTGTCGGCCTGGGACAAGGCGATGATCGTCCTGTTTGCATGCGATCCACGCGTTCACGATCGCGCGCTGCAGTTGGGATATACGTCGATTCTGCACCAGGGTGCGACGGCGGGCGTGATCCAGCCCGGTAGCGACAAGCCGTTCGTCCGGGACATGCTCGAGGCGGTTCTGAGGAAGTCCCCCGGCGCGGCGTGGTACGGCATCGCCAACTCCGACATCCGGCCCTGTCCCCACGCCTTCGACAGCCTCTGCCGCGCCAACATCTACCACCGGATCTCGGTCGACGAGTGGGACGACCCGCACGGCCTGCCCTACTACAACGGCGAGGACATGTTCGTGATGAACGAGGGCGTGACGCGGCAACTGGCCGCACGTATTCCTCACCTGGTCATCGGCGCGCCCTATTGGGACTCGTGGGTGGCGGCATATCTGAAGATCGCACACGACGCGCCGCGGTACTACGACCGGATCTTCCACAAGAAACACCCGATCGGCCATTCCCTGCACTCCGCGGAAGCGGCGCACAACCAGCGGCAGATCCGTTCCGACACCCACTGGAAACTCTACTGGAACAACAGGGCCCTGTTCAGCCACGAGGCGCTTCGCGACGCGGCGCAGATGCCGCTGCACTACACCGGGCCGACGACTGGAGGCCGCGGAGAAACTCCGCCATGCTCTGGGCCGTCGCCTGCCACGTGAACCGCGCGGCGCGCTCGATACCGTGCCGGCCATGCTCGTTTCTGGCCGCCCCGTCATGGAGCAGGCGAGCCATCTCCTGGGCAAACCCGGCCACGTTTCGGGGCGCCACGTAGATCGCCGCCTCGCCGCAGACTTCCGCGATCGCCGCCGCAGGCGTCGTCAGGACCGGCGTGCCGCAGGCCATCGCCTCGAGGGGCGGCAGGCCGAAGCCCTCGTAGAGCGACGGGTATGCGAGCGCGACGGCACCCGTGTAGGCGGCCTGGAGTTCGTGGTCGTCGAGATGCACGACGACCACGGGCGTGTCAGCCGCGAGCGCAGCCAATTCCGGCTCCAGTGCCGGGCGGCCGCCGCAGCAGAGGATGGCGAAGTCCCGGCGCAGGCTGCCGAGGTGCACAAGGGCGCGGAACACGAGCAGGGCGTTCTTGTAGTCGGTGCGGGTTCCACTGAGCATGATGTAGGGGCGCTCGAGGCCATATCGTCGCCTGAACGCCGTCACCGCGTCAGCCGGAGCGGGCGCGAAGTCCGTGCCGCAATGGGCCACGAGCCCCGGCACACCGTGCAGCCGTGGGTGGAACCACAGCAGGTCGACCGCCGATGTGTGCGAGATCGCGATGAACGCCCGGGCCGCGCGGATGGCCCGCGTCTTCTGCCGCCAGACCGGCTGGTCGAGGTCGAAGTTCAGCACCTCGGGGATCATGTCGTAGCACATGAACAGCGACGGCGTGTGGAGCGGTGTGGTGTAATACGTCGACAGGAACCAGCCGGCGTTGACATGATCGCACACCCGCTGGAGCAGTTCGGCGTCGTGGTCGGGGTGGGTCAGCCGCTGGCGGGGCGCCCGCACGACGCGCAGGCCGGGGATCGGCGGCAGGGTGCCGCCACGGTCGACGACCACGAACTCCTCGGCGAAGGGCCCCTGCCCCCAAAGCGTCAGGATTCGCTGCCATTGCCGCGCGATCCCGGTCTGGCCGTGCTGAAAGAACACCGCGTCGAGGACGAACATCGGACGACATGCCTCTCCAGCAGCCGGTTCCGGGGGTGGCCCGCGTCAACAAAAATCAGACAGCGCCGCGGTTCGCCAGGCGGCGATAATGCACAGAGCATAACGAGGCCACCACTTCCCCCACTGGAAACGTTCCAGCCACTCGTAAAAGGACCGATGCCCGATGGCTCCTAGGCCCGTTGGTGATCGTTTTTCCATGAGGCCGTTCGGATCGCGGCGGCTCTCGCGCCGCGCGGCGCTGCGTGCCACCGGCGCCGGGATCGCCCTCCCGCTCCTCGACGCGATGCTGCCAGGTTTCGCGGCAGCCGCACCGGACGGTCGCGGGCCGGGCTCAGTTCCGCAGCGGATGGTCGCCATTCACGCGGCCCTCGGGATGATGCCGCAGTTTTTCTTTCCGGCAAAGCCGGTCGGAGGGGACCCGGCCCCGGCGCCCGCGAGCCCCTATCTCGATCTGCTCGCATCCCACCGCGGCCGATTCACCGTCTTCTCGGGGCTCTCGCATCCGTCTGTCGACGGCAACCATCACGCCGGCCAGTGCTTCCTCACTGGCGCCCCACACCCGGGCCAGCCCACGTTCAAGAACTCGATCTCGCTCGATCAGGTGGCCGCCGAGACGATCGGCCTCGACACGCGGTTTCCGTTCCTCGCGCTCTCTGTGCAGAAGGGGGAGCAGTATTCCAACACGCTCGCCGTGTCGCGGAGCGGCGTGGACATCCCGTCCCAGACGAGCCCCAAGCGGCTCTACCGGGCCATGTTCGTGGCTGGCACTCCCGAGGAGAAAGCGGCGACGCTGCGGCGAATCGAGGCCGGCGGCAGCGTGCTCGATCTGGTCCTCGACAAGAAGGCCCGGCTCGAGAAAGCCGTCGGGCCCGAGGACCGAAGCCGCCTCGACCAGTATTTTTCGAGTGTCCGTGAACTGGAGAGCCGGCTCGAGAAGGCGATCGAGTGGGAGAACCGCCCCAAGCCCGCCGTTGAATGGAAAGAGCCCGACGACATCGCAGATGCCAACCGTGTGATCGAGAAGTCGAAGCTCATGTTCGACATGGCGAGGCTCGCGCTCCAGACTGACTCGACGCGGGTGATCACGCTCTCGCTGAGCACGTTTTCCGTCGTGCCCCACGTGCCCGGCGTGAAGAACGAAACCCACGGCCTCACGCACCACGGCAACGAGCCGGAGAAGATCGCCGAATTGAAGAAGATCGAGGAAGCCCAGATGGCCGCCCTCGGCTCTCTCCTTCAGAGCCTCCGCGACACGCCCGACGGCGGCGGCACGCTCCTCGACCACACCCAGCTCCTCTACGGCAGCTGCCTGGGCAACGCCAACTCCCACTCGAATCAGAATCTGCCGATCATCCTCGCCGGCGGCGGCTACCGGCATCCGGGCCACCTCGCGTTCGACGAAAGGAAGAACGAGCCGCTCGCGAACCTCTACCTGACGATGCTCCAGCGGCTCGGCGTCGAGACCGACCGATTTGCCTCGAGCACGGGCACACTCCGCGGCCTCGACGCGTGAGGGGCATCGCGCAGCCCCTGACTCCGTACGACAGGCTTCAGCCTGTCAGATGCTGCCGCCCCACTGCGGCGACCATTTCATGATCTCGTAGCGGCTGCCCTGCGCCGCTGCTTTCTGCCCGGTCCGCCCGCCGGCCTGTCACTGACGGGAGCCTGCTCCGCGTTCCAACTGTCGTAGAGCTGTTGTAGCTCCGCGACCCGTTCGGGACGTGTGGCGGCGAGATCCTTTTGCTCGCCGATGTCAGTTGCGAGGTCGTAGAGCTCAGGCTTGCCGGAGCCCCCCTTCGACACGACGAGCTTCCAGTCGCCGCTGCGGATGGCCCACTGGCCGACGAACCGCCAAAACATCGTCTCGTGCGGCCGCGACGGCACCTTCCCCGTCAGGTGTGGCACGAGATCGACGCCATCGATCGAGTCGGCGGCTGCGATCGGCTTGCCCGCGGCCGCCATCACGGTCGGCACGACGTCGAGGTTCATGACGGGCAGGTCGTAGGTCTTGCCGCCGGGAATCGTTCCCTTCCACTGCACGAGGAACGGCACGCGTGGCCCGCCCTCGTACGTCATCATCTTGAAGCCGCGGAGCGGCCCGTTCTGCGACGAGGTTTGGCCCGTCGGACCGCCGTTGTCGGCGATGAAGAAGATGAGTGTCTTCTCCTCCTGCCCGAGTTCTCGTACCGTCGAGAGCACGCGACCCACGGCGTCGTCCATCGCCGAGAGCATCGCGGCGAACGTCCGCCGTTTCACTTCGGTGATTCCCGGGAACCGGTCGAGGTACTTTTTCGGCGCTTCAAGCGGCGCGTGCTGGGCGTTGAACGGCAGGTAGAGGAAGCAGGGGCCGGCG
Source organism: Planctomicrobium piriforme (assembly GCA_945861585.1). Taxonomy (GTDB): domain Bacteria; phylum Planctomycetota; class Planctomycetia; order Pirellulales; family UBA1268; genus RGVT01. The sequence continues at coordinate 69,285 of CAMAVC010000001.1, forward strand.
GCATGGGCCTTGAGCCAGTCCACGGCGCGGTCGGCGTAGGCATCGGTCGTGTAGAAGTCGTCGTCCTCGATCGCGACGACGTCGGCCGACGTTTGCGAATCGATGAAGCCCTTGGGGTGGTAGAAGGGCGTGTTGGCCAGAGTCCCGTAAAACTCGTCGAATCCGCGGGCCGTCGGCCGGCGGTTGGGCGAGTCGCCGAGATGCCACTTGCCGACGCAGGCCGTGGAATAGCCGAGCCCCTTCAAGCGAGTTGCCAGCGTCGTCTCGTTGAGGAAGCCGCTCGAGTTGTGATCTTGGTTCGTCTCGTGGCCAAACCGGGTCGGGTAGCGGCCGGTCATCAGTCCGGCCCGCGACGGGCTGCAGTAGGTCGCGGCGACGTAGTCCTGCGTGCACCGCATGCCGCTCGTGGCGAGCGAGTCGATGTGGGGCGTGGGGATTTCGGGATTGCCCTGGCAGCCGAGTTCACCCCAGCCGAGGTCGTCGGCGTAGAAGATGATCACGTTCGGCGCGGCCTCGAGCGACGGGGCTGACCAGCCGCCGCCGGCCAAGCGAGCGAGGACCGCGAGGCGGGCGAGAACGGGCAGCGAAAACAGATGACGCCACTGCGGCATAACGCGATGCTCCGAGGGGTTCACGAGCCGAGATCGGTCCTTCCTTGACGTTGTTCAACGCCCGACGCCGGCAATCGTTGCATGCCGAAAAGATTTCGGCCGTTGCGATTGTGAAATCGGTCGGGTGTGCGCAGGTTTCCCCCCGGATTTTTCCAGGAAAATGGATGCCGACCATGCTCGTCATCGTCTCCGACCTCTCGCAGCAGCTTGCGACTGCAGTGAAGACCATGCCGCCCCTTGGAGGAGCGGTGCCCGAGGTGAAGGCCGGGCTGTGGATTCGACCCTCACGAATCTGTGAACACTGTCACTGTGGTAGCGTGTTAACGTGCGATTGGGGCTGGGCGGCAGAGAGGCATGGATATGAACCGGGATGCGGACGAGCGCGCGGCGATGGCCGGCCTCTGGCTCGAAGCCGAGCCGGCCGTGCGGGCCTACGTGTTTGCCGCCGTGCAGAACTTCCAGGATGCGGAGGACGTCGTGCAGCAGACGGCCCTCACGGCGGCCCGGCGGTTCGACGAATTCGATGCGAAGCGTCCGTTCGTGGCCTGGGCGCTGTGGCTCGCCAAGTCGCGGATCATCGATCACTACCGGGCCCGGGGTCGGCAACGGGCCGTCTTCTCCGAAACGCTGCTCGACGGGATCGCCGAGGCGCTCGTGGAACGGCATCCGCCGCGAGTCTCCGCGCACGCCGTCGCCCTGGAGCGGTGCCTGGAAAAACTTCCGCCCAAGTCGCGCCGCCTCCTTGACATGCGGTACGCCGACGACGCCTCGATGGAGACGATCGCGGTGGCGATCGGATCGACCGCCGGGGCCGTGCGCGTGATGCTGTTCCGCATCCGCAACCTGCTGGCCGAGTGTGTCCGCGGCGAACTGGCGACCGACGACCGCCCGTGAGTGGCTTCCGGCCACGTTCTCCACGGGCCTGTTTCGCCGCGTGTTAACGTCTGTCGGTTACGGGCGGCATACGGGCATGGAACCCCGCAGCCTCGACGAAGACTTCCGCCAGGAGATCGACGATCTCCTCGACGCCCACGCGTCTGCAGCCGATCCGACAGCGGACGACATCGCGCGGTGGGAGGCTCTCGCGAGCCGGCTCGAGTCCGACGCCGCGGCACGGGGGTATTTCGCCGAGCGGGCGCTGTTGCATGCGTCCCTCGAACGGTCGTTGACCCGCCGCCAGCTCGGCCAGTGGGCCGTCGAGCAGGCGCACGCGAGCGTCCGGTCCACGGCGAGCGTGCCACGAGTGACGTGGCGCTGGGCGACGGCCGGGCTCGGTGCGGTCGCCGCGCTCGTCGCCTTCGTGCTCCTCGTGCCGGCTGGGTGGGGCCGACCCTGCGCCACCGTCACGCGCGGCGTTGGCGCGGGCGTGCCCACGGCGGGCACGGCACTCGGCCACGAGCCCCACGACCTCGCCGCCGGTTTACTCGAACTGGCGACGCAGCGCGGCGGGCGGATCGTGATCGAGGCGCCGGCCTCGTTCCGGTTTGAGTCGGCGCAGCGGCTGCGGCTGTTCCAGGGCCGTGTGTCGGCCGACATCCCGCCCGCTGCCAAGGGTTTCACGGTGGTCACGCCGTCGGGCGAGGCCATCGACCTCGGCACGCGATTCGCCGTGGACGTGCCGCCGACGGGCAAGGCGGAGGTGCATGTCTTCTCCGGTGAGGTGATCGCCCGGGGGGACGCGACGCCGGCCCGCAGTCTGCGGGATGGCGACGCGTATTCATTGGCCACGAACTCCGCCCGCGAACTCCGCTCAGCGGCGTTTATTTCGGGCGACGAGGTAGGCGAACTTGCCGCTGCGGTGGCGGACGGCCGCGAGCGCGTGTCGCTCGACGCGGCCGCCCGGTTGCAGGCCGACCCGGCCCTGGTTGCATGGCTCGACTTCGAGGGCCGCGACGCGGCTGCCGCGGCCGGCCAGTATCGCCTCGTGCAGGGCCGGTGGCCGGGCTCGCGGGCGGCCGACTTCACGGAGATAGGCGACCACATTCCGATCGACGTCGGCGCAGGCGTGGCCTACCCCCAACTCACGCTCGCCGCCTGGGTGCGGCTCGACCGGCTCGGCGCACCCTACCAGTCGCTCTATCACACCGACGGTTGGGAGGCCGACAACCCCGGCCAGGTGCACTGGATGCTCACGCATTCGGGCGTGATGCGGCTGGCCCTACGCGGCATCCAGCCCGCACCGGGAGCGGTCAAGCAGCAGGGGCATCCCGATTCGCGGTCGCCCGTGCTCGGCGAGGAGGGGCGGTGGATCCACCTTGCGGCCGTCTACGACAGCGAGGCGAAGACGGCCCGCTTCTACGTCGATGGAGTGTTCGACAGCGAAACACATCTCGCCGTGGCCCCGCCCGCACGGCTGGGCGCCGCACGGATCGGCAACTGGAACATGAACGACCGCCGGCTCAGCGGACGGATCGACGAGTTTTTCATTATCAGGCGGGCGCTTGGCGACGACGAAATCCGCGCGATTCACGCGAGCGGCAATCCCTACGAGGTCGCGCGTCGATGACCCGCTCCATCTCGTCGTTTCGTGCAGTGGTCTCGGCGGCATGCGTCGTCGCGTTAGGCATCGGCGTAGTCTGCGCCGCCGATAGGCCCGAGTTCGTGCGGGACATTCGCCCGCTCCTCGAAAAGCACTGCTATGCCTGCCATGCGGGCGATACGCCCAAGAGCGGCCTGCGGCTCGATATCAAGGAGGCGGCGTTCAAGGGGGGCGACGGCTGGGGCGCGGCCATCGTGCCGGGCAAGCCCGACGACAGCCCACTTGTGCAATTCGCCCGGGGCGACGATCCGGATTTGCAGATGCCGCCCAAGGATGCCGACGTCGCGTTGCTCGACGAGCATGAGGTCGCCCTGCTTGCAGCCTGGGTCGAAGCCGGCGCCGTCTGGCCCGACGGGATCGACACGGCGACCGTCGTCGACACGTTGGATCACTGGGCTTTCAAGCCTGTTGCGAGGCCGGCCGCGCCCAGCGTGGCCGATGCGTCGTGGCCCAGAAACGACATCGACCGCTTCATCCTCGCCCGCCTCGAGGCCGAAGGCCTGGGGCCGGCGCCCGAGGCTGATCGCCTGGCGTGGCTCCGGCGGGTCACGTTCGACCTCGCGGGCCTGCCGCCCACCCCTGAGGAGCTCGCGCACTTCGCGGCCGACGCCTCACCCGGCGCCCACGAGCGAGCCATCGAACGCCTGCTTGCCTCACCGCGCTACGGCGAGCGGTATGCCCAGCACTGGCTCGACGTCGTCCGCTATGCCGACACGCACGGTTATGAGGTGAACACCGAGCGGCCCAACGCCTGGCCCTACCGCGACTATTGCATCGCGGCGTTCAATGCCGATCTGCCCTACGACCGGTTCGTTCGCGAGCAGATCGCGGGAGCGGAGCCCGGCAAGGAGGCGTCGACTGGGTTTCTCGTGACGGCGGCTGTGCTGCTCCCGGGGCAGATCGGCAAGGACGAGGCTTCGAAACGGGCGGCCAGGCAGGACGCGCTCAACGACATCATCGTCAACACCTCCGACACGGTCCTGGGCCTCACGGTCGGCTGCGCCCGCTGTCACGACCACAAGTTTGATCCCATCACCGCCCGCGACTACTACTCGCTGCAGGCGTTCTTCGCCGGCGTCGAATACGGCGAGCGGATGTTCGAGACGCCCGAGGCGGCACTTTTGCGGCAGGAGCACGACGACGCCCGGAAGCGGATCAGCGAGATCGACCGAGAACTGCCGCGGTATCAGCCGCTCGCCCGCGCCGGCCACACCCGACCGGCCGTCACGTCGCCCCTCAACACCGATCGCATCGCGGCTGTGTCGGCCCGGAGGCTGCGGTTCACGATCCTCGACACGAATGCGCTCGAGCCGTGCATCGACGAGCTCGAGGTCTTCGACAGCGAAGGCCGCAACGTCGCCCTCGCGACCGCGGGCACGAAGCCGTCGTCATCCGGCAACCTCGTCACGGCCGGCGTACACGAACTCGAGCACGTCAACGACGGCCAGTATGGCAACGGCCGCAGCTGGATGGCGGCGACGCGGAAGGACGGCTGGGTGATGCTCGAGTTTGCGGAGCCCGTCACGATCGAGCGGATCGCGTGGGGCCGCGACCGCACGGAGAAATTCAAGGATCGCACCCCGACGGCCTACCGGATCGAGGTGTCGGCCGGCACGGGTGTCGACGATCCCTGGGCGCTCGTGGCCGACTCGACCGACCGGCTGGCCTTTGGCACGAAGGACAAACCGCCGCTCGCAGGGCTCTCAGCCGAGGAGCAGAAAAAGGTCGCGGCGCTGGAAAAGGAAAAAACCACGCTGCAGGCCACGATGCGGGCGATCGTTCGTGACACGCGCGTGTTCGCCGGCAGCTTCAAGGATCCGCACCCCGTGCATCTGCTCAATCGCGGCGACGCCGAACAGCGGAAGGAAGAACTGGCCCCGGAGTCGATCGCCGCCTTTGCCGGGCTGGTCGCGCCCGTCAGCCTGGCGAAAGACGCTCCCGATCCAGAACGCCGCCAGGCTCTCGCGGGTTGGCTTACCGATCCCAAGCATCCGCTGCCGGCCCGCGTGATCGTGAACCGGATCTGGCAGTGGCACTTCGGCACCGGCCTCGTGGACACGCCGAACGATTTTGGTCGCAATGGATCCAAGCCAACGCATCCCGAACTGCTCGACTGGCTCGCCGATGAGTTCGTGAAGGGCGGCTGGTCGATCAAGAACCTGCACCGGCTGATCCTCGGCTCGGCCACGTATCGGCAGGCGAGCGCGGCCACGGCGGCCGGCCTCGCCAAGGACGCCGACACGCGGCTCCTGTGGCGGTTTCTGCCGCGGAGGCTCGAGGCCGAGACGATCCGCGACACGATGCTCGCCGTGAGCGGCCGGCTGAACATCGACATGGGAGGCCGCGGGTTCGACCTCTTCAAGTCGCGGGGCGGACTCTCCGGTTTCCCGCCGGTCGAAACGTTCGATGCCGCCGGACGGCGGCGCATGATCTACGCCCACAAGGTGCGGATGGAGCGGGATGACGTGTTCGGCGCATTCGACTGCCCCGACGCCGGCCAGTCGATGGCCCGTCGCCGGCAATCGACCACGCCGATCCAGGCCCTCAATCTCTTCAACAGCCCGTTCACGATCGACGAGGCCAAGGCGTTTGCCGAGCGCGTGGAGGCCGACGTAGCACAGGCGTCGCCAGCTTCGTCGGCGGGCGAGGACTCTGTGCGCCGGCAGATCGACCGCGCCTTCCAGCTGGCCTACGCCCGCCCGCCCGATCCGGTCGAAATGTCCGCGGCGGAGGGAATGATCCGCGAGCACGGCCTGCCGCTGCTCTGCCGCGTGATCTTCAATTCCAACGAGTTTCTGTTCGTTCCCTGATTCGGAAGCGTCGAGGAGCCCTGGCATGACACCGTCTGAACGAATCTCCTGCGCTGGCCGGCAGCTCCTCGATCGCCGCCGGTTCCTCGGCGACTCGGCCACTGCTCTGGGATCGATCGCGCTCTCGAGCCTGCTGGCGAGCGACAACCTGCTCGCCGCCGCTGATCCGATCCGGCCGCTGATCGACCCGGCCCACCCCTACGCTCCGCGGCAGCCGCACTTTTCGCCGAAAGCGAAAAACGTGCTTGTCATCTTCTGTGCCGGCGCCGTGAGCCAGCTTGAGACGTGGGACTGGAAACCGGAGCTCGTGAAGTGGGACGACACGCCACTGCCGGGCGGTCCGGCGGTGACGTTCCAAGGGCCGGCCGGCAACCTCGCGCGGCCGCAGTATGCGTTCAAGCCGCGCGGCCAGACGGGGAAGATGGTGTCGGAAATGATCCCGCACCTCGCGGACCTCACCGACGACATCGCCTTCGTTCATTCGCTCACGAGCAAGACGAACACGCACGGCCCCGCCGAGAATTTTCTCTCTACGGGCTCGATCTTCGACGGCTTCCCGAGCATCGGGTCGTGGGTGACGTATGCGCTCGGCAGTGACAACCAGGACCTCCCCGCGTTCGTGTCGCTCCTCGATCCGCGTGGCATCCCGCAGGCGAGCAGCAACAACTGGGGGCCGGGGTTTTTGCCCGCGGAGTTTCAGGGCACGACGCTCTCCGCCAAGGACCCGGTGCGGCACCTTGCGCCGGCTGGAGGCATCGGCCCCGAGGCCGACCGCGCCGCCCGCGACCTGCTCGTGCGGATGAACGAGCAGCACCTGGCCCGGCATCCCGACGACAACTCGCTCGCCGCCCGGATCGCGAGCTATGAGCTCGCGGCGCGGATGCAGCTGTCGATGCCCGCGCTCAACGACCTCTCGACGGAGTCGGCCGCGACGCTCGAAGCGTACGGTGCCAACGATTCGCAGAACCCGACGAAGGCCGCGTTCGCGAAAAACTGCATCCTCGCCCGCCGGCTGATCGAGAAGGGCGTGCGGTTCGTGCAGCTTTTCAACGGCGCGTATGCCAGCGGCGGCGAGCTCAACTGGGACGGCCACTCGAAGCTCAAGGAGCAGTACGACCGCCACGCGGCGATCCTCGACCAGCCGGCTGCGGCGCTGATCAAGGATCTCAAGCAGCGGGGCCTGCTCTCGGAAACGCTCGTCGTGTGGTGCACCGAGTTCGGCCGGATGCCGTTCTTCCAGAAGGGAGCCAAGGGCCGCGACCACAATCCCGACGGCTTCACCTGCTGGATGACTGGCGCCGGCGTGAAGCCGGGCGTGAGCCACGGCGCGACGGACGAACTGGGCGTGAAGGCCGTGGAAAACAAACGCTCGCTCTACGACTTCAACGCCACGATCCTGCACCTCCTCGGCCTCGACCACACGCGGCTCTCCTTCCGCCACAACGGCTTCGACCGCCGGCTCACCGACGTGCATGGCCACGTCATCCGCGAGATCCTGGCCTGACCCGGGGCTGGCTAGCCCATTTCAATCCTCGCCGGGCGGAAGGCCGACCTGCGCCCGGAGCCAGTTCCGGATGAATTCCCGCGCCGGGGTGGGCCGCAGGGAAAAGATCGATCCGTGGTTGACCCACGGCAGCGGATAGAACGTCACCTCGCTCGTCGCCGGCTTGTGCGCTGCGATGAGTTCGCGGGTCTTCGTCTGGCTCGAGTCGTAGATCGGCTTGAGCTTGAAGGCCGCAATGGCCTCGCCGATCGTAGTGCAGCCGGCCGCCTCGATCTTTGGGACGAGTTGCGTGTCCGGATTGCCGTTGAGGGGATCCGTGTTGTATTCCGCGATGCACAGTTGCGAGATCCTTCCCAGCCGCGCGATGCTCTTCGCGGCGACCTCCTTGTAGTCGGCGCCGCCGAGGGCGATCTTGGTGCCCGTGATGTCGAGACCGGCGTGGAAATAGTGGGCGCCCGGCACCATCGCCTTCCACAGCGACGCGATCTCGTCGTCGTAGAGACCGATGAGGTTGCAGGCGATGCCGCCCCGGGAGTTGCCCACCAGTACGCAGTTGGCCGGGTCTCCGCCCCAGTTGTCGCACACCTCGCGCACGGCCTGCTTGGCGTATGCGACGGTGTTCGGGAGCGCGGCACCGGCGCCCCAGTTCACCTGGACATCGGGCTGCGTCGCCGGGAATTCGCTCACGATGGGGAGGATCACCCAGATGAAGTCCCGGCCGCCGGTGAGCCCGTAGCCGATGCCTTTCAGGCTCTGCACCCCCACGGTGTTGCCGAGGTATTCGAACACGACGGGATGCTTTTTTCCCGGTTCCCAGTTGGTCGGCAGGTAGACGGCATGCCCCTGCAGCGCGTTGGGAGAGGCGGGCCGGCCGGAAGGAAAGAACTTCGGATTCGCAATCTGGTCCATGACCACCTTCCCAGGCCCGGGCGTGTCGGAAAACTCGATCGGCCGGGTGAGGTCTTCGGGAATCGTGCGGATGTCGTACGGGACATCGAGCCGCGGGGCGGGCGCCACCGCCGCCGGCGCGACGGCGGGCCCTGGCTGCCCCGCGCGGCGGGCATCGCCGAGGTGGTAGGCGGCGAGCACCCGCTCCACGAGCGGTCGCGACGTCTCATTCATCCGCTCGAGGAGGAGCGGCCGCGGGTCGCCGGGGGCAGCAGCCACGGGGTTTTCCCGAATCCGCGCCTCGAGTTTCTCGCGGGAATATTCGGCCGCGATGACGGCCTTTGCCTCGTCCGGGGCGACGCCTTCCAAGCGTTTGAGAATGTCGCCAAACATCACGGGGGTGAGACGAACCGCGTCGGCGTCGGGCCGCTCGACTTCGAACGTCGGAAACCACCCGAAGGACCGCCCGTCGGGAAGCGGGTCGGCGCCAAGTTTCTCGCAGACGAGATAACGCCGGTCGCCGAGCGGCGCAAGCCACGCCTTCCACCACGCCAGCCCCGCCGCACCGCCAGGGCCGAACGTGCCGAGCCGGCCGTCCTTGGCTGCATAGAACGAGATCGCCGTCACGAGATAGCAATGCTCGTCGAAGGCCTTCACGAGGTAGATGGTCTGCTGCCGCCCGGGGCCATACTCAACGCCGCCGACCGCACACTGGGCCAATTCCAGGCCGTCGTGCAGCCAGGTGCCTTCAAGCGTGGGGTCAACCGTGCTCGTTGCCGGATCGCCGATCGGCGAGGGCAGGCAGCCCGCGAGCATCCCGGTCACGAGGACGATGGCGACCAGCAGCCAGCGATTCATGGTTCGGCAAGGCCTGTCATGCGGACGAAATCGCCGCTCACGAGCCCTTCAGCTTCTCGAGGATTGGCTTGAGCCGCGCGGCATAGGCATCGTAGCCTTCCGCAGAGAGGTGGATGTTGTCCGGCTTGAAGAGGCTCTTCTTGAGCGTGCCGTCGGCCTCGACGAAGTCCGGGGTGAGATCGAGCACCTGGACCATCGGATCGGCGGCGAGGTCGAGGCCGTCGATCGCGGCGTTGGTCTTCTTGATGTCTTCGTAAAACCGGTTGCCAGGGGCGTGGGCGGGCAGCACCTTGGCCACGATCAGGTGGGCCTTCGGGAACTTTTCGCGCAGGTTGAGCGCACACGTCTTGATGCCCTGGGCCGCCGGCTCGATGCCGGTCTCGGGTGTGAAGAACATGTTGTTGTTGCCGATCATGAGGATCACGACCTTGGGCTCGAGGCCGGCGACGCCGCCGTGGTCGAGCCGCCAGAGAACGTTTTGCGTCTTCTCGCCTCCGATACCGATGTTCACGGCCTTGGAGTCGGGAAAGTTTCGCTTCCAGGAGTCGCCCCACTGGATTGTGATCGAGTCGCCCACGAGCAGGACGTCGATCGGCCCCTTGTTCGCCTCGACCATCGTCACGAGCTTGGCGTGGGTGTCGAGCCAGCTGCGGCCGCCGAACGACCCGGCCGTCGGCACCACGGGCCAGAGATTCGGCATGTGCTTGTTTTGTTCCTTCCCGGGCCGCCGCTCGAATTCCGGCTTTATGGTGTAGGCCTCGGCCTCGGGCGTGAGCGGCCAGCCGGTCTTCTGGGGCTCGGCCGTCTCGTAGGCGTAGTCGAGGGCCACAATCGGAACCATATGGAGCGTCGAGAGAGTCGTGGCCACCATCGCTACAGTGATCAGGGAGCGGGCGTGCATGCGAAGCCTTTCGAAAGTCAGGGAACAAATCCTCGAGGGAAACATCATGTGCCGTCGTCGGCGAGCACCTTGGTGAGCACCGGGGCGAGGGCGTCGGCCAGGAGGCCGTAGCCCACCGGGGAGAGATGGAGGTGGCCGTCGGAATAGGCCGCTGGATTGAGCTTTCCCTCGGCGGCGAAAAAGCCGGCGCCCGCATCGACCACGTGCACGTGGTCGTCCTTCGGGAGTTCGAGCGCGTCGAGGGCCGCGTTGATCGCCAGGATGCCGCGGTGCACGGCACTGTCCGGGGCGAAGGCCGGCACGACTTTCACGACGACGATCCGCGCCGCCGGCGCCTTCAGTCGCACGTTCTCCACGCACAGCGCGACGCCCTGGGCCACGGCCTCCGGGGGCACGCCGTTGGCCGCGACGTGCGGCGCGTTGTTGACGCCGATCATGAGCACGACCGCCCGGGGCGTGACGCCGTCGAGCAGGCCGTGTTCGAGCCGCCAGAGCACGCTCTCCGTGCGGTCGCCGCCGATGCCCGCGTTGACCGTGCGAAACCGGCCGAAGGGTTTCTGCCACGCCTGGCCGAAGGGCACGTTGTCGATCGGGCTGCCGCCCCAGCCCTGCGTGATCGAGTCGCCGACGAGGAGCACGTCGAGATCTTTGCCGGCTGCCCGCGCCTGCTCGATGGCCTTGGCGTGGTGGTTGATCCAGATGTTCTCCTCCGGGGCCTTTCGCCAGCGGCTCGCCGTCGGCACGACGGGCCACATGTCGGGGCGATGCTTTTTCACGTCCTTGCCCGGCTTGCGTTCGAACTCCGGGATCTGGACGTAGGCGTGCTCCTCCGCCGAGAGCGGCCAGCCGAACGGCTGCGGATCGAGACGGCCCTCCGCGTAGGCCGGATACGGATAGGCAGGGCTTCGTGCCTCCGCGGCGACACAGTGGTCGGCACGGGCTGCGATGAAGGAGAAGGAGACGAGGAGAACGGCGAGGAGGCGATGCTTGCTCATGCCTGCGACTCTACGGTCATGCTCCGCTGGAAAAGAGTCGGAATCTTGCGGACACGCCGGCGAGACACGCGCCCTCGCTGGCAGACTTTCCTCTACGGGGCTTCGGCCCCCATCCCTCCCGACTCCCAAGCAAACCAGGATCATCACCATGCGCCGTCGCGTGTTCCTCGGTGCCGCCGCCGGCACCGCGCTTGCCCTCCTCGCCGGCCGGCGCGGCGCTGCCGCCCCGACCACGAACGAGTTCGTGTTTCTGGAGGCCGAGGGCTTCGACGATCTCGGCGGCTGGGTGGTCGATCAGCAGTCGATGGACCAGATGGGATCGGCCTACCTGCTCGCCCACGGTCTTGGCAGGCCCGTGGCCGACGCCGTCGTACGCGTGACGTTCCCGGCGGCGGGCCGCTACCGGCTCTGGGTGCGGACGCGCGACTGGGTGGCCCCGTGGGGTGCGCCCGGTGCGCCGGGGAAGTTTCAGGTGCTGCTCGATGGCCGGCCCGTCGGCGAGACCTTCGGCACGAAGAACGCCGACTGGCACTGGCACGACGGAGGCACGGTCGAGGTCGGGGCGGAGACGACCATTGCGCTCCACGACCTCACCGGCTTCGAGGGCCGGTGCGAAGCGCTGCTCTTCTGCCGGGATCTTGGATTCGAGCCCGTGAACGACGTCGCGGCGATCGACGCCTTCCGTCGCCGACTGCTCGGCCTGCCGGACCGGCCCGACGACGGCGGCACGTTCGATCTCGTCGTGGTGGGCGGCGGCCTTGCGGGCACGTGCGCCGCAATCGCGGCGGCACGGCAGGGGCTCACGGTCGCCCTCGTGCAGGACCGGCCCGTGCTCGGCGGCAACGGCTCGTCGGAGGTGCGGGTCTGGCCCGAGGGCACAACCCGCGTCGCGCCCTTCCCCCACGTGGGCGACATCGTCGAGGAGATCCTCCCCGACTTCAAACGCGCCGGCATGATGGCGGGCAAGACGGCCGAGTATTTCGCCGACGACTTGAAGCTGCGGGTGGTGAGCGCGGAGCCCACCGTCACGCTCTTTCTCGAGCATCGCGTGAATGCCGTGGAGGCGAATGCGGGCCGGATCACGGCCGTCGTCGCCGAGAGCACCCGTGGCGGCCGGCGGACGCGGCTCGAGGGCCGGCTGTTCGCCGACTGCACGGGTGACGCGGTCGTGGGACACCTCGCGGGCGCCGACTACGAGTTTGCGATCGGCGGCAACATGGGGATGACCAACTGGTGGCGGCCGATGGACGCCGCCAACGAAAAGCACGTGCTCGCATGCGAGTGCAAGGACAAGGATGCGCTCACGGCGGCCTTCCAGCAAGGCGACCACGAGCAGCCGTTCCCCCGCTGCCCGTGGGCGATCGACCTCTCCGACAAGCCGTTCCCCGGCCGCGGGAAACTGACGGCCCAGTGGCCCGGCAACGGCCTCTACGGCACCGACGATCCCCTCGGCAATCTAGGTGGTTGGTTCTGGGAGAGCGGCTTCGACAAGAACCCGATCGAGGACGTCGAGCGGATCCGTGACAACAACTTTCGCGCGATGTACGGCGCATGGGATGCGCTCAAGAACGTGGACAAGCTCTACCCGACGCACCGCCTCGGCTGGGCCGCGTACATTGCCGGCAAGCGGGAATCGCGCCGGCTCCTGGGCGACGTGATCCTCTCCGCCGACGACTTTCGGGCGCGGAAGAACTGGCCCGACCAGGCGTTTCCCTGCTCGTGGCACATCGACGTCCACTCACCACACCCCGACTACGACACCGGCCTCGAGGGCACAGAGTTCATCTCGCGGGCCACCGACGGCGAGCACTTCAAATACGGCGGCCCCTACTGGGCCCCGTATCGCTGCCTCTACAGCCGCAACGTGGCGAACCTATTCATGGCGGGCCGCGACATCAGCGTGACCAAGGAGGGCCTGGGCCCGGTGCGCGTCATGCGGACCTGCGGCATGATGGGCGAGATCGTGGGCAAGGCGGCGGCGATCTGCGTGCGCGAGTCCACGACGCCGCGTGGCGTCTATGAGCGGCACCTCACGGCGCTCCACGACCTGATGCGGCTGCCGGGAGACTTCCGGGCCGCACGGCCTGCGAGTTGATCGCTGCCAAAGGGTGACAGGCTGAAGCCTGTCCTACGGGCCGAGGCACAAGCGCGGGACGCGCCGCGTTTAGTCGGCTTTGGGAGGATCCCCGAGCGAGACGTCGATGTTGATGACGTTGGCGCCCGGCTTCACGGTCTTCACGAGCGGCGATTTCGGGCCCCGGTAGCGGGCTGGGATCGGAAGGGCCCGTAGGGCGTCACTCATGGCGATGCCGCGGGAAGCATTGAGGTCGTCATCGATCGAGAGCGACACCACGTTTTCACCCGGCATCACGCCGCGGATGCTCGCGTTGAACCACAGGTCGTATGCTCCCTCGGCGTTCGTGATCGCCATCGATGAGGAGCCATTCGGCCCCTGCGGATAGAAGACGACCAGGACGCCGGCCGGTGCCGGGACGCCGTTGAACGAGATGACACCGGTGGCCGTCGCGCCAACGGTGCGCTGGCACCCGGCCAGAACGACCGGCAGTACCAGAAGCGAGCACGCGATCCCAAGTCGAAGAGCACGCATCGATTCAGAAGTCCGCCGGAGACGTGCCATCCGCGACGCTGCTCAACTGCTGGTAGACAGCGGTGAGGCCCTGCGCCTGATTCTGCACGGTCGTCGCCTGAGCGTCGCCGCCGAAGTTTGACGGGGAGATCGTCTTGAAGCCGATGACGTTGTCCGTCGACGCGATCATGCTGTTGATGAAGCGGGTGGAGCCGTCGCACATCGCGAACTGGGCGCCGTCGGGATGGGAGCTGCCGAAGGCCGAAGAGTCGCCACTGTTGAGCTTGTACCGGGTGGTGCGGCTGATCGAGAGCGACAGGGCCCCGTCGTAGATCGGATAGTACGTGCCGGCCCAGAGCCCCGGCATCTTGTTGTCGCTCACGCCGACGGCAGCCTTACCGCCGACCTCGCCAAACAGAAACGTCTTGGAGAGCCCGTCGGTGATTTCCCGGAGGGGTCGGCCCCGCGCCTTCCGGATCGCGCCCAGCGACGCCGCCGAGCATGGTCCGGCGGTGTTCGCCGTAAAGTTGGAGCAGCCGATATTCGCCGGCCCGGTGCAGGCGGCGTAGTTGCACTTTCCCGATTTCGGCCCCGACGTGTATTGCGCCTCGACGTCGGCCGGCAGGACCCGGCAACTCGGACAGAGAAACATCGGCACCGGCGTCCGCACGAGGTCGAGGTGGGCCCCGCTCAGCGCCGTCACGTTCGCCGTCGCCGTGCCGGTCGCCAGCACGTCGTAAATGGCCGACTGCTCGGCATAGGGCATGATCAGAAAGGTCCAGCCCCAGCCTTTACGTTTGTCGGCCGCGGGGGCCGTGGCGGGCAGCAGCATGTCGTCCGCCGATGCCTGTGGGGGAAGTACCTTCTTCGCGTCGGCGTATCCATGAACTCCGAGTGCGATCTGCTTCACGTTGTTGGAGCACGCGGAGCGGCGGCTCGATTCGCGGGCCGCCTGTACGGCTGGCAGGAGCAGGCCGACGAGCGTGCCGATGATCGCGATCACGACCAAGAGCTCGACGAGGGTAAATGCCCGGGTCGCGTTCGTTCGGTGTTTGGTCCCCATCGCGCAGCCCCGTCTGAATCACCCTTCTCAATCGACGAATCGTACGCCACGGCCCCACCACGCCGAGCGTCTGAAACTTGCAGGCGAAACCCGCCGCTACCGACTCTTCGACCAGGCCACCATCTCACGGCGGCACGAGACATGAAGCTTCTCGTAAATCCGCTCCACGTAGGTGCCGACCGTGCCGATCGAGATGCCGAGCTGTGCTGCAGTTTCCTTGTACGAATATCCCTCGACGAGCAGTTCGAGCACCTGCCGCTCGCGCGGCGTGAGCGGGTCGTTGGTCGCCGTCGGCGATTTTTCCGATGGGGTCGCGGCGGCGGCCTGCCTTTCCTGGAGCGTTCGGAACGCCTCGATCACCTGCCGTGCGATGGCCCTGCTCATCGGCACGCCCCCCTCGCGCACCTCAAGGATCGCCTCGACGAGCCGCTTCGGCATCACCGGCTTGACGAGGTAGCCATGGGCGCCCGCGGCGATCGCCTGGAACGCCGTGTCGGGATCCTGGTAGACGGTGAGCATGAGGATCTGCGTGCCGGGAAGCTGCGGGGCGAGTTCGGCCACGCACTCCACACCGCTGCGGTCGGGGAGGTTCACATCCATCAGGATCACGTCGGGGGCGAGTGCCGGAATGTCGCGGATCGCGTCGGCTGCCGTGGCGAACATGCCGACCAGACGGCAGGTGTCGGCCCCGGCGAGCCCGCGTTCGACGGCCTTGCGCAGCCGGGCGTCGTCTTCCACGAGTGCGACGTTGATCTTACGCATGGGTTGGTGCTCCCGGGGTCGCTTCGGCGGGCCATGGCAGCTGGAACCGCACGCGGGTGCCGCGCCCGGGTGCGGTCTCGATCGAGCACGTTCCGCCGATCTCTCCCATTCGTTGCCGCATGTTGTCGAGGCCGTCATGTTCGGCGTCGGCTGGCGGACGCGTGAGGTCGAAGCCCGCGCCGTCGTCGTCGACGTCGATTTCGAGCATACCGTCGGCGAGCCGCAGCGACAGGGTGACAGACTGGGCGCAGGCGTGTTTGACGACGTTGTTGAGGGCTTCGCGCACGGCCATCAGCAGGCGGTGCCGTACGGTGCCGGCCAGCGGCGTCGCGGGGAGCGGCGAGGGCACCTGGAATCGCATCGAGAGGCCGGCCGCGTCGAGGAACTGCTCGGTCGATTGCACGAGGTAGGCGGCGAACCGGTTGAGCGTGTCGTTGGCGGGATTCACCGCCCACACGATCGCATCGACGCTACGGACGAGCGATACGGCAGACCTGCAGATCCCGTCGGTGAGCTGCATCGCCTCAGGCGAGGCCACGTCTTCCACCTCGTGCCGCACGGCGTCGGCCTGCATCGCGATCTCGGTGAGGGCCGCCCCGATCTCGTCGTGGAGGTCGCGGGCGATGCGGGCCCGCTCGCGCTCGAGCGCATGGGCCCGTTCGAGTTCGTCGAGCGTGCGCTTCAGGCGCCGTGCGGAGATCGTCCGGCCCGCGAACACACCCGCCGCCACGAGCCCCGTCGCGCCGACTGCCCACACGTCGCGCCGTTGGTGGAATGGCGGCGCGAGCACGAGTTCGAGGCCCGTTTCTTGCTTCGGACCGTTGCCGTCGGGGCGGAAAGCGCCCACCCGAAGCCGGTAGCGGCCCGCCGCAAGTCCTTCGTAGGTGGCCGTCCCGTCACCGCCGATGCCAAAACTGTGGGCCGTCGTCCATGAAAGTGTCACGCGGTCCCCCGGCCGGGTCTCGGGCAGCACCCGCGCCGTCACCGTCCAATTGCCAAAACGGCGGGCGTCGTCGTCGTCGAGTACGAGAATCGGATGAGGCTCCGGCGTTGTGCGGATGCGAACGGTGCTCAGCTCCGGCCGTGTGCCCACCCGCTGCCAGCCCGCCGGCAGTGACGAGGGCCGGATGTCCTGTTCGGCGAACTCGAGCGGCGACAGCCGAAGCACCTGCGGCTCTTCGCCGGATCGCTCGCGTGTCAGACGGATCTCGTCGATACCGAGACAGCCCACCACCTTTTCGCCACTGTGCGAGAGAAACGACACCATGACACCAGAGGTGCCTTCGGGCGCGACTGCCGAGATGGATTGCGGCACGAATGCCGAGGTTTTCACGTCGCCCGTCCAGCCAGGTGTCTCGCCCGGTATCGGTTCATCGAGACCGGCGACGACGAGCCCTTCCTTGTCGACGAACCAGAGCAGCGTGCGGCCCGCGGCGGGGAGGTCGCGCCACGCCGTGTCGCGGCCGTCGAGGCGATACCGCAGCCGAGCGTCGCCCCCCATCGTGGGCGAGGGTTTCGTTTCACGAAACGCGAATGTCACGCTGCCCGCGCTCGATGGCACCCGCACCGTCGCAGCGACGGGCCGCTCGACGCCGTCGATGGCGACCGCGGTCACCTCGAGGCCGGGCGCGGCGCGGGCTGCCGAGGCCACTGCTAGACCGCCAAGGATCGAGACGAGCATCGAGGCAAGCACGACGGCGCACCCCGGCCACCGCCGGCGGCGCGTGTCGAATCGTGGCAGAATGACCGGGGTGCACATTTTTCCGACGGGCGAGGCTGGCCCCGCGGGACTACGATGCATGAGACCCATGACGCAGTCTAGCCCGACGACGATCTGCTTGCTGGCGCCGAGACGGTGGTTCGTCGCGGTCGTGGCTGTGTGCATCACCACGGCGTGCTTCGCAGCAGCAGCGCCCGCCGCCTCGCTCGAGGCCTTTCTCGAGCGGCACTGCTACGCCTGTCATTCGGGCACGACGCCCGAGGCGGGGCTCGACCTCGCCACGCTGTCGCGTGATCTTGCTGATCCCGTGGTGCGGGCCCGGTTCGTGCGCATCCACGACCGTGTGGCCGCCGGCGAGATGCCGCCGCCCGACGAGGAGCGGCCGGACAAGGCGGAGAAAAAAGAGGTCGTGCAGTGGCTCGATCGTGAACTCACCACCGCCGACGAAGCGCGGGTGGCGAAGCAGGGACGGATTCGCATGCGGCGCATGACCCGCAGCGAATATGAAAATACGCTCCGCGACCTCCTCGCCCTGCCCCGGCTCGACGTCCAGGATCTCTTGCCAAAAGACGCCGAAGTGGCGGGATTCGACAAGGTGGCCGACGCCCTCGACCTGTCGCCCGTGCATCTGGCCGCGTACGCCGCGGCTGCCGAGGAGGCGCTCACCCGGGCGATCGCCACCCGCAGCACGCCGCCGCCGGTCTACAAGAAACGGCTCACGCCTGCCGGGCTCTTCAAGTTCACGTTCAACCTGCAGAACGGCGATTTTGTGCTCTTGAAGAACCGCCAGCCCGACCCGGCGTTTCCGGTGCGGGGAGGCTTTGAAGATGTCAAAGGCATCATCACCGCGCCGAATCAGGACGCCGACATGGCCGAGCGGAAGCGGATCTGGGATGCCAACAAGGTGGCCGAGAGCACGAGCGCCGTGGGCCTGCTCTGGCCGCCCGGGCCGGGATTCGAGGCGGCGTGGAACGTGGCGCCGGTCTTCGCCGGCCACTACCGGTTGCGGATGTCGGTCTGGGGCTTTCAGTGGAACGCGGGCAAGGTGGAAACAATTGCCGCGCAGGCGGCGGCGATTCGCGCCCATCCCCACGGCCGGCAGGAGGAGGGCGGCCGGCTGCTCGGGCTCTTCACGGCCCCGTCGCTCGAGTCGCAGGTACACGAAGTGACAGCCTGGCTCGACGCCCGCGACTCGATCGTGTTTTCGCCGGCCTCGCTCTACTGGCATGGGCTCAAACCCAACCAGATCGGCGGCCGGGCCGCCAAGCACGTCGGGCCGGGCGTGGCCGTGGACTGGTTCGAGGTGGAGGGGCCGATCAACGAGTCGTGGCCGCCGGAGAGCCACAAGCGGCTGTTCGGCGACCTGCGGATCGGGCGCGTGCCGCAGGGGGCCGACGTGGTGCCGCCGGTCCGCGAGCCGGTGCAGGGGATCGGTGGTTATCTGCCGAACTATTACGTGGACATCCCGCCGGCCGAGCGCACGCCGCCGCTGGAGACGGTGCTCACGAGCCGTCCGCTCGACGACGCGCGGCGTCTCATGGCGGCGTTTCTGCCGCGGGCCTTTCGGCGGCCGGTCGCATCGGAAGAAACGGCCCCCTACGTGGCCCTCGTCGAGGAGCGGCTTGCCGCCAAGGACTGTTTCGAAGACGCGATGCGGCGGGCCTATGTGGCGGCGCTGACGAGCCCGGAGTTTTTGTTTCACGCACCCGGTGCGGCCGATGACGACGCGTTCGCTTCGCGGCTCGCCTACTGGCTCTGGAACGGTCCGCCTGACGAGCGGCTGCTGGCCGCGGCGCGGTCCGGCCGGCTCGCCGACACGCAGGTGATCCACGACGAGGTCGAGCGGCTCCTCGCCGATCCGCGGAGCGGACGATTCCTCGACGGTTTCACCGATCAGTGGCTCGAGCTCGACCGGATCGACGAGACCACGCCCGACCGCCAGCTTTATCCGGAATTCTCCTGGCTGCTCCGCGACTCGATGGTTGCCGAGACCCGCGGCTTCGTGCGCGAGTGCCTCGATAAGAACCTCCCGGCAAAGACGCTCGTCGATGCCGACTTCACGATGCTTACCCAGCGGCTTGCCGAGCACTATCGAATCAAAGGCATCGAGGGCGTCGAGGTCCGACGGGTCGCCACTCCCGCCGACAGCCACCGCGGCGGGCTGCTCACGCAGGCGGCGATCCACAAGCTCACTGCCAACGGCACGACGACGTCGCCGGTGAAGCGGGGCGTGTGGGTGATGGACCGGCTCTTCAACATGCCGCCTCCGCCTCCGCCCCCGGGCATCTCGGCGATCGATCCCGACACCCGCGGCACGACGACGGTGCGCGAGCAGCTCGACAAGCACCGGTCCGACCAGAGTTGCGCGGTGTGCCACCGCAAGATCGACCCGCCGGGCTTCGCGCTGGAGTGCTTCGACCCGGTGGGGGGCTACCGCGACCGCTACCGCTCCGGCGACAAGGGGGATCCGGCGCTGCCCGCAGGGGAGCGGTTCCCGTGGTACGTCTGGTATCTGAACTACAAACTCGGCCCCCGGGTGGATGCCTCGGGGACGTTGCCCGGCAACAAGACGTTCGCCGGGATCGACGACTTCCGGGACCTCGTCGCAACGTACGACGACGCGGTGGCTACGGCGTTCGTTTCCCATCTCGTGCGGTACGCCACCGGTGCCGACCTCTCCTATGCCGACCGTGCGGAGGTGGCCCGGATCGTGGCGGCTACCGCGGCCGACGGCCATGGCCTGCGGTCGCTGCTCCACGCCGTCGCCGCGAGCAAGCGGCTCATGCGCCGCTGAGCCCCCCCTGCCGAGGCGGTGCGGTTGGGGCAGCTGTCCGCAAGTTTTGGACAGGTTTACCGGCCCATGCCTGTAGGTTTCCGACAGATTCGCGGTGCGGGCAGGGGTAGTCTCGCTCATGTCCGACAACGGTGGTTTCGGCGGCGGGGCTTCCGTCGTCGATCAGCCAAAAATGGGGTGAGATCATGGTGGGGAAAGTCATTCGCTCGCTCGCATGCTGTGCGGTGGCGTTGGCTTTGGTGTCGAGCGCTCGTGCGGTCGCGGCGCCCTTCACCTGGAACGGCGGCACGACGGGCACATGGACATCCGCCGCCAACTGGCTGCCGAGTACCACGTGGTCGGGTTCGACGAACAATGCCGACACGGCCACGTTTCTCACCGGCGATGCGACGACGGTCACAATCCCCAACAATCAGATTTTTCTGAATGCACTCACCGTCAATCGGGACCTCACCATCAACGGCACGTCCAGCACGTTTTCGACCGGCACTGCCTATACGCAGGCCGCGAACACGTCGGTGACAATCGGGCTCACGAATGCGAGTGCTTTGTTTCGGATGGGGCATGCCTCGTCGCAGGCCTTCAACACGCTCGGCGGCAATGCGAGCCTGACGGTCAACGTCAGTGCAACGACGACCGGTCAGAGCGTCGTGACACTCGGTGCCAATTCGCTGCTGACGTATGCCGCGCCTATCAACTTTGGAGCCGGCAACTCGATCTACGCCGGGAGTGGCACCGTGGCCTATGCCGCGGCATCCGGAACGAGTGGGGGCCTCAAGTTTTATCTCAACGACACGACGAATCTCCTGATCAAATCGACAGCCAGCGCCGCGACCGGAACGGCGCAGGCACCCCTCATCGCGGCGAGCGGCACGAACACCGTGACGCTTGAACGGAACCTCGATCTCATGACACCGGTAACTTCGGGCACAGCCGGCTCGGTTGTCCTCGGATTTTCGCGAAGTTCGGTGAATCCCACGAACTCGGTGTCGGCCAACGCGGCCGTCACGGTCACCGGGCCTTCGACACTGAGCATGAATCTGCTCGGCATCAACACCGGCATCGCCGGCATCCAAAAACTCGTCGTGGACAACGGCGCGGTCGTGCAGGTCGGCGACTTCTCGGCCGGGAAGGCGCAGGGTGTCTCGATGGTCAACACGAGCCTGGCTTACTTCCAAAACATGGCGAGTTCCGGCACGTTTCAGGTTGATTCGGTGAGCGGCGGCACGCTCCGCGTGAATGCCGATTCGTCGTTCAACGCGGCCACTGCGGCCAGCGGTTCGTTGTCGCTCGGCCTCGGCCTTGCGGTCACCGGCTCCGCCACGCTCGTCAACAACGGCGTGTGGACGAATCGCAACTATCAGACCACCACGATCATGCAGGGGCTCTCGGTGGCCCAGGCGGCCACGCTCAGCGGCACGGGCTCGTTCAATATGACGAGCGGCAACGTCGGCCAGACGGTCGGCAAGAGCGTGGCGATCAATGGCACCGTCGCCCCCGGCGACGTCGTGGCCGGCGTCAACGGCGTGGGCACGCTCACGATCAACTCGGGCACGGTGAGCTTCGGCGCGGCGAGCAGGGTGGCGATCAGTGGGAGCAACGCGACGCTTGACCGGCTCGTGTTGAATGCGCCGGTGAGCGTGACGAACGGCGCGGTGGTGGACTTCGCCGCTACGAGCAACCTCACCCAGGGCCGCTACCAGGTGCTCACCGGCTCGAGCGGCGTGAACACATTCACGGCGTCGAACGCGCCGGCGGCCTATTCGTTCGGCACGTCCGGCACCGACGCCTACCTCTGGGCGAAGCCCGTGTTCGGCACGATCACGGCGACCCCGGCGGCCGCGCAGGTGATCACCGGCGGCACAGTGGCCTTCGGATACACCGTCGCCAATGCGGCACCGGCGGGCGGCCAGGATCTGGTGTTCACGAGTGCGGCCGGCAGCGGCGTCGTGGGCACTGTCAGCGGCTCGACGACGGTGGCGCCGGGCGCAGCAAGTGGGTCGCTCTCCGGCCTCTCATACGTCGGCAGCACTCCCGGCCTGGCCCAGGCAGCGACGTTCACCGTGTCAGACCCGAACGCGTTCGCCACATCGGCGACGGGCACGGTCGCGCTCGACGTCCTCGCTCACGCGACGCCAGGGTTCGCGACGGCGGCAGGGGCGAGCATTCTCGATCCATTTGCCACCGGCACGATTTCGCTCGACTTTGGCTCACTCGCCGTGTCGGCCGGCCTGCAGACCCTCACCTACTCGCTCACGAACCTCGCCAGCCAGACCTACGGCTCGTCGCTCACTGCCGGGCTCGCCCTGACCGGCTTCACGGCCGACGGCGACGGCTTCGAGTCGGGCTTGGCGACGTTCGCGAGCCTCGCGGCGGGGAACACGAGCAGCATCTTCCAGGCGGAGTTCACGCCCACGAGCGAGGGCTCCTTCTCCCGCAGTTACACGCTGACGTTCTTCGACGACCAGAGCGTGGCTGGGTCGACCCAGCAGCGAAGCCTGACCGTGAACATGCAGGCCGTCGTCGTGCCAGTCCCCGAGCCTGGGGCCCTCGCCCTTGCCGGCGTGGGCGTAGTCCTCGCTGGCTGGCGGCTCAGCCGCCGAAGGCCGTGCGGGCGTTCGTGCAGCACACGGCCGTGACGAGGGCGTCGAGCCAGTCGCAGCGGTCGGGGAGCCGGCCCGTCTCGACGTCGCTTCCCACAAGGTCGCAGAGGATCCGCCGGAAGTACTCGTGCCGCGGATAGGAGAGGAACGATCGCGAGTCGGTTACCATCCCCACGAACCGCGCGAGCAGCCCAAGGTCGGAGAGCATGTTCATCTGCTCGCGCATGCCCCTCTCCTGATCGAGGAACCACCAGGCGCTCCCCCACTGGATCTTCCCCGGCACGGCACCGTCTTGGAACGACCCCGGCAGCGCCGCGAAGAGCGCGTTGTCGGCGGGGTTGATGTTGTAGAGGATCGTGCGGCCGAGGGCGTTGTCATCGGCGAGCCGGCCCAAAAACCGCACGAGTCCCGGGCCCTGGCGGGCGTCGCCGATCGTGTCGCAGCCTGCGTCGGACCCGAGCGCCCGGGCGAGCTTCGGATTCGGATCGCGGAACGGCCCGAGGTGCAACTGCGTGACGTGGCCGCGGGCATGGTTCCAGCGGGCCACGTGGAGCACGAGCCACGTGGCAAAGCGCACCGTCTCGTCGGGCGTGGCGGCGGTGCCCGCGAGGGCGCGCGTATAGATATGGCTTGCCTCGGCGTCGGTGACGTCGGCATCGGCCAGGTGCAAAATCCCGTGGTCGCTCGCCCGGCAGCCGGCCGCGGCGAAGTCGGCGTGGCGCTGTTCGAGCGCGGCGAGTAGGCCGCGGAGTGTGTCGGCGGAGGTACCCGAGATCGTCGAGAGCCGCTTCGTCCAGGCTCGAAGTGCCTCGGGCCGATCGACGCGGGCCGCGGCGTCGGGCCGAAACGTGGGCACGACGCGGGTCGCAAAGCCAGACTTCGCGATCGCCGCGTGCCAGTCGAGCGGGTCGGACGGATCGTCGGTCGTTCCCACGAGTTCCACGTTCATCCGAGCGAGGATCCCGCGGGCTGTGAGATCGCCTGTGGCAAGCTGGCGGTTGGCCTCGTGCCAGATTCCGTCGGCCGACGACTCCTCGAGCAGGTCTTCGATCCCGAAATGCCGGCGGAGTTCGAGGTGCGTCCAGTGGAAGAGCGGGTTGCGAAGCGTGTGCGGCACGGTGCGGGCCCAGGCCCGGAATTTTTCGTGCGGCGTTGCAGACCCCGTGATCAATTCTTCGGCCACGCCGTCGGCCCGCATCGCGCGCCATTTGTAATGGTCGCCCGCCAGCCAGACAGCATGCAGGTTTTCAAACCGCCGGTCTTCGGCGATGTCCTGCGGGCTCAGGTGGCAGTGGTAATCGACGATCGGCTGCCGCGCGGCCACGCGGTGGTAGAGATCACGGGCCACGGGCCCGGAAAGCAGGAAGTCGGAGTCGCAAAAAGACATTGGTGACAGAAGATAGGATATAGTTCTGAAGAGTGGAACCGAAGCAGCCCGCAACGGGAGTTTCCCCATGGCGACTGCCATCTCAGACTTGCGTCTGTCTCCGCACGAGCGGGATGGGATACGTCGCAGCGTGGATTCTGCGTGCGCTGCAACCGGGATACGATGGCGACGAATCGTCGTGTTCGGATCGCGAACCGATCCAGCCTGTCGCGGCGGCGACATCGATCTGCTCGTGGAGATTGATCCGAACCACGATGTCGATTGCGAGCGGCTGAAACGTCGGCTGCGACTCGCACTCGAAGACGAAATCGGGGAGCAGCGAGTGGACCTCGTCATCGATGACGGGATGCAGAGCGGGCCATTTCCGTCCCTGGCACGCGGACATGGAGTCGAGCTGTGGTCGAACACCTGACACGCCTCCTGAAGGAGCAGTTGGTGCTGATGCAGGCGGCTGCTCAGGTTTTGGAGGAGTCGCGGAGCCGCGTGGCGGCCTTTGCGAACCGCCTCGGTTCGGCACTTTCCGTTGAAGAGCGCGAGTCATGCGAGGCTCTGACCTCGCGGTTTGCCAGGCTCAACGACTTCCTCGTGCAACGCATGTTTCGCACACTCGACCAGATCGAGTTGGTAGATGAGGGTACGGCGCTGGATCGTCTGCAACGGGCCGAGGCCCGCGAGCTCATCGACTCGGCTCATCGCTGGCGAGAAATGCGCCTCCTGCGAAATGCGATCGCCCATGATTACCTCATCGAGAGCGCCGACGCGGTGCTGGCCGATGCCCTGGCTGCAGCGCCCGAACTCGCCGAAACGGTCCGGCGGGTACTTCGGTATGTCACCATGAAGCAGTATTGAACGGCGGACACGAAGAGACACCAACCTCTCGGTTGAGCACGACGTCTTGGTCCTCACATGTGCCAGAAGGATCAACCAGTGATATTCCGCATCGGGCTCGTCTGTGTCGCGTTCCTCTTCGGGGCTGGCGTGGCCGATTCTGCCGACTCGCGGCAAAACGTCCTGTTCATCGTTTCCGACGACCTGAACTGCTTTCTCGGCTGCTACGGCGATCCGATCGTGAAGACGCCCCACATCGACAGGCTCGCGGCCCGCGGCGTGCGGTTCGAGCGGGCGTACTGCACGTTTCCGCTCTGCGGCCCGAGCCGCAACTCGTTCCTCACTGGGCTCTATCCGAACTCCACTGGGATCCATGGCAACGGCCAGATCTTCCGGCAGTCGATTCCGTCGCAGCTTTCGATGCCGCAGGCGTTTCGCCTCGCGGGCTACTTCGCCGCCCGCGTCGGCAAGATGTATCACTACAACGTGCCGATGTCGGTCGGCACCAACGGCCACGACGACCCTGGCTCATGGGAGCTTGAGATCAACCCCGCTGGCTGCGACCGGCTCGAAGAGGAGCCGAAGATCTTCTCGCTCGAGGCCGGAAAGTTTGGCGGCACGCTGAGCTGGTATGCCTCGCCCCGGGGCGACCGTGCGCACACCGACGGGATCATGGCCGACGACGCGGCCTGGGTGCTCGAACGCTGCGCCCGCGACCGCTCACGGCCGTTCTTTCTCGCGGTCGGCTTCTACCGGCCGCACACGCCATACGTGGCCCCGAAGACACCCTACTTCGAGACGTACCCCGAGGCCGAGATGCCGCTCGTCACGGGCGTGGCCGAGGATCAGCAGGACCTGCCGAAGGCGGCACTCGGCAGCCGCAAGGCCGAGCAGGATCGGATGACCGACGACCAGCGGCGGCAGGCGCTGCAGGCGTATCTGGCGAGTATCAGCTTTCTCGATGCCCAGGTCGGCCGTGTGCTCGATGCGCTCGATAAGCACGGCCTCACCGATGACACGATCGTCGTGTTCACGAGCGACCACGGCTATCACATGGGCGAGCACGGCCTCTATCAGAAGATGAGCCTCTTCGAGGAGAGCGCCCGCGTGCCGCTTCTGATCGCGGCGCCGGGTCGCTGCCAGGCCGGGAGCGTGGCGAAGTCACCCGTGTCACAGGTCGATATCTTTCCGACGCTCGCGGCGCTCTGCGGCGTCGATCCCCCGAAGAATCTCCAGGGTCAGAGCCTGGTGCCCTTGCTTGCCGACCCTTCGGCCGCAGGCCGCGGCTGGGCCATCACGCAGGTGACCCGGGGCAACCCCGGCCGGACGTCGCAGCCGAAGGAAGAGGGTGCCAAGGGCAAGCAGTTCTATGGCTACTCGCTGCGGACGCCGCGCTGGCGATACACCGAATGGGACGAAGGCCGCGAGGGACGCGAGCTCTACGACCACGATGCCGACCCGAAGGAACTCACAAACCTCGCCGAGGTGCCGGCCCATGCGGCGACGGTCGCCGACCTCTCGAAGCAGTTGGCCGCGGCCGTGAAGACGACCCTCCCGGCCGACGGCACCGTGCCGGAGATCAAGCCCGGCCTCTGGAACCCGAATCTCACGAATCCGTGATGTTGCGGCCACCGGGTCGGTAAATGAGCGACTGTTGACCGGGCGAGCAGTGGCCTAGGGTCAAGACATGCGGAGATTCAATCCCGGCCGCTCCGTGTCGGTGTCGCGGCGCTCGCTGTTGCGGGCGGCCGGAGCCGGCATTGCGCTGCCGCTGCTCGAGTCGCTCCTGCCGCGAGCTTTGCGGGCAGAGCCGGCGCTGGCCCCGCGGCGGCTCGTGCTCGTCCACAATGCCCTCGGCATGATGCCGCAGTTTTTCTTTCCCACCGCTGCGCCAGCCGCCGGTGCAGCCCCATCGAGCCCCTACCTCGACCTCCTCGGCGGTCACCGCGGCCGCTTCACCGTATTCTCTGGGATGTCACATCCTGAGGTGGATGGTAATCATCACGCTGCCCAGTGCTTCCTCACGGGCAGCCCGCATCCGGGGCAGCCGAGCTTCCGCAACACGATCTCGCTCGATCAGGTCGTGGCCGAGAAGTTCGCGACCGAAACACGGTTTCCGTTTCTCGCGATGAGCGTCCGTAACGGCGACCATTATTCCAATACGCTCTCCGTGTCGCGGTCGGGCGTGCCGATCCCGGCCGAGACGAGCCCGAAGCGGCTCTACCGGAGTCTGTTCGTGGCGGGCACCGCCGCGGAGCAGGCGGCTGCCATGCGTCGGATCGAGGCTGGCGGGAGCGTGCTCGACCTCGTACTCGACAAGGCCGTGAGCCTGGAGAAGCGCGTCCACCGGGCCGATCGGGCCAGGCTCGACCAGTTTTTCACAAG
This sequence comes from Planctomicrobium piriforme, assembly GCA_945861585.1. Lineage (GTDB taxonomy): Bacteria > Planctomycetota > Planctomycetia > Pirellulales > UBA1268 > RGVT01. The sequence continues at coordinate 96,520 of CAMAVC010000001.1, forward strand.
CGTGCGAGAGATGGAGGATCGGCTCGCGCAGGCTCGCGCATGGGAGCACAAGCCGAAACCGAAGGTGGACTACCCGGAACCGAGCGACATCGCCGACGCCAACGAGGTGATCGCGAAGTCGAAGCTGATGTTCGACCTGACCCGGCTCGCTCTCGAGACGGATTCCACCCGGGCTGTCACGCTCTCGATCGCGACTTTCTCCGTCGTGCCGCACGTGCCGGGCGTGAAGAGCGAGGTCCACGGCCTCACGCACCACGGCAACGAGCCGGACAAAATCGCCGAACTTCGAAAGATCGAGGAGGCCCAGATGACGGCCTTCTCCACATTCCTTGCGGGGCTCGCGGGCGTGCGCGAAGGGGAAGGCACGCTTCTCGACCACACGCAGGTGCTCTATGGCAGCTGCCTGGGTAATGCCAACGCGCATGCCACGGTGAACCTGCCGCTCATCCTCGCTGGGGGCGGCTACCGCCACCCGGGCCATCTCGCATTCGACGAGCAGCGCAACGAGCCACTTGCGAATCTGTTCGTGACGATGCTCCGACGATTCGGCCTGGAAGCGGAATCATTTGCCACGAGTACCGGGTCGCTGCGAGGGCTCGACGCGTGATGGCGAGGTTGGTGGCCGTTCTTTCGATGATCTCGGCGGCGGCGCAGCCCGCCGCGGCCGGCGACCTCGCCCCACTGCAAGGGTTTTTTCGCCGCTATTGCCACGACTGCCACGCGGGCAAGGAGGGGGAGGCCGGGCTCGATCTAACGGCACTGCCGGCCGAGCTCACCGACCCGTCGGTGCGGCAGCGGTTGACGCGGGTCTACGACCGCGTGATCGCCGGTGAGATGCCGCCGAAGGGAAGTGAACAGCCAGCGAAGGGCGATCGGAACGCGGCGCTCCGCTCCCTCGACGAAGTAATCGTGGCGGCCGACGAGGCCGCGGCTCGCGAAGCCGGGCGGATCCGCATGCGGCGCCTCACGCGCAGCGAGTATGAAAACACGCTCCGCGACCTCCTTGCGCTCCCCCGGCTCGAAGTCCGGGAGATGCTGCCGCCCGACGCGCGGATCGCGGGGTTCGACAAGGTGGCGGGCGCGCTCGATCTCTCGCTGGCCCACGTCACGGCCTACGCGGCCGCCGCCGAGCACGCCCTCACCGCGGCGATCGCAACCCGCAGTACGCCGCCCCCCGTGTACAAGGCACGGGTGAGGCCTGTTGATCTCTTCAAACTCAGGTCGCAGGTCGTCGAGGGTAATTCAGTGCTTCTTAAGAACCGCCAGCCGGATCCCGTGATGCCACTGTTGAACGCATTCTCCGACCGGCCTGGGCATTTGATACCGGAGATCATGGAACGAGACCCCGCGATCTGGAACGCCCGCTGGAAGCTCTTTGAAGAGGCCAAGCACACCTCGGGCGATGACTCGATCGGCATCCTCATGGAAAACATGGCCGGCCGGGAGTCGGCCGTCGATTTTTCGGCTCTCTATCCGGGGCGTTATCGGATGCGGTTCTCGACGTGGGGCTTCCATTGGAACAAGGGCAAGGTCGAACCGGCCCTCACCCGGCAAGCGATGGCGCTGCGGGCCCATGCCGAGGGTCGGCAGCAGGAGGAAGGCCGCCTGCTCCAGCTCGTCGATGCCCCCTCGCTGGAACCCACCGTGCATGAAGTGACCGCCTGGCTCGACGCCCATGAGACCCTCGTGCTCGACCCGGTGTCGGTGCGAAACAGGATGCACGTGTGGCTCAAGGGCGGTCAGACGGCGGGGTTTGTGGGCGACGGCGTGACGCTCGACTGGTTCGAGATCGAGGGCCCGATCGACAAGTCCTGGCCTCCCGAGAGCCACCGGCGGCTGTTCGGCATGCTGCCGATCAAGCCGTTCGATCCGCAAGCAGGTGCGATGCCGCCGCCCCGCCAGCCGTTCCGTGAAGTGGGGGGCGTCTTCCGACCGAAACTCCGCGAACTCCCGCCGGCGGAGCGATCGCCGCCGCTCGAGACCGTACACGCGGCGAATCCCTCCGCCGACGCCCGCCGGCTGCTTGCCGACTTCCTCCCGCGGGCCTTCCGCCGCCCGGTGTCGAAGGATGAGGTGGAGCCCTACGCCGTGCTCGTCGAAGCCCGGCTTGCTGCGTACGACTGCTTCGAAGACGCGATGCGGCGGGCCTACGTCGCGGTCCTCACGAGCCCCGAGTTCCTGTTTCATCCGGCGGAGGTGCCGGGCACCACGCCCGTTCTCTTCTCCCGCGCGTCGCGGCTCTCCTTCTGGCTCTGGAACTCACCCCCTGATGCCGATCTTCTCGCGTCCGCGGCCGCCGGCACGCTCGCGGACGAAGGCGTTCTCCGGAGACAGGTCGATCGTCTTCTCGCCGACGAGAAGAGCGGGCGGTTTATCGAGGATTTCACGAACCAGTGGCTCGAGCTCGAAAAGATCGACGAGACGATGCCCGACAAGACCCTCTACCCCGAGTATTCGTGGCTGTTGCGTGAGGGGATGCTTGCGGAGACCCGGGGGTTCGTCCGCGAGTGCATCGAGAAGAACGAACCGGTGAAGGTGCTCGCCGACTCCGATTTCACGATCCTCACGCAGCGGCTTGCCGAGCACTACGAAATCGCAGGAGTCGAGGGCGTCGGCCCGCGCCGCGTGTCGCTCCCGAAGACGAGCCATCGTGGCGGGCTCCTCACGCAGGCGGCCATCCTCAAGCTCACGGCCAATGGCACGGTGAGCTCCCCTGTCACCCGCGGCAAGTGGGTGATGGACCGGTTTTTCAACGCACCGCCCCCGCCCCCGCCGCCTGGAATCTCGGCGATCGATCCCGACACCCGCGGGGCGACCACGATCCGCGAGCAGCTCGACCGCCATCGCAATGACGCCACCTGCGCCGCCTGCCACAAGAAGATCGATCCGCCGGGATTCGCCCTCGAGAGCTTCGATCCGGTCGGCGGCTATCGCACCCGCTACCGCATCACCGGGAAGGGGGATCCCCCGCCGCCACTGCCGCTCGTCGTGCAGCCGCTGCGGTTCAAGCTCGGGCCGAAGGTGGACGACTCCGGCCGGCTTCCCAATGGCAAACCGTTTGCCGGCATCGAGGCCTTTCGCGACGAGTTGGCCGGCCGGCCGCACGTGATCGCGCGGGCACTCGTGAGCTACATGCTCCGCTACGCGACCGGGGCCGACATCTCGTATGCCGACCGGAAGGCGATCGAAGCTCTTGTGGCCTCCACGAAAGGCGACGACTACGGGATCCGCTCGCTCATCCATGCCGTCGCCACAAGCGACCTGTTTTCCGGCGAGCAGTAGGGTTTTCGTGTAGATAAATGTTCGACGGGCGGCGGGGGCGGGGCGGGCCTAGGATAAACGCCGGTTTGTGTTCATCGCCGGGGGTTTTTCGTGACGACCTCGATCAGAAATGGCTCTCGCCCGTCCTCGCGCGCGTTTACGCTCGTCGAGCTGCTCGTCGTGATTGCGATCATCGGCGTGCTCGTGGGCCTGCTGCTGCCGGCCGTACAGGCAGCCCGCGAATCGGCACGCCGCAGTTCATGCACGAACAAACTCAAGCAGATCGGCCTCGGCATGCATGGGCACCACGACGCCAAGGGGAAACTCCCCTGCACGTCGCAGATTACGCTCGGCGACGGCTGTGCTGCGGCCAACATGATCAATTCCGGACTCCTTGCCACGGGCACCAATCCGCCTTGGACGAACTGGAACGTAGACGTCATGCCGTACATCGAACTGCAGGAGGTCTATGACACGCTCAATAAGACCCTGAATCTCAACGCCACCGCCAACCGGGGGCTGTTCGTCTCCAGGCCCTTCCCGCATCAGGCGTGTCCGAGCAACGCCGCGGCGGCGACGATGCGGACGTCGGGATCATATTCCGGCTTCCGGTATTTCGTGGCCGGGGCCGGCGCACCGACGGGCGCGTCGTGCTATGCCACGATGTGCGGGCCGCAGCAAAACGGCGGCGCGACCACCGACTGTTCGGCCGCCGGGTCGCCTTCGTATTGCAACGTTTACGTCAATGAACCGGGCTGTGGGGCGGCGACGATGGGTACGAAACCACAGGCCTCGATGAACCCCGGAATGTTCGGGATCCAGAGCAGGTTTCAATGCAAATTCAAGGATGTGACCGACGGCCTCGCCAAGACCATCATGTTTGCCGAGCGGCGGCCTGAATGGTCGAGTTACGCCGGAATCGCCGGGGCCGAATCCTATGGCGTCTCCACCAGAAACGCCATCAACAGCGCAAATTTCGACGTTACCAACGACAACTCGTCGGTGAACGCCACGATCGCAGCAAGCAACCATCCTGGCGGCGCCTTTTTCTGTTTCGGCGACGGTGCGGTGCGGTTTTTGGAGGAGTGGATCCAATTCGACGTCTACAACCGGCTCGGCGATCGGCGCGATGGCCAAAGCGTGAGTGTGCCATGACGCGCGATGCGGTCGTTTGCCTTTCGCCGCTGCCAGCCACAATCGCGTCGTTTCTCGTGACGGGGATGATGTGCGTCGTTGGATGCAGGCCTGCAGTCCCGCCCGGAGCGATCACCGTCGATGGCACGCTCTCATTGGCCGGCCAGCCGATCCCCAAAGGTGTGGTGCAGTTCATCGAAAACGACGGCCGAATGGCAGGCACAGCCCGGATCACCGCCGGCCGGTTTCGGGTTGTCGTGAAACCCGGCGCATACAACGTGGCCGTGAGTTCACAGGAGGAACTCTACGACGCCCAAGGTAACTCCGCCGGATTCAAGTCGCTGCTGCCCGAGAAATACGCGTCGGTGAAAACCAGTGGCCTTTCCGCGACGGTCGACGACGGCCACCGCACCGTAACTTTCGATCTCGCGCGTTGACGGCCCTGTGGCCAAAATTGCGACTCTTGTCGGGACTCGGGCGGGGATAAGGTCGGCTCCCGTGGGAACGTTTCACCCCCGAGGAGATTATGCAGTGCGTTGCATACCGTCGATTCTGATCGTGATGGTTGCGGTCCTTTGGGTCCAAGGCGTTGCGGCGCTTGAGTACGCCTACGCCCCTTACAACAACGGCGTGATGGACCCGCAGCAGACGGGCTGGCCGCTCACGGAGGAGGAAAAGGCCTATGTGCTCAAGCCCGAGCACGACCGTCGGCCGGGTCGTGAGGAAAACCAGCACAAGCCCGCGCTGTGGCCCGTCGTGCCGTCGGCCGGCTTCTGGGGCGGCACGGCATGGCTCGATTTCCACGCGGGGCTTGTGAAGACGGTTGCAGCCTCAAAAGGCCCGATCGACGTGCTCTTGGTCGGCGACAGCATCACGCAGCAGTGGGGCCCGACGTGGGCCAAGAACTTCCCGGAGTGGAAGACGGTAAATATCGGGATCGGCGGCGACAAGACGCAAAACGTGCTCTGGCGGCTTGACCACGGCGGCGTGGCCGGCCTCGAGCCCAAGGCCTGCGTGCTCCTGATCGGGAACAACAACATGTTCTTCACGCCGGAAACAGGCGTCGAGGCGGCGGCCGAGGGGATCAAGGCCTGCCTCATGAACCTGCGGGAGAAGTTTCCCGAGGCTGCGATCGTGGTGGTGAAGATTTTTCCCGCCCATGCACCGGGCAATGCCTTTTACGAGGACATCAAGAAGACGAACGCCGCGATCGACGCGCTCAACCTTACGGCCGATCCGAAGGTGCAGCTTCTCGACCTCACAGGCGATCTTCTCAACGCCGACGGCACCCTCAAAAAAGATCTCTACCACGCCGACAATATCCATCTCATTCCCGCAGGCTACGACCTCTACGCCGCCAAGCTGCGGCTGCTCCTGGAAAAGGTGCTCGGGGCGGGCGGCGGTGAGCCGGCGGCAAAGCCCGCCGCGGCAACGCCCTCCACGGCCCCGAAGGCTGCCGCAAACTCAAAAAGCCCGGAGTATCCCTATGCGGCCTACGTCGCCGGGCGGATGGATCCGCAGCCCTTCGGCTGGCCGCTCACGGTGGCCGAATTGGCCTACGTGCAGACGCCGGAATACAGCCGAAAGCCCGGTCATGAGGAGCAAAAGCATCTGCCAGCGATGTGGCCGGTGGTGCCGACGGCGGCCCGGTGGGGCGAAGAACACTTGAGCAACGCCTGGATCGACCATCACCGGCGGATCATCGACGAAGTACGAGCCGCCGGCAGTGCTCTCGACATCCTTCTGCTTGGCGACTCGATCACGCAGGGCTGGGGTGGCAGCCCGATCGACCGGATGCCGCTCGGCGAGGCATGGCAGCGGCGGTTTCGCGACGCGCGCACGGTGAATGCGGGCATCGGCGGTGACCGGACGGAGAACATCCTCTGGCGGCTCGAGCATGGGCTCGTCGATGGCGTGAGCCCGAAGGTCATCGTACTCATGGTCGGCGTCAACAACGCACCGCTCGTGGCGGCCAATGGCGTGCCGGCCGACGCGGTCGCCAAGGGCATCGCTCTGTGCGTGGACAACCTCCGGCGTAAGTGCCCGGCCTCGCAGGTGGTCGTCGTGAAGGTGCTGCCCGCGTTCGAGCCCGGCAGCCCCACGCACGAGGCCGTCGTCGCGATCAACGAAGCGATCGACCGGCTCGAACTCGGTGCCAATTCCTCCGTGCGTGTCGTCGATGCGTCGGCCCGGTTTTTGAAGGCGGATGGCGGGCTCAACGCCACCGCCTATTCCGACGGCCACCTGCACCTCTCGGCAGAGGGGTATGCCCTACTTGCCGAGGCTCTCGAGCCCGCCATCCGGGCTGTGATTGCCGGAGCCGGGGCTTGAACGCGGGCGATCGCGTGAAGTGGGTTTTTATGCCGAAAAAAGCCCGAGCGACCCGTCGAGAGCCGGCCCGTGGCGCCCCGCGGCGTGTGGATAAATGTGGATAGAAGAGCGACAGGAACTGGACCGTGGGGCGGGATATTTTTTGCACTATGGAGGGGTGGAGTTTTGCCTGCATCCAACATTCGGTGCCGCGGTTTCCAAAAGGGAAGATTCAGATGAGGCCTCTCGTGCTTGCGGCGGCGTTTGCTCGGTTTCTCTCGCGTGCGATGGCGACGCTGCTCGTCACGATCACCGTGCCTGTCGCAGCGGCGACGTATACGTGGACAGGTGCCGATAACGCCACCTGGAGCACGAACACCAATTGGTCGCCGTCGGGAACGCCTACGATCGCCGACACAGTGGTGTTCGGCAGCGGCACCGGGGGTACGAATGTGACGTTGTCCGCATCCGGCACGGCGGGGTCAACGGTCATCAACCGTAACACGACCTTTCTTGGCAGTCAGCTGACCACCGGCACGAGCCTCACGGTGGCGAATAACGTAAACGTGTCTTTCCAAAACTGGCAGATCACTGGCACGTCCGGTACCAGTGCGAATTCAATCGGGTCTGGCGCTACGATCACGGTCAACGGCTTGGCGACTCAGGCTACGGCCGGGTCGATCACGTTGAACTCCAACTCGCTCCTGTCGTTCGCAAGCCAGGTGAATTTCGCCCGTAACAACCCAATTGGCGGCAGCGGCACCGTCGCCTGGGCGGCCACCTCGGGGAGCAATGGTGGCAGCCAGGCCTTCCGTTTCAATCTTAGCGATACGGTCACGTTTCGGATCAATTCCGATGCCGCGGCCACATCGGGCACCTCACAGTCAAACGTCATTGTTTCGTCCGGCACGAACACGGTGCTGCTCCAGCGCAACTTCGATTTCATGACGCCCACCACAACCGGCACCTCCGGGATTCTTGGGCTTGGCTACGCACGGACTATTGCCAGCCCGTCGAACCCCAGCCAACGAAACGCCTCTCTGTCGATCGCCGGAGCGTACACGCTGAGTGCCAACCTGCTTGGCGTCACCTTCCTGTCGGGCACGCAGACGCTTTTGATCGACAGCGGCACCGTTCAGATCGGCGATGGTTCCGCTGGGAAGGCACAGGGCGTCTACACGACCAACGGCAGTACCGCCGGTACGATCTTGTATGGTGTCGCAAATTCGAGCACCTCCACGCTGGAGGTCGGTGGTGCTGCTTCGGCGGGCACGCTCCGCGTGAACGCCAACTCGTCGTTCAATGCCACGACGGATGCGAGTGGATCGAATTCGCTGGGGTACCAACTGAGCGTCCTCGGCACGAGCACGCTGGTGAACAACGGCGCATGGACGAACCGGAATTTCAAGGACCAGACGATCTACACCGGCCTGAACATCGGCAGCAGTGCCAAGCTCAGCGGTACGGGCTCGTTCGACATGACGACCGGTTACACGGGCGTGGGCGCCACGGGCATCGGCAAGGCCGTGTCGGTCAGTGGGATTGTGGCACCGGGTGACGTTGTGAACGGCGTCAATGGCGTGGGCACGCTCACGATCAGTTCAGGCACGGTCTCCTTCGGTGCCGCGAGCCAGGTTGCGATCAGCGGCAGCGGGGCTACGCTCGACCGGCTCGTGCTCAACGCGCCGGTAAGCGTGACGAGCGGTGCCAAGATCGACTTCGCCGGCGCATCGAGCCTCACGCAGGGCCGCTACCAGGTGGTCACGGGCTCGAGCGGCGTAAACACGTTCACGGCAGCGAATGCCCCCTCGGCCTACTCATTCGGCACGTCGGGCACCGACGCCTATCTCTGGGCCAAGCCGGTGTTCGGCACGATCTCGACCACGCCCGCCGCCGCCCAGGTGATCACCGGCGGCACGGTGGCCTTCACCTACGCGGTGCAAAACGCATCCCCGACGGGCGGCCAGGATCTGGCGTTCACGAGTGCCGCGGGGAGCGGCATCGTGGGTGCGGTGTCGGGCCCGACGACGGTGGCGCCGCAGGCGACGAGCGGAAGCGTCTCCGGCTTCTCGTACGTGGGGGGCACGCCCGGCCTTGCGCAGGCCGCCACGTTCACCGTCTCGGACCCCAACGCATTCGCGACCTCGGCCACGGGCACCGTAGCGTTGAACGTGCTCGACCATGCGACGCCCGGGTTCGCGACGGCAGCGGGCTTGGCCGTGCTCAATCCGCTGACGACCGGCACGATCCTGCTCGACTTCGGCTCGGTCGACGTGTCGGCCGGCGCACAGAGCCGCACGTATTCCCTGACGAACCTCGCCAGCCAGACGTACGGTGCCAGCCTGACGGCGGGCCTCGCGCTCACGGCGTTCACAGGCAACGGCGACGGGTTCACGTCGGGGCTGTCCTCGTTCGCCGATCTCTTGGCGGGCGGGACGAGCAGCCTGTTTACGGCGCAGTTCACGCCCTCGACCGAAGGCTCGTTCAACCGGAGCTACACACTCACGTTCTATGACAACCAGAGCGTGGCGGGCTCGACGCAGCAGCGCGACCTGACAGTGACAATGCAGGCCGTCGTGGTGCCTGAGCCGGGAGCGCTTGTCCTGGCGAGTGTCGGCGTGATCCTCGCGGGCTGGAGTCTGGCGCGACGCCGGGTGTCATGAGGTTGGGTGCCGTCGTCGCGGGTCTTGCATGCGTCGTCGCGGCAGCGGCGGGCGGCGCAGAGCCGCGGCGACCCAACATCCTGTTTCTCGTCGCCGACGACCTCGCCACGCGGCTCGGCTGTTACGGCGACAGGGCCGCGATCACGCCCAACCTCGACCGGCTCGCAGCGCAGGGGGTGCTCTTCACGCACGCCTACGCCCAGGGCTCGGTCTGCACGCCGAGCCGCACGGCCTTCATGCTCGGCCTCAACAACGCCCACGCCGGGGCCAATCATTTTCAGAAGCACCCCGACACGATGACGCTCGGCCGGTGGTTCCGCACCCACGGCTACCAGACGTTTTCCGTGGGCAAGATCGACCACACCGAGGAGTATCTCGATGCCGAGGCCTGGGACATCCATGTGCCCTACGCCGACCTGAAGCCGAAGCGGGGCCTGGGCGGCCTCACGAAACTGGATGAAGATGAACCCCAGCCCGATGGCAAGAGTCTCCAGCGGATTTTCTCGCACGTCGGCGTCGGCGATGGCCCGGAGCAGATGCACGACGCGCAGGTGGCCGACCGGGCAATCGAGTTCCTCGCAACGCGGCGCGACGCCTCGAAGCCGTTCTTTGCGGCCGTCGGCTTCCACTCTCCGCATGTGCCGTGGAACACGCTCCGAACACTCCACGAGACCCATGAGCGGGCGAAGTTCAGCCCGGAGAAAACCCCGCCCGACGCGACGCCGCTGCCAGCGGGCTCGCTCCACTATGAGCCGCCGCTCGCGGTGAGCGACGAAGTCGCCCGCGAGGCGATGCACGCTTATTACGCCGCCGTCTCGCTCCTCGACCAGCAGGTGGGCCAGATTCTCGCCGCCCTCGAGGCCGAGGGGCTCGCCGAAAACACCGTCGTTGCGTTTACATCCGACCACGGCTACCACCTCGGCTGGCGCGGTCAGTGGGTGAAGCACACGATCTCGGAGCAGGTGCTGCGTGTGCCGCTTATCGTGCGAGCTCCCGGGGCGGCTGCCGGCACGCGGGCCGACGGCATCGTGGAACTCATCGACCTCTTTCCCACGTTCTGCGAGGTGGCCGGCCTGCCGGCCCCCGATCATCTCGACGGCACGAGTTTTCAGCCGCTGCTACGGAATCCTGCCGCCGCGGGAAAACCGGCCGCGTTGATCGCGATGCCCAAGGGCTGGGGCAACGGCCGCTCGGTGCGCACTGTCCGCTGGCGATACATTCAGCGGAACGACGGCTCCGTCGAACTCTACGATCACGCGAGCGACCCCGACGAATTCACGAACGTCGCCGCGAATCCGGCCCATGCACGCGTGATTCGCGAGCACGCGGCGCTGCTCGAGCAAACCTTCGGCCCGCACGCGGTCCGTCAAGAGCGCCGGCGAGCCGGCTGACGGCCGTGCTACGATGCAGGCATGGAACGCTTCGCTCGATCTCCCGGCCGCTTGCACGGCACATGGGTCGCGGGACTCGTGGTGGCTGTCTGGGGTGGCTTCGGCACGGCGCGTGCCGCCGAGGTGACGATCAAAGAGATGCGAGTGGACGGCCGGCCCGTGGCCATCCCGGCGGCCGAGAGTGCGGCGCCGGCCGTACGGATTCCATCGACCGCCCGACAGGTTCAGGTGCGGTGTGTCGCCACGGATGATGACGACGCCCGGCCTGGTGCGCAGACTGCGCCCGCTCCTGAAAGCGGTCTCGAACCGCCGCAGGGCACGCGGCTGCGGTATCGGCTCGACGCGCTCGACCAGGCCTGGCGCGACGTTCCCGGAAAATTCAAGGCCGACATCCTGTTCGACGACGGATCGGCGGCCCGGATCGGGAGCAAGGAACACCTCATCGAGTTGGACAACAGCGGCTGGAAAGGCACCCCTGACGCCTCCACCTGGAAGCGGCATGTCTTCAAGGCGGAGGCGCCGCCACGTGCCCGAAGCGTGCTTGCGGACTTCATCACGGCTCCCAATCCGGAGAACGTTGGGATCGTCGCGATCGACGACGTGGTACTCACGATCGAACGGCCCGGCCGCGCCGATCCGATCCGGCATGAACTCACGCGCGATCTCGGGATCGCCGGCGATGCCTTCCACCCGTTGGCCAGGCCCAAAGGCTGGCAGCGTCTGGGCTCCAAGTCGGAGATCAGCCAGGTCCGCATGCGATCGCAGCCCCAGCCGCATCCGATTCTCGTCCTCGTGGACGACGATTCCAAGCGCTATGGCAACTGGGCGACGCAGGAATCGTTTCCGGTTGAACCAGGTGATCTGGTAACGCTGGAATGGTCGATGGCTGCAACGTCGGGCCGGGGTGGTGAACTCGTGGCCGACTACGGGCGGCTCGAGCCCGGCCGATATCTTTTTCGCGCAGAGTTGGCGCAGCCCGGTGGGGAGCCGACCGGCATTGAGTCAAGCGTTGCGATCGAGGTCTACGTGCCCTTCCATCTGCGGCGCGACGTGTGGGCCGGCGCCGGAATTCTCGGGGTGGCTGCGGTGGCAACCGGCGTGCGGGCCGCAGGCGTGCGGCGGATGAAGCGGCGGCTGCGCGAGATCGAACGGGAGCACACGCTCGAGCAGGAGCGTGCCCGGATCGCGCGCGACCTGCATGATGACGTGGGCGCGGGGCTCACCGAGATCGCCGTGCAGACCGACTGGCTCCGCCGCGACGTCGAGCGGCTCGCCGCCACGCACACGGCCGAGGTGCAGGAGGCGGGCATCCTCGACCGTGCCGGACGGGTCTGCGCTTCGGCCGTGGAACTGATTCGCAGCGTCGATGCGATCGTCTGGGCGGTGAATCCCGAGAACGATACGCTCGACCGGTTCGTCGGATATCTCACCCACTCCGCCGCGCAGTTTGCGCAGTCGGCCGGAATCACGATCCGGCTCGACGTGCCCGACGACATTCCTGCCACGCCGCTCTCGGGCCGGGTGCGGCACAACGTCCTGCTCATCGTGCGCGAGGCGCTCAACAACGTGGTCAAGCACGCCGGGGCGAAGGTGGTACGGGTCAGGGTGACGATCGACACCCGGCAGGTGGCCATCGGCGTCGAGGACGACGGCCAGGGGTTCGACGTCGCAGCCGCTTCCGGCCCGCATGCGGACGGCCGGCACGCGGGCCTCGACAACATGCGTCGCCGGGCGGAGGACATCGGCGGACGACTCCGGATTGACAGCCGGCACGGGGGCGGGACGCGGGTCGAGATCGCGGCGCCGCTTGCGTGAGCAGCGTGCCCGGCAGCCTGAGTGGTCGTGAAATTGTCTACACGGCGGTCGGATGGCCGAAACGGGTTAGACCAAGAAGAACTTCACCTATGACCACACCCTCAACGATTCGTGTCGCGGTGGTCGAGGACGACTCCCGGCTGCGACGCACGTTTACGGACATCCTCGAGTCGGCCGACGACTGCGAGTGCGTGGGCGTGTTTGCTACTGGTGAGCAGGCGATGAGCCGGATCCCACCGCTCTCGCCCGACGTCATCATCATGGACGTTAACCTCCCCGACTCGACCGGCGTCGAGTGCGTGGCGGCGCTCGCTCCGCAGCTCCCCGACACACAGATCCTCATGGTCACGGTCTACCAGGATCCGGAGACGACGTTCGACGCCCTCGCTGCCGGGGCCCATGGCTACCTCGTGAAGCCGGTGATGAAAGAGCATCTGCTGGCGGCGATCCGCGAGGTGCGCGGTGGCGGCGTGCCGATGAGTCCCACGATCGCCCGCAAGGTGATCCAGACGTTTCGGCGTCGTGAGCCTGCGGCGAAGGTGCCCGGCAAAACCGTTTTTTCGGGCAGGTCGGTTATGCCGCATGCGACTGCCGCCCCCGCCGCTGCCGACGAGGAGAGCCTCGCGCCCCGCGAGCAGCAGGTGCTCGAACTGCTCGTGAAAGGCTATTCCTACAAGGAGGTGTCGAAGGAGCTCGGAATCTCGACGAGCACCGTGGGCACCTACGTGCAGCGCATCTACGAGAAGCTCCACGTGTCGAGCCGCCGCGAGATGATGGCCCGCTCGCGCCGCGGGGCCGACGCCTGAGGCACGGACTCTGTCGAGGGCGATAGGCTGAGGCCTGTCCTACTTGACGGGGCGGAGGACGAGCCGGCGGATGTCGGCGACTGACGCGCCGGGAACATCCGTCGCCCGCAGCATGAGCGTCGTCGGGCCTTTTTCAAGCGTGATCGTGCCGAGCGTGAGCGGTCGGAACTGTTTCGAAAAACTCTCGCCGTGGCCGCGGGGCACGCGGTCGTCGGCCGTATTGAGCGGCGGATCCCAGCCGGGGGCGATCGTGCCGGTGACCGTGCCGCTGCCGCCAGAGAGCGTGACCGTGGAGCCCGCGTCAGCGGGCGGGCAGGTGTACCAGAGTTCGGCCGTGTAGCGGCCCGGCTCAACGACATCGACCGCCCAAGTGATCGAATCGTCTGCCTTCGTCCAGTTCGTGAAGAACGAGCAGTTGGGGGCCTTGCCGCTGCGTACGACGCCACCGTGCGGCACGCCATCGCGGGCAGGCAGTTCGGTCAGCGCCGCCCCGGGATACCCAACGGGAAACCGCTCCTCCGTGGGCCGCGGCACAGCGTCGAGCACGTCGCGCCGCCAGGCTGCTGCGATTTCACGCAGCCGCGTCGCCTTCTCGGGCTGCTCGGCGGCGATGTCGCGGAGCTGCCCAGGATCCGTCTTCATGTCATAGAGCCGGCCTTCGGCGTCGAGGCGATGGGTCGTGGTCCGCACGCTCACCTTGCCGCCAAAACTCGCCACGATGGGGCGGTCGGCGAGCGTGGTTGCGGTGGCTATCGATTCGTGGGCGTCGGTGAGCAGCGGCGCGAGATCGACGCCATCGAGTGGCTTTCCCTGGGGCGGCGCGAGGCCGGCGAGACCGGCGAGCGTGGGCAGGATGTCGATCGCGCCGGTCGCGTCATCGACGATCGTGCGCGGTTTGATTCGCGCAGGATACCGGATGCAACACACGCTCCGCACACCGCCGTCGTCGGTCGAACCCTTCTTGCCGCGCATGCCGCCGCACCAGCGGGTGCTGTTCGGACCGTTGTCGGAGCAGAAGACGACGATTGTGTCGCTGGCCATGTCGAGCCGCTCGAGCGTGGTGAGCAGCCGGCTGAGGTTCGTGTCGAGGTTTTCGACCATCGCGAGGGCGGCCCGCGTGAAGGTGAGGTCCTCCCGGTCGCCCTCCGGGCCGCGCTGGTCGATTGCCTTGTCGCGAAACCGCGCCCACGCCGTGTCGGGCACACTCATCGGCGAGTGCGGTGTGTTGAACGCGACGTAGCAGAAAAACGGTTTCGCATTGCGTCGGGAAGCTTCGATGAACCCGATCGCATGGTTGGTGACGTCGTCGGCGATATATCCCCTGCCCTGCACGAACGCGCCGTCGTGTTCCATCTCCGCGTCGAAATAATCCCCCCAGTGACCTTCAGTGAATCCGTGAAAGGTGTCGAAGCCGCGGGCGAGCGGGTGGTAGGGCCACTGCGTGCCGTTGTGCCACTTGCCGAAGCAGCCGGTCACGAAGCCCGCGTCGTGAAACAGGTTTGCGAGCGTGCGCTCGTCGGGGGCCATGCGCTCTTGACCGAGCGATACGCCTCGGACACCGCTTCGCGGGTAATAGCGGCCAGTGAGGAGTTCGGCCCGGGTGGGGGAGCAGACCGGCTGGACGCAGAACTGCTCGAGGACCGCCCCGTCGTGGGCCAACGAATCCAGGGCCGGAGTCGCGACCGACCGATTGCCCACGAATGAAAAATCCCCCCAGCCGGCGTCGTCGGCCACCACAAGGAGAACGTTCGGCGGGGTGGGCGGCGTGCCCCCGGCATCCCCCGCGACAAACAGGGCCGCGATGACGGCGATGGTCCTCAAAATCACGGACATTTGCCTGCGACTGGCACGAGTCGGGCCCGAGTGGTGAAATAGTATGTCCGGAATCCGATCCGCCACCTATCCCGAGCGAGGAGTGCCCCGATGTCCGAGCCTGTCGTCGCCCCCGAGTCCACCGCCGGAAACCTGTCCCGCCGTGGGTTCCTCGGTGCCTCCACTGTGGCCGCAGGGGCCCTCGCCGCCGGAGCCGCGCCCGCCTCGGCGGCCAACGCCAACAGCCGGTTGCGGATCGGCTTCATCGGCCCCGGGGGCCGCGGTTTCGGCGCCCATGTGAAGACGCTCGCCAAACTGCGAAGCGAAGGGGCCAACATCGACCTCGTTGCCGTGAGCGAGGTCTACAAGAAACAAGAGGATACGGTCTGCGACTTCATCAAGAAGGAGACCGGCGTCGAGGCGAAGCGGTACGTCGATTACACCGACATGCTCGCCGACAAGGACGTCGACGCCGTCTGCATCGGCACGCCCGACCACTGGCACCACCGCCAGATCGTCGACGCACTGCGGGCCGGCAAGCACGTGTTCGCCGAGAAGCCGATGACGAAGACCGTCGAGGAGGCGATCGACGTCGCGAAGGTGTGGCGTGAGACTGGCAAGGTGATGCAGGTGGGCGTGCAGTCCACGAGCCTGAAGGTCTGGGACCAGGCGCGGGAACTCATTGACTCTGGCAAGCTCGGCAAAGTGATGGGCTTCCAGACAGAGTATTTCCGCAACTCCTCGATGGGGCAGTGGCGGTATTACAAGCTCGACAAGGAGATGACGCCCCAGACGATCGACTGGAAGCGGTGGCTCGGCGTGTCGGCCGGTCTCGCTCCAGAGATGGACTTCGACCGGGCGGTCTACGCCCAGTGGCGGTGCTACTGGCCGTTTGGTTCGGGGATGCTCACCGATCTCTTCGTGCACCGCACGACGGCGATGCTCAAGGCCACGGGGCTCCGCTACCCGGCCCGGGTCGTGGGCGCGGGCGGCATCTACCTCGAGCTCGACACCCGCGACGTGCCCGACGTGGCGACCGTGGTCGCCGACTACAACGAGGGCTGCCAGGGGCTGATCTCGTCGACCATGTGTAACGAGAACTCCCGGCTCAAGCAGGTGATCCGTGGCCACAACGGCGCCTTTGAGTTTGGCAACGGCGAGCAGTTCACGGAGTTCAAGTTCGTGGCGGAGCGGCCGCAGGTGACGTTCAATGCCGACATCAAGGACGAGGTGATCAAGACCGACCTGAGCGACGAGGATCTCAAGAAGAACGACACGACGTATCTGCACTTCAAGAACTGGCTCGACGCGATGGTCGCGGGGAAGCCCGAGATGTGCAACAACACGCCCGACCTGGGCGCAGCTGCCGTCGTGACCGTGATCTTGGGCGCGATGAGCTATCGCAACGGCAAGGTCTATCACTTCGACTCGGCGACCGGCACCTACTCCGACGGCAGCCCCGCGTGGGCCAAGAAGTGGGAGACGCTCTCGAGGGAGCGAGGGGCACCCAAGCACGTGCCCGGCTGGCACGCCGGCGACACCGGTAGCACGCTCAAGCCCGAGGCATATATGTCGCTCGCCGGCCCGTGGGTCGGCGGCAAGGATCCCGCCGGAGCGTGAATCTAGTACCACACGCCAGCGCGAACCACGAGCGTATCGTTCGGGCGGTAGTCGGCCGTGTCGGTGATGTAGTACTCGACGAGGCGGCCGAACACCCAGCCGGTCTCCACGCGCCACGAGATGCCGAGGTCGGCCGGGCGGCGCTCCCAGCCGGCGAGTAACCGGTAGTCGTGGTACACGACGACGTCGTTGGCACCGCTGTCGCGCCGCACCGCCCACTGGTTGCCGCCGAATTCACCGGCGAGATACACCCACTGTGCTCCGCGGTCGGACTCCTTGACCCGCCACGCGAGCCGCGGTCGCGGAAAGATGAGCTCGAACCGGCGGTCGTCGGAGGGCGTCCAGAGCAGGCCGCCGGCGGGCAGGATGTTGACGTCGTAGCGGTCGAGATAGATGACACCCGCGACGATGCGAAGATCCTTCGTCGCCTCGTAGGCACCGAAGCCGTGGCCGGTGATGCGAAAGGCCTGTGGCGTGTCGTTGACGAAGTCGCTGTACCAGCCCGGGGCCACGGCCAGATCGACGCCGAACGAGTCGCCGACCTTCCGCATCCAGCGGGCCTGGAGCCACGCATCGTAAAGCTGCCCGGGGAGCCCCGGGTCCATCGGCCCACTCACCTCGTCGACGAACGTACCGCCGAAGCCGGGCGTGAGCAGCAGCGGTGAATTAACGGTCGGCGCCGGCAGGCCGATCGTGAGGCTCGTGTCGAGCGTCGTGAGCCCGAGGCCGTTCGACCCCAGCCGCGGGAGTTCGGTGGCGGTGAAGATCACCTGCTGCAGCGCGCCGGGCTTGGCGCCGGGCGGGAGTTTTCGTCCGGCGGGCGGCTCAAACTCCTGCCGGGGCTGCCCGGGCGGCGCGAGGTCGTCGGGGAGGAGCGGTTCGGTGAGATCCTGCGGGTCGCCGAGCGCGGCCAGACGCACATCGCCAAGCGCCGCGAGGCGAATCCGCTCGAACACCCCCTGCTCCACCGGCGGCAGCGGCACGACCTCGTCGTCGGCGCGCACAGTGAAGCAGCCGACGAACAACACCGTCGCCGCGACGATGGCGTCGACGCATCCTTTCGTGGCGGTGCGCCGGCTCGGGGGCGGCAAAAGTCTCGTCGCGTGGGCCGCGGCGGCCCAAGGCTCCTCGAGCGTTCGCCGACCCCCTCGCCTCCGTCTTCGACGTGCCAAGGGGTCACCAGTCCTGTCAACTGCCGGCCGTTTCCGCGGACAATCTAGTAGGCGAGGCCGGCGCGGAGCATCAGCGTATCGTTCAGGTTTTGGTACTGCGGGGGGCCGTCCACGAAGAACAGCTGGCGGGCGAACACGTAGCCCACTTCGAAGCTGCCTGCGAGGCCGGTGGGCGTCTGCGGTACGAACTCGGTGCCGAGCGAGATCCGGACGTCGTTGTAGTCGAACGGCGAGATCTGGCCGCTCTGCCGGCGAAACGTCCACGCGCCGCCACCGTACTCGCCGGCCAGGAAGCCCCACACCGAGTGCTTACCGAGCTGCGTGAACCGTTTCGCCGCCTTCGGGGCTGGAAAGAAGATGTCGTAGCGCGAGTTGGCGTCGGGTGTCCAGGTGACGCCGACAGCCGGGAGCAGCTTCACGAGATTACGGTCGAGGTACACGATGCCCGCCTTACCGACCATCGTCGGCGTGAGCTGCACGGTGCCGATCGCGCGGCCCATGATGCGCCAGCTCTGCGTGACGAGCACGTCCCAGTTGGTGTAGATGCCGAGCCGGATGCCGAGCTCGGCACCGAAGACCGGGGTCATCTGTGGGTTCCAGGCCGTGTCGACGAACACGTCGTAGGTGTTGGGGGGCAGGTCGGCGAGCATCGTGGCCGAGGTCTGCGGACCGTCCCAGAGCTGCAGCCCAAACCCCGGCGTCACGAGGAGCGGAGCGTGGTTGAGATTCACCTGCGAGTTGTGGAAGAAGGGAATCGCGAACGTGGCGGTCGTGTCGAGCTCGTTGACGCCCACGCTCGTGCCCTGGCCGTTGCCGAACAGATACGCCCAACTGCCGCGGGCTCCCTGGTAGAGCCGCATCGTCTGCTGAAAGGTGGAGTTCTGCTGCGGGTAGCCGGGCGGAAAGAGCGAGGTGGGTGCGCCGGCAGGGTTTTGCGTCTGCACGAGTGATGGAGCGGCGGTGGAGTAGCCCGGGTAGCCGGGCTGGCCGCTGATCGCCGAGGGCGCCTGCGCTGGGGCCCATGTGCCGGGTGAAGGAGACGAGGGAAACACCTGCGGCGCCTGCGGCGCGTAAGGATCCCAGGCCGGTGGTGGTGGCGAGAGCGGCGTGCCAAATGAACCGGCCTGCGCCAGACGGTCGAGCGACGAAGGCGCCGGCGACGGGAGGGCGACGGTCTGGGCGCCTGCGCGTGGCGCCGCCTCGAGCGCCGCAAGCGCCGTGAACCACGCCAGGATGAAACGCCAGATGCGCACGCGCTGCCCTGTCGGAAATTGCGAAACAGACCGCTTCCCGTGCCGCCCTCACGGTTTTGGAACCGGGGGGTACCAGCCGCGGCAAAGCAGGGTCAAGGTCGCAGGGGATGGCCGATGGGCCGCCCCATCCCGCAGAATGCCCTCTTTGCGCGGTTTGCCAATCGATGACTCCAGACCCGATCGATGCCCATGTGCTCCACGCTCAGGCTGGCATCGCTACGTTCGAGCATCTCGACGAGGTCGAGACGACGATGGACCGGGCGCGGGCCCTGGCCGCCGACCCGCCGACCCCGTTGCCAGCCCTCGTGGTCGCCGATCGGCAGGTGCGCGGACGCGGCCGGCGCGGCGCCCGCTGGTGGCAGCCTGATGGGGCGCTCGTGGCGAGCCTCGTCCTCGACGCCGGAGTCGTGGCGGGCAGCCCGATCCGCCCTGCCTGGTCGCTCGCCTGCGGAGTGGCGCTCGCCGAGGCGATCGGCAGTGTCGAGCCCGGGCTCGCGCCGCGCGTGCGCTGGCCCAACGACATCGAGATCGAAGGTGGAAAACTCGCGGGGATTCTCGTGGAGACGGTGCCGGATGGTCGTGTGATCTTCGGCTTTGGCGTCAATACGACCGGCTCCGCAGCCGCTGCGCCGGCGGGGATCGGCCGGCGGATCGCCACGGTGCCCGACCTCATCGGCCGGCCACTGCCACGCGAGAGCGTGCTCGTGGCATTCGTGCCCCGGCTCGTCAGGCTGCTTGCGGGCATGGCTGTCGACGACGGCCTGCTCGCCGCTCGCTATCGGCCGCTCTGCGCCCTCACCGGCCAGGATGTCACCGTGTATCGGGGCCTGGGAGCGGGCGTTGTCGGCGACACCGTGCATGGGCCCTGCCTCGGCATCGATCGCTCCGGCGCCCTCGTGCTCGACACGGTCGTCGGACGGTTGCACGTCGAGTCGGGCAGCCTCAGCGACCCGGCGGCCGCGTGGCACGGGGAGGCGGGCGCCTGACCGCTGTTCGCTCGGCGACGACGCAGATTTCCCGGCCCCCGGTCGACAGTTGGCGGGCCCGGGTCGTATAGCCCCAGCCGGTAAACCGCGCGAGCCACTCTGGCAGCTCGGCCGCCCGCGACCACGTGGGCAGCTTGAGCGTGGCGATGATGCCGCGGGGGGGCGTGCCGGGCGCTGACACAGCCCGCTCGATTGCGTCGAGCGTGCTCTTCGGGTCGATGTTCATGTCGGCCACCACCCAGTCGAATCCGCGAAACTGCCGGAGCTTCACGTCGCGGGCCCGCATCCGCCACTGCGTGAAGTTCGGATGTCGGGCGACCTCGTCATCGACGAGCGCCGGATCGATGCCCGTGACCATGAGGCCGGCTTCGAGGAGCCGCTGGCATGCACCGCCCGGTGCCGCGCCGAGCTCGACGGCCCGCTTGCCCGGCTCGAGGGCGAGGGCGAACGTCGCGATCGCCTCGTCGAGCTTCAGCCAGGCTCGCGACACTTTGCCGGCGGGCAGGCTGTGGGGATAGATGCCGCCCGGCCAGGTGCCAGCCGGCGTGTCGGCCACGTGCCAGCCCACCCACCAGCGGTCGGGGCCGTCGATCGCGCAGTCGAGCACGAGCGCACCGAGCCGAGTGGGTGCTGCGACGGCCGGCACGAGACCGCGACGATCCGGATCGAGACCGGCCACGAGCGCCGTGCGGATTGCGGCAGGATCACCCTCCACGCGCGGCTCGCGCAGCCAGACGTGGATGTCGTCCCACGCATATGCGCCGGCGAGGTCATGAAGTGAGCGCACGAGTTGTGCGACGTCGTTGCCCGTCACTTGGCCGCACGAATGGACCACGGTGCGGGCGAACACGAGCCCGTCACGGTCGTTCGGAGTCAGCGCCGCGCCCCCGGCCGGCACCCGGAACGTCAGCACACCCCGCCGCCAGGCTCCGCGGGCCAGGTCGGGCCGCACCGCCTGCTGCCGCGCGGCGAGGGCCGGTTCGGCACCCCCCTGGCAGGTGGCGAGCAAAAAGTCGCCGACGGGCGGGAGGATGGCAGCCATGCCCGAGATGGTAGAGGGCTTTTCGTACGGCGACAGCCACCCTCAAAAAATCAGGCCGGCCCGGGCGCCCAAGGGCCCGGGCCGGCCTTTCTCGTCTGAACAGTCGACGGTTGTACGGTCGACGTGCCCGGCCGGCTGTTCGTCAGTCCGTCAGTCCCGAAGGCATGGCGGATCAACGAGGCAGGCACGGGCGAAGGACTAGCCGTGGCCCTTCTTCTTCTTGGCAACCTTCTTGGCAGCCTTCTTCTTCTTCTTCGCCATCGATATGGCTCCTTGCCACGAGCGCCCTGACACACACCACACGCCCGATCCCCCGGGCACTCTGTCGAAGGGATCGGACGACGATTCGAAATTTGTTTTGGTGAGGCTCTGCGAAGCGTTCCGCCCTGCTGTCGCAGCATCACTGGCAGTGTTTTGAGTGATTCCGCCAGAAACTGTCAAGAGAAATCCAGAAAAATTTTTCCGGATTTTTTTGCGACGCCTACCGGGCGACCCTGATGCCGGACGTGTCACGCATCGTGTCGGGAGCGATGCATGACCACCGACGAGCACGTCAGTGGTGGTCTGCGTGCGTGCGTGCCCAGGCCTCGAGAGCGGCGAATTGCACGGAGAACTCCTGCTCGGTGACACCGAGTGGACTCTTGAAGAAACAGGCGAGCCACTCGAGCACGCCGCATTCACCCGCGCGGTGGGCGCGTTCGACGAGCCGCACGAGGTCGATCACCAGTGGTGCCGCCAGAATCGAGTCGCATCCCTGCCAGATGAACTGGAACGTCATGGGCGTGCCGAGGAACCCACGGAAGTGGACGTGGTCCCACGCCGTCTTCCAGTCGCCGAGGCTCTGGATGTATTCGATCGACACGTGGGTCTGGGGTGGATAGCCGAGGATCGCGGCCAGCAGGTGATCCTTGCTCTTGACCTTCGCGGCCTTGTTGCGTGGATCGTCGAGCACCTTGCCGTCCATGTTGCCGAAGATGTTGTGGCCGACCCAGCTCATGACGTCGAGATTGCGGGCCGCGAACATCGGGGCCAATACGCTCTTGAGGAGCGTCTCGCCCGTCTTGCCGTCGCAGCCGGCATGGGCCGTCTTGTGGTCGCGGGCGAACTGCCGGATGGCCTCCGGCGTGGACCCGGTCGAAGGCGTGAAATTCACGTATGACGCCCCGGCCTCGATCGCCGCCAGGGCATACAGGCTGCTCGCCGGCAGGGGGCACGCCGCGGCATTGTCGAGCAGTGGCTCGAGCTCCGCCCATCCCGGCGGGATCGGGCGGGCTGCGGGCGGCTCGGTCGAGGCGAGGTTGACGACCACGACATGCCCCACGTCCGTAGCGCGGGCGAAGGCTTCGATGTCGGCCCGCACCCGCGCGATCGCCGCTCGCGGCGTCTCGGCCAGTGCCACGAGCGCCGGGTCGGCAAGCTCGCAGATCTTGTCGCCCGCCGCCACGACGGTGCCCGGCCGCAGCCGCGCTTCGACGGCCTTGAAGAAAGGTTCGGCACTGGCGAGGAGTTCGGGATCGATCGCCCGGCTCTCCACCCACATGCGCCGCGCCTCGTCGCCGAGCCTGCCGGGCCGGATGTCGTGTCCGCCCACGACGATGTCGGCACATGGCACGAGCTCGAGCCGTGTGAACGGCTCGAGCTCGGTGACGAGTCCGGTCGAGGGGATCGCCCCGCGGGAGAGCGCCGCAAGGCCGGTCATCACCGTCGTCGCCACGCCACCTTTCGCGCCGATGATCCACAGACCGAGTGACGGGCGAGCCATGCGGCACGACTTTCGACGAGACGAGGAGGTGGAGCGACGCGGCTCCGGCGGGTGGGAATCGATTCCGGCGGTGGTATCATACCTCGCTGACGACCTCCAACCACGGAGCGCTTGGACCCGGACATGGGCACCCGAAACAGTCTGCAGTTGGCCCGCCGCATGGCGGCGCTCGAACCCTCGGCCACGCTCGCCATGGCGGCCCGCGCCCAGGCGCTCGCCGCGTCTGGTGTCGACGTGATCGATCTGTCGGTGGGGGAGCCCGACTTTCCGACGCCGCCCCACATCTGCGCGGCGGCCGAGGCCGCGATCCGCGCCGGAAAAACGAAATACACGCCAGCGGCCGGGATTCCCGACCTGCGCAAGGCCGTGGCCGCCGACTACACGCGGCGGTCGGGGCTGACCGTCACGCCCGCCCAGGTGGTCGTGTCGAACGGCGCCAAACACTCGCTCCACAACGCCTTCATGGCCCTCCTCGACGAGGGCGACGAGGTCGTGGTGCCCGCGCCCTACTGGGTGAGCTATGCCGAACTCATCAAGCTTTCGGGGGCGAAGCCGGTCCTGATTCCGACCCGGATCGAGGACGACTTCAAGCTGCGGCCGGAGGCCCTCGCGGCCGCCCTCACGCCGCGCACGCGGATGCTCCTGCTCTGCTCGCCGAGCAATCCCACGGGCGTGGTCTATGCACCCGACGAACTTGCCGCGCTCGCCGACGTCGCCATCGAGGCCGATCTCGCGGTGATCGCCGACGAGATCTACGATCAGCTCGTGTTCGACGGTCGTCAGTCGCCGTCGTTCCCCACGCTCCGGCCCGGTCTCGCCGACCGCACCGTGGTGGTGGCCGGCGTCAGCAAGACCTACTCGATGACCGGCTGGCGGATCGGGTGGACGATCTGCCCCGAACCGCTCTCGAAGGCGATCGGCAACCTGCAGAGCCAGGAGACGAGCAATCCGTGCAGCGTGAGCCAGCACGCGGCGCTGGCGGCACTCACCGGCCCGCAGGAATGCGTGGCCGACATGCGTCGGGCGTTCGAGAAGCGGCGCGACCTCGTGGCCAGCCGGCTGGCGGCGATTCCCGGCGTGCGGCTGCCGGAGATCGGCGGCGCCTTCTATGCGTTCTTCGACATCAAGGCGGCGCTCGCCCGCGGCACGAACGGCATCACGACGAGTGCGGCCTGGTGCGAGAGCCTGCTCG
The DNA here is from genome assembly GCA_945861585.1 of Planctomicrobium piriforme. Lineage (GTDB taxonomy): Bacteria > Planctomycetota > Planctomycetia > Pirellulales > UBA1268 > RGVT01. The sequence goes on from CAMAVC010000001.1 coordinate 120,739, forward strand.
AAAAGGAGCACGTGGCGCTCGTGGCCGGGAGCGCCTTCGGCGCCGAGGGGCACGTGCGGATGTCGTTCGCCGCGGCGGAAGAGAAGCTCACGGCGGGCCTCGACCGCATCGCGCGATTCCTCGGGGCGTGATGCTTCCGTGACGACGCACGCCGAGCCCACCGCGATCGGCATCGTGCTCGCCGGCGGAGCGTCGAGCCGAATGCAGGCGGCGCCTGTGGCTTCCGGCGAGCGTGGCGACGTGCCGGCCGTGCGCAAAGAATGGCTCGAGATCGGTGGCCGCACGCTCCTGGCTCGGGTGGTCGCGGCGGTCGCTGCCGAAACGAGCCGGACGATCGTGGTGACGGCACCGGGCAGGCCGTTGCCTCCGCTCGCGCACGCGGTCGAGGTTGTCCACGACACGGCGCCGAACGCAGGACCGCTCGCGGCGCTCGTCGACGGCCTCCGGGCGATCGGGCCGACCCCTGCCGAGCCCGTCGTCTTCGTGTCGTCGTGCGATCTGCCGCTGCTCGACGCCGCGGTCGTGCGGCTGCTTGTCGAGCGGGCGGCTGCCAGCGGTGCCGACTGGACCGTGCCCGTGATCGACGATCACCCCCAGGTTCTCGCATCGGTCGTGCGGCGTACGCTCATCGGGCCGATCACGTCCTGGCTCGAATCGGGGCGGCGCGACCCGCGCGGACTCCTCGCGACGTTGAGACAGCATGCGGCCATCCAGCTGTGCACGGTCTCGGCGAGCGAGATCGCCGAGGTCGATCCACGGCTCGACTCGTTTCGCGACATCGACACGCCGGAGGAGCACGTCGAGATGATCCGGCAACTGGCCTACGGCGGCCAGGGGGGCACGACCTATACTTCGCCTTCATGAAGGCGCGTTCTTTCCGACACTCTGCCGGCGGCCGGCCGCGGCGCGGCGCCGTCTTCGCGCTCGCGGCGCTCGCCGTGCTGCTCGGGGGCGCGTGGCTTCTGCCGGGCGTGCTCGTGCTCACCGATCTGCGCGACCGGCCGCTCCAGGCGGCGTTCGCCGGCATCGCCGGCACCGCGACGAGCCGCAGCGCCACCTGGAACTGGCTCGGCGGGATCGAGTATCACGACGTCGTGCTTGCCGATCAGAAGGGCCGAGCGGTGGTCGCCGTGCCACGGATCGTGATCGAACGCGGGCTCGCGGCCCTCGTGCTCGATCCGCGGGATCTCGGCACGGTGCGGCTGGTCGGCGGTGACGCCTTCGTCGAGGTGCGACCCGGTGGAAGCACGATCGAAGACCTGCTCGCGCCGTGGCTGGCGACCCTCGCGGAACCGACCGGAGCGGCGGTGTCGTTCGAGCTCGAGGTGCTCGACGGTGCGATCGAGCTGGTCGATCTCACCCGCCGCGATGCCTGGCGGGTGACCGACCTTGCGGTGGCCGGCCGGGTGATTCACGGCACCCTGGCGGCTGGCTGGGCGGTGTCGGGCCGCGTCGTGCATGCCGGCGAGCCGCTCCGCGATCGGGCGGCGACGGCTTCCGCACCCGCCAAGGGCCCCGTTCGTCTCGACCGGGCGACGATCGCCGCAGCGGCGACGGCCGCGCTCACGCGCGACGGCGGCTGGACCGTGTCGGCAGCTCCCGGAGCGGCTGGCGACGCGTGTCGCCCGATCGCCGTGGCGGCCACGCGCGTGCCGCTCGGCATCTCGAGCGTGTGGGCCACGCGGTTCATGACCCCGTACCTGGCCGACGGCCTGGCCGACGTGCGGCTCGATATGGCAGTGCCGATCGCAGAGGCGCCGCCTGCGGTGGCGACAGCCACTGGCGATCGGCAACACATTCCGTGGCAGATCGCCGGCACCGTCGGAGTGCGGCAGTTCGCCCTCTGCGCAGCCGACACGCTCACGGAACTGTTCGTCGTCGAACAGTGCGAGGCTCCGCTCGACCTGGCCTTCGACGGGGCGTCGTTGTCGATCCGCACGTTCAAGGCGTCGTCTCCGTTGTTCAAGGCGGAGGCGTCGGGGCGGATCGGACTGCCGATGCAGGGAGCGTGGGCCTGGGGTGACGCGCTGTTGGCAGACAATTTCGCGATCGCCGCGTCCGTCGATCTTGCGGCGGCGTCCCGCTCGACACCCGGCGGGCTCCAGGTGCGCGAGGACGTCGAAGTGACCGGTGGACAGCTCGAGTTGATGGCAAGCGCCCGCAGCGACGGGTCGGACCGCGTCCTCGAACTGCAGGCCTCGGCCCGAGACCTCGCCGCTGTGCAGGGCGAGCGGCAGCTGCGGTGGAATCAGCCATTTTCGGCATGGTTGCGTGGTCGAAGGCGTGCGGCCCCGGACGCGACGTTCGAGATCGAGGAGGCAAAAGTCGCGTCGAGCGCCGTCGAACTCTCCGCATCGGGCAACGCCGAGGCGCTGGCCGTCCAGTGGACAGCTGATCTCGAGAAGCTCGTGACGGAGGTGGCCGAGGTGGTCGATGTCGCGGGGATGGCGCTCGCGGGCAGCGCCCGCGGGCGGCTCGATCTCGAGGCCACCGGGCAGCCCGGCGCGTCGACGGCCAGGCTTTCCGCGAGCCTGGCACAATTCGCCTGTGTGCTGCCAAACCGCACCGTATGGCGCGACGACGAGATCGTGCTCGAGGCCGAGGGCAGCGGCAGTCTCGTGGCCGGGGCGGCGGTGGTCGATGCCTGCCGCGGCGTGGTGCGGTCGGGCGATGATTCACTCGAACTCACGCAGACAGGCGGTGCCCTCGTGAACCTCGCCGCACTCTGGCCGTCGCGGTCTTCCGGTGCCGCGGCCCGGATCTTGCAGCCGGCGCCGCAGTCCGACGGTGTCTCGGCCGATGTCACGGTGGCCGGAGACCTCGGCCGTTGGCAGGCGCGGCTGGCGGCGCTTCCGGGCGGCTGGCATGTGGCCGGCTGGCAACTCGGGGGCCACCTCAAAGGATCGGCAGCCCTGGCCATCAAAGAGGAAGGGTGGCAGGTGACACGGGCCGGCGCGGAAATCGAGAAGCTCACCGCCTCGGGCGCTGGTCGGCAGATCGTGGAGCCGCGGCTCGTCGCCACCGGCGCCGGGATGGTCGATCCGGTGCGTGGCCTGTGCTCGATCTCGTCGGCGGAAGTCCTTACGGCGACGATGTCGCTGCGGACCGGTGGCCTCGTGCTGCGATCCACGGCGACCCCGGCCGCCGCGCTTGACCGCGTGCGGGGCAAACTCCAGTGGCAGGCCGACGTGGCCCGGCTCGAAAAGTGGCTCGTGCCACTCGCCACGGCCGAGGCATGGCCCGCGACCGGCCGCGCCTGGGGCACGCTCGAAGTGCTCGACACTCCCACGGGAACGAACCTGCTGGTCGACGCCACGGGCAATCAATTGACGCTCGCCCGCGGCCGCTCGTCCGGCGGCGTGGAGCGGATGTGGGTGGAGCCACGGGCGCGGCTGCTCGTCGAGGTCACCAGACCCTCGGCCACCGAGGGCAGGGATCGGCTCGTCGTCAATCGTGTGAGTCTGGATTCGGCCACGTTCGCGGTGGCTGCCGCTGGCGGCGTCGACGATCTTTCCGCGCGTCAGGTGGCGACGCTCGCCGGCACGGCGACCTACGACTGGGATCTGGTCTCCCGGCTGCTGACCCCCGTCACCGGCGGCCGGCTGCGCCTCACGGGAGCGGGTTCCCGTCCGGTGATGGTGCGTGTGCCTCTCGATGCAGTCGCCGAGGCGTTCGCGCCGTTGTGGCCGGCAGCCGGGGCGAGCCAGATCGCCCAGCGGGCGGCGTCGGCAAAGCGGCCCGGCGACGTGCCCCTGCCCGGCGACTGGCTCTCGGCCATGCGTGGTCGCGACGACGCCCCGGATGCGCCGCGGGTCGCCCCGGTCACGCTGCCTGTCACGCCGCAGGCGCCCCCGGCCGCCGCATGGCTCGGCAGTCTCTCGGCGGAAACGTCGGCGACGTGGGCCGCCGCCGAGGTCGACGGGTTTCAGATCGACCCGGGGGCGATGGATGTGCGGCTCTACGAAGGGCAGCTGACCTTCGGCCCCTTCGATCTTGCCGCATCGGGTGGACGCCTGCGCGGGGCTCCCTGGATCAAGCTCCTGCCGCTGCCGGGCGAGCTGGTCGTGCCGCCGGGCCGCGTGATCGACCGCGTGCCACTCTCGGGCCGGTTCTGCGAGGAGTGGATCTCGTGGGTGACGCCGCTCGTGGGTCGCTCGACCCATACGCAGGGCGTGGTGAGCATCGACCTGGCGGGGGCCCGGGTGCCGCTGGCCGACCCGTTCGGCGGGGAGCTCGCCGGGCAGCTCATCTTCGAGAATACGGAGGTCACGCCCGGCGAACGGCTCGGCCCGCTGACCACCCTGATGGTGAAGCTCCAGACGCTCGTCGATCCACGGTTCGCCTTCGGCGACAAGGTGGTTCTGATGCGGGTGCGGCCGGAGCCCGTGCGGATGCGGCTCGCCGACCGGCGGCTGTGGCACGAGGGCCTCGTGATGGAGATGGGACAGCTCGTCATCCGGTCGTCCGGCAGCGTCGGTGCCGATGGCACGCTCGCGATGGCCGCCGAGGTGTCGTTCCGCGGAGACATCGCCGGCTCGACACCGGTCGTCGGCCAACTGTTGCGCACACCGCTCGTGATCCCGCTCAAAGGCACCGTGGCCCGGCCGCAGTTCGATGCCCGGGCGATCGACCAGATCGTGGGCAGGATCGTGGAGAACACGGCCGAGGCCGTGATCACCGACGGCCTGAGCCGTGGGCTCGAGCAACTGTTCGGCAACCCGCCGCCCGCCGCCCCGCCGCCGTGACCGTCGCGCCGTCGCACCCCCGCACGATCCGCCGCTCCATGCCCCGCACGAGCCGTTCGAGTGTTTTGCGGTAGGAGAAGTGCTCCACCTCGAGATGGTGGCGGGGTGAATCGACGTACCGGATTGGCCCCGGCTCGGCCGCCCGCTGCCGCTGGCGATAGAGCCAGGCTGCCGCCTGCGGTGCGACCCGCGCGGCGCGGGCCAACCGGGCGACGAGCTGGGCCTGCACATCGGTGATCCCCCACTGGCCGCTGTCGGGCTGGATGAGCCCCACGACGGCGAGGTCATCGTGCGTCGGGTGCAGGAGATTCATGAACAGTCGTGGGACGCCATCGACGACGGCCAGATGCTCCGGAGCGATGAAGGGGTGTTCGATCCGGTAGCCAGTGGCACAGATTACGACGTCGAACGCCGCACGGCTGCCATCGGCAAACACGACCTCATCACCGGCGAAGGCCGCCACGTCGCCGGCCGGTGCGAGCACCCCCGCATCGATCCGGGAGAAGAGCTCATCGTTGACGACAGGGTGGGTTTCGAAGAGCCGATGGTCGGGCCGGCGCAGGCCGTGCCGCCACGGCAGGCCGATGGTGCGGTCGATCATGCGCAGGCTCACGAGCCGGCGCAGCCAGAGCGGTGCCCGCATGGCGAGGAGCCGCTCTCCGCGGACGTCGGCAGGCCGTCCGAGGATGAAGCGGGGCACGACGTGGTAGCCGCGGCGGGTGGAGTGCACGGTGCGCGCGGCGTGGTGCGACACCTCGACGGCGATGTCGCAGCCGGAGTTGCCGCCACCGATCACGAGCACCCGCTTGCCCGCGATGGCCACCGGGTGCGTTGGCGACTTGTAGCCGGCGGCGTGGAGGAACGCGCCGGTGAACGTGCCGGGCACGGCGGGCCAGCGCGGCTCGCGATTGTGCCCCGACGCGATCACGACGCCGGCGTAGCGGGTCGTGGTGCCGGCGGAGGTGGTCACGAGCCAGCCGGGCAGGCCGTCGCCCGGCCGCTCGATGCGCTCTGCGCCCACGCCGAACCGCACGTGCTCGAGCAGTCCGAAGTGGCGGGCATAGCCTTCGAGGTAGGCGAGGCACTGGCGGTGATCGGGATAGGCGGGCCACTCGCGCGGCAGCGGATAATCGACGAACTGGGTGAGCCGCTTCGAACTGATGAGGCGGGTCGAGGCGAACACGCGCGCCGACGGCGAGCCGAACCGCCAGTTGCCGCCGGGGCCGTCCTCACGTTCGAGGCACTCCGCCGCGATCCCCACGCCGCGTAGGTTTTTGAGGGCCGTGAGCCCCGACGGGCCGGCGCCGATCACGCACCAGCGGTCGCTCGGGTCAGCAGGCATGGGCGGCGAGCACCTTTGCGAGGCGGGCGAGGTCGCGCGGCTCGTGGAGCCACGACAGACTCACGCGCACGAGGCTGCCGCCTGCCGGCACGCTTGGCGGCCGGATCGCCGGCACGAAGAAACCTTCGTCGAAAAGCTGTTCGGCGAGGTTCACGGCGGCGTGCGGTGCGCCCACGATCACCGGCACGATCTGGGCTTCAGCACCGCCGATGTCGAGGCCGGCGTGCCGCAGCCGCGCGGTGAAGTCTGCGGCTCGGACGACGAGATCGCGGCGTCGGTCGGGCTCTTGCTCCACGAGGGCGATGGCCCGCGTCGCCGCCGCGGCCACCCCGGGCGGATGAGCGGTAGAAAACATCCAGGCTCGCGCCTTGTGCCGCAGCCAGTGGATGAACGTGGCGTTGCCGGCGACGAACCCGCCTGCTGCACCGAGCGCCTTCGAGAGGGTGCCCACGCGCACGTGGACGCCGTCGGCCGTGGCCGTCTCTTCGACGAGGCCGCTGCCCCGGGCACCGAACACGCCGGTGGCATGGGCCTCGTCGACGAGCAGCATCGCAGAGTGCTTACGGGCCAGGTCAGCGAGCCCCGCGAGCGGCGCGATCGTGCCATCCATCGAGAACAGCGTGTCGGTGACGATCAGACGGCGGCGGGCGTCACGGGCCGTGGTCAAGAGCGCGTCGAGGGCGGCGAGGTCGCGATGGGGAAAGATGCCGATCCGGGCCCGGGAGAGCCGGCAGCCGTCGATGATGCTCGCATGGTTGCGTTCGTCGCTGGCGATGAAGTCTTCGGCACCGGCGAGGGCGGCGATCGTGGCAGTGTTGGCCGCATAGCCGCTCGGGAAGACGAGCGCCGCCTCGACGCCGAGCAGCCTCGCGAGCGATAGCTCGAGTACTTCATGGGCCTGCGAGTGACCGCTCACGAGCGGGCTGGCGCCAGCGCCGAAGCCCTCGGCGCATGAACCTTTCGATGCGGCTTTCGTGAGCCGCACGTCGCCGGCATACCCGAGATAGTCGTTGGAGCCGAAGTTGACGAGCGTGCGGCCATCGAGACACACCTCGCCTGCCTGCCGCCCCTCCCGCACGCGGGCGGGGCGTTCGAGGCCCGCGGCACGCAGGGCGTCGATCTCTCCCTCGATCCACGCGAGGGCCTCCGGGAGCGGACCGACGCTCGGTGCGGCAGCGGGCGCGGACGTGTCGATGCGGCAGGGCATGCCCGCCATTATGACCGCTGGGCGGCCAGGTGCTCGATCATGCGAAACTCGGCCGCGGTGACGGGCGTGACCGACAGCCGGCTGCCCCGTCGCAAGAGTTCCATCCCGGCGAGGGCCTTCACGCCCCGCAGCTCGTCGAGCGGCACCTCACGGTGAAAGACCTGCATGAGTTTCACGTCGACCATCGACCACACGGGGTTCTCGGGCGACGCCTTTGGGTCGTGATAGTCGCTCTTCTTGTCCCAGGCGGTCGGATCGGGATAGGCCTCACGAACGACCTCGACGACGCCCGCCACGCCGGGTGGATCAGCGTTCGAGTGGTAGAAGAGAGCCCGATCGCCCTGCTTCATCGCCCGGAGAAAGTTGCGCGCCTGGTAGTTGCGCACGCCCTCCCAGTGCGTCGTCTTCCGCGGGCTCTTGGCGAGATCGCGGATCGAAAACACGTCGGGCTCGCTCTTGATCAGCCAGTGCTGCATGCACGTAGGATAGGCTTCAGCCTGTCATGCCTCAACGTCCGCCGGCTCGGGGTAACCCCGTACCGTCTCGCCGGACGTTCGCTGCGCCCATCCTGGGCTTCACTCACTCGGATGTGCCTGCGCTGCGCCATCCATGGCTTCGCTGGTCACATACGCCGTCTCAACGGCAGGGGTAACCCCGAGCCTCCCGTGTTCGGAGGCCCGGGTGAGGACCAGGCGACGGAGGTCGCCCAAGGGAAGTTCGGCAGGATGCCGAGACTTCCCGTGAAGTAAGAAGGCGGGGCGGACGCCCGTCGTCCGCCCCGCCCCGTTGCTTACGCGTCTGTCCGTCGGCCGCATGCGGCCGACGAGAGACTAGCAGCCCTTCTTGCAGCCGCGGAGGCAGCCGCCCTTGTGGCCACGGCCGCTGTTGCCGCCGTTGCCACAGGCACCGGCGTCACCGGCGGGAACCTGCTCTTCGACGCACTTCTTGACCTTCACGCACACCTGCTTCGTGACCTTCTGGGGCACGCGCACGACGTACTTCTCGGTCTTCGTTTCCTCGACGCAGTCGCTCGCACACACCGTGTAGGTGGCGGTCTTCTGGACCGGCACCATCACCGTGAAGTGGCACTCGCGGGTCCGCGTCTCGGGCACGCACTTGTTCACCGTCACCTCGCGGGTGCGGGTCTCGGTGCGGCACTTGTTGACGCACACCGTGCGGGTCCGGGCTTCCGGCACCATCTTCGTGACACAGTAGTTCCGCGTCCGCTCCTCACAGCGCGAGAGCTTCACGCAGTAGGTGCGGGTCCGCTCCTCGCAACGGCTCTTCCGCACGCACACCATGCGGCTCCGCTCCTCGGTGCGGCACTTCTTCACGCAGTAGGTGAAGGGCACCTGCTCGCACTCGGTCTTCCACATCGTGACCTCGATCTCCTTGGTCTCGCACGTGGGAACCCACTTGCGGCAGCAGACCACCTTCGGGCAGCAGGGATTGCCGGCGGCGTCATACTTGCCGTTCGCCGAAATCTCCTTGGCCTCGGTGACCCAGTGGCCGCCGCGGCAGGTGACCGTCTTCGTCGACTTGACGGGAACCCGCTTCGAGACGGTCCGGTAGCCGGTCATCTCTTCGGTGTAGGGGACCTGCACCGTGTACTTCTCCTCCACCTGCTCGGTGTAGGGGACGTTCACCTTGTAGGTCGCGGTCCGCTCTTCGGTGTAGGGGACGTTCACCTTGTAGGTGGCCGTCCGCTGTTCCTTGACCGGCACGCACACCGTGTAGGATTCCTCACGCTGTTCGGTGTAGGGAACCTTCACGGAATACTCGATCGTCTTCGTCTCCGGCACGTTGACGTTGACGGTGTACTCGACCGTCTTCGTGCGGTGTTCCGGCACCATCACCGTGTAGTTCCGCGTCTTCTCTTCGATCCGCGGAACCCGCTTCTTCACCGTGAAGGACCGTTCGCGGACTTCCGTCGTCCACTCGGTGGCCTCCACGTCCCGGATCTCCGGGACCATCTTCCAGACCTTGACGGTCTTCATGCACGCGTCGGCCGGGGCGGCAGCCGCGTCCGTGGCTGCTGCGGCGGCCTCACCGCCGACGAGCACCGAGCCCTCCTCGCTCCGGGCGAACGAGCCACCGAGGCACACGCCGGCAGCCGCAACCCAGGGCAGGAAACTGAACGTCAATCGCTTCTTCACAGAAACCTCCAGAGGAAAAAGAACTTGTCCCAAACGGTTCGCGAACACTTTTTCCAGGCTTTCGAGGAGGCCATCCCCAGTCGGTGGCGTTCCGCAAGCGAGCCCGGCCGAGCCGGCCGCCTTGCCCCCACGATCATTGAACGCATCCGTGGCGTTGTTCCGTGATCGCGAGGGTTTGCGCAGGCGGCAAACTCACACCAGAAGATCGATCTTTGCCGACCGAAAAACTCAACCGTCGCGAGAAGTGCGCGGTTGGTCTGAATCTGCGGATGGTGCCGGCGGCTGCTCGCAGGCTAAAGACGAGCCCATCGGGCCGCCTTCGCAGCACGTCTCGAGGATCATGCCGCACTGCCGGCACATGAGCTTGGCGCGGATCTCGAACGTCTCGCCGTGGCAGACCGGACAGCGTGGCAGATGCATGGGTACCGATCCTCCGGCCACCGTCGATCACGGGCGGGCGACGGCTAGCCGCCTTTCACCGTGGCGATGAGTTCGAGCACGTTCTCGACCGGCGTCTGCGGCAACACGCCGTGGCCGAGATTGAAGATATGGCCAGGTCGGCCAGCGGCGTGCGAGAGAATCTCGCTGGCCCGGCGGCGGACGGTGTCGCGATCGGTGAGCAGCACCGCGGGATCGAGATTGCCCTGCACGGCACGGTCGTGGCCGACGATCCGCCAGGCCTCGTCGAGTTCGATCCGCCAGTCGATGCCGATGACCGTGCCGCCCGCCTCGCGCAACAGCGGCAGGAGCGCGGGATTGCCGGTGGCGAAGTGGATCACGGGGCCATGCTTCGACGCCTCCGCGATCGCTGCCCGGCTGTGCGGGAGCACGTAGCGCCGGTAGTCGGCGGGCCCGAGGCAGCCCACCCAGCTGTCGAAGAGCTGCACGATCTGCGCGCCAGCCTCGAACTGCGCCACAAGGTAGCGGCTCACGGCCCGGGCAAGCCGGCCCATGAGATCGTGCCAGGCCGTCTCATGCGAGTACATGAGCGACTTCGTATGGAGCCAGGCCTTGCTGCCGCCCCCTTCGACGCAGTAGCTCGCGAGCGTGAACGGCGCGCCGGCGAAGCCGATCACCGGGATCGAGTCGTCGAGGCCGGCCCGGGTCGCCCGCACCACGTCCATCACGAATTCGAGCCGATCAAGGTCGTCGAGTTCCACGAGCCGGCTGACGTCGCCCGCCGAGCGGATCGGGTTGTGGATCACCGGACCTTCGCCCGCCGCGAACTCGAGGTCCATGCCCATCGGTTCGAGAATCGGCAGGAGATCGCTGAAGATGATCGCCGCATCGACTCCCAGCCGGTCGACCGTCGCGAGCATCACCTCGGCCGAGAGCCGGGGATTTTTGCAGAGCTCGAGAAACCCGACCTGCTGGCGGATGGCACGGTATTCGGGCAGATAGCGGCCGGCCTGCCGCATCAGCCACACGGGCGTCCGCTCCACCGGCTCCAAGCGACAAGCCCGCATCATGAGCGCCTGCCGGCGACGCTCGGCCACGGTTGCGGCGGGGTCGGTCACGAGGCTGGCAGGGGCGTCGGGCATCGGCGAGAGTATACCCGCGGCTCCTGTGCCCCTGCCCGGTGCCGTCGGTGAACTACAATTCACCTGCCGACCTTCGCATCCGCGTGCCGCCTGGCGTCCGATGACCGAATTCATCTCCGGGATTTCCGTCGTCTGCTTCGCGGCGAGCTATTTCGTGGCGCTCGGCTGCGAGGCCTCCCGGCCGTTGTTTCGTTCGGGCCTGCGGGGTGCGATTCTGGTGGGCTTCGCAACCGCCGGCTTTCTCGCCCACACGCTGTTTCTCGCCTGGCGGGCGGCGAACGAGCCGAATGTGCCGCTCTCGAGTGCGTTCGATTGGTACCTCCTCGCCGCGTGGCTCCTGGCGGGAGGCTATCTCTGGCTGCTCGTGGCGAATCCGCGTACGCAAGTGGGCCTGTTCCTCCTTCCCGTGGTGCTCGGCCTCGTGGGGGCCGCGCAGCTGTCGAGCCGCGCGCCGTTTCCGCAGAGCCCGGCCACGCAGGTGTGGGGGGTCATTCACGGTTCGTTCAACCTGGCAGCGAGCGTCGCCGTAGCCGGCGGCGCCGTCGCGGGCCTCATGTGGCTCATCCAGGCGACACGGCTCACGCGCAAGCGCACTCCCGCGCAGGGCTTGCGGCTGCCCAGCCTCGAGCTGCTCGCGGCGACGACGGGCCGGGCCGCGTGGATCGCCGCCTGGACCGCGGCTGCCGGCTTCGTCTCGGGGCTCGTGCTCAACGCCGTGAACCGGCAGCGCGGCCTGCTCGAGACCGTGCCCTGGAACGATCCCGTCGTCCTCCGGATGGGAATGCTCGTCGCCTGGCTGATCGCGGCGGCGATCGCGACCCGGGCCTTCGCGCGGCGGCCCGAGGCGGCGCGGGTGGCGGCGTGGCTGTCTCTGGCCAGCTTCGTGGTGCTCACCGCGTCGATCCTCTGGGGGGTGCTCGGCACCACCAGGCACGGCGTGCCACCGACGCAGGCATCTGCAATCCGCGAGGTCGTGCCATGACGCTCGCGTTCGTGGGAGGCACCCACCGCACCGTGCCGCTGGCCCTGCGCGAGCGGCTGGCCTTTTCCGCTGAGCAGGCGGCCGAAGCCCTGTGCCGGTTTCGCGACCGGTTTCCCGGCCGGGAAGTCGTGCTCCTCTCCACCTGCAACCGCGTGGAGCTGTACGCGGCCGGCGAGGAGGCCGCCGTGCCACCCCCGGCCGAGCAGCTGGTGTCGTTTCTCGCCGAGTGCCGCGGGATCGATGCAGCCGTGTTGGCGCCCGTGCTCGCCCGGGAGAGCGACGAGGCGGTCGTGCGGCACCTGTTCAGCGTGGCCTCAGGGCTCGACAGCATGGTGCTCGGCGAGCCGCAGATCGTGTCGCAGGTGAAGCAGGCCTGGGCGCTTGCGCAGCGGACGGAGACGGCTGGCCCGCTCACCGGAGGCATGTTCCAGGCGGCCCTGCGCACGGCCAAGCGGGTGGCGAGCGAAACGGCCCTCGGCCGCGAGCGGCTCTCGATTCCGAGCGTGGCGGTCGCCGACTTCGCCCGCGGGGTGTTCGAGCGGTTCGACGACAAGCGGGTGCTCGTGATCGGTGCCGGCAAGATGGCCCACGAGACGCTTCGCTACCTGCGGGAGGCTGGCGCTCACGACATCGTCGTGGTCAATCGCACCGCCGACCGCGCTCATCGGCTCGCGGCCCGGCTGGGCGGGCGGCCGGGCCGGTTCGACGATCTCGTCGCCGAGCTCGCCGCGGCCGATCTCGTGGTGAGCACGACGGGCGCGAGCGAGCCCGTCGTGCCGGCCGACCTCTTCGCCCGTGCGGAGTCGGGCCGCGAGGGCCGGCCGTTGGTGGTGCTCGACCTCGCCGTGCCGCGTGACTTCGATCCGGCGATCGGCGCCCGCCCGGGCGTGTGGCTGTATTCGATCGACGACCTGGGCGCCGCCTGCGAGGCCAACCGGCGCAGCCGGCACCGCGAAATGCCGGGGGCGCTCGCGATCGTCGATGAGGAGACGCGACGGTTCATGGGCGACCTCCACCACCGCTCGACGGCGCCGGTGATCGAACGGCTGCGGGCCGGCTGGACGGAGACGGGCGAGGCCGAATTGGATCGACTCTTCCGCCGCGTGCCATCGCTCGACGATGCCGCCCGGGCCGAGATCCGCCAGGCCTTCGAGCGGTACGCCGCCAAGATGCTCCACTCGCCGCTCGCGTCGCTCCGCAACGAGAGCCGCTCAGGGCCGCCCCACGGCCTCCTCGACGCCCTCAAGCGGCTCTTTGATCTCAAGGAGTAGCGATGCAGTACGACAGGGCGAGCAGGGCGTAGGCCGTCACGAGGTTCGGGTCGCCTTCCATCCAGCGAGTGTTCTCGTTGACCCACGAGCCGTCAGGCTTCTGCTTGGAGAGGATCGTGGCGGAGAGCTCGGCCTTCCAGTCGTGGGTTTGTCCTGCGGCATCGGTGAATCGATCCTCACCGAGGACGTCGAGCGCCTTCGCCGCCGTGTGGAAGTAGTAGTAGAGCCCGGCGTCGCCGAGGCCGGGATTCTCCGCGAACGTGTAGTGCTTGCGGAGCCAGGCCGTCGCGGCCTTCACCCGCGGGTCGCTCTTCGTGAGCCCCGCGAAGATCATGCTCTTGAGGCCGGCGTAGGTCATCGAGCCGTAGCTGCGCAGGCCGCCGTTGGGAAGCGTGCCCGCCTGGCTCTCGCCGCCGTTGGCCGGTGTGTAATAGAAGCCGCCGTCGGGGTTTTTCGCCGGATGGGGCAGCGTGTTGTGCGGCCCCTCGAGATTCTGCGTGCGCGATACGAACGCCAGCGCCCGCTGGATGGCCGGGTCGTTCTGGCTCGTGCCCACGCTCCGCAGGGCCTCGATCATGAAGGCGGTGTTCGAGAGGTCGGGCCGGCCCTTGCCGCCGTAGCCGGCGCCGCCGTACGCAGGATCGTCGGTCCCCTTCCCTTCGGCGTCGTCCCACTGCAGGCCCTTCACGAAGGCCTCGGCCTCCTGGAGCTCCTTGGCGTAGCGGCCGCCGTAGTTACACGCCGCGAGGGCCATGATCGCGATCGACGTCTCGTAGTTGGCCACCTTCGAGTCGGGCGTGTGGATGCCGCCGTCGGTGTTCTTGAACTTGAGGAGATAGGCGAGCGCCTTCTGCACGGCCGGATCGTCGGCCGGTGTGCCGCTCTGCGCGAGCGCTGTCACTGCGAGCGCCGTCACCGCCGGCCCGACCTGCGACGAAAAACTGCCGTCTTCGCTCTGCCCCTGCTCGATGAGATATTTCGACCCCTTTTCGATCGCCGCCTTGATCGCGGCGTTGTCGGTTGCCAGGGCGGCTGTGGCGACGCAGGCGAGCGCAACCGCCACGACGGGAACCATTGAGAGATGTGTCAGGATCATGGGGCACCTCCGACGGGAAGTATAGGGAGTGGAAGTTGATTCGGACTGCCCGCCGATCAAGGCATAGCGACCGTTTCTCCTCCCCCACGCGTTCCGAGGGCTCGCCACACCGACAAATCGATCGTTTCGGACATCGTACCGACCGACCCGTCCATCATCGCGGTCACCACGACGCCCGGGTGAAAACTCCGCGACGTGATCGCCGCGTAGGTCTTTTGGGTCGCGTGTGATCCCTCCTGCCGCGAGTTGTAATCGATGTCGTGCTCGATGCCACTCGCCGTATGGGGTACCCGGGCATTGGGAACGAACACCGTCGTGAATCCGGCGTGATGAACCCGCCCGTCGGGCCATTCGGTGTGACCTGTACAGTCGTTCGTCGTGGCACCGAGTTTGGCATCGCCACCGGCGCAGAGACCACTGATCGTGGCGGGTTCTGCCGGCGGCGATCCGGCTGGATACGACCCCCCAGGGTCCGCCGTGTTGCGCACGTACGGTGTGAACGCCTTCACCTCGGCCACGCATAGCGTCTTCGACAACCCATCGGTGAACATCGCCGACTTGAACTTCGAATTTGGGTGAAATGCGCCGTCGCCACCAGTGCCGGTGTCGGGGTCGTACACGAACCAGGTTCCGAAGTTGAAACCGTAGGTATGCGGGGCGATGTAGGGCACGTTCACCCCCCCGCTCGCCTTGGTGCGAACCACATTGTTGCGCTCGCTCGGACAGGCGAACGTCTTGACCCGCATATCCTTGACAGTCGTCCAATTCTTCGTCGGATCCGGCGTGCCGGCAGTAAAGCCGTCGTCCCACGCCTGCTCCATGTTTACCCTCGAGGCCGACGTGTCCTCTTCGAGGAACGAGAGGATCCGGCCGTGAACCGACCACGACCCGTTGTTCGAGACGAAGGTTGTCTTCGGCGTGTGCAGCATGCTTGGCGGAAATGCACGTCGTGCACTCTCGTAGTTATGCACACCAAGGGCGAGTTGTCTCGCGTTGTTTTGGCACGACGACCGCCGGGCCGATTCGCGGGCCGCCTGCACGGCCGGGAGCAGCAGCCCCACGAGCACGCCGATGATCGCGATCACGACCAAGAGCTCCACCAGGGTGAACCCCCTGCGGGATGCAGCGGCGGCGGATTTGCCGGGCTGGAAGGACAATCGATGCGAGGGCATCACACGGCTCCAGAGCTGCGCCCGCGAGGCATCACAGGCATTGCACGCCGCACTGCAGTGCAATCGGCGTGCCAACTCGCAGACCACCCCCGGAGATACCACAGACGCAGTTTCTCACGGCCTTCCACGATCCTGGAAGCCGGTGCCGGATGCGGGACGCGGAGATTTTCACCGCGCGGCGAAAATCTCGCCGTCGCTCCACGTCAGACCGGAGCCGTGGGGAGCGTCCGCGGATAGGCGGGCACCTGGCGGGGCGGAGGATCGCGCCCCTCTTCGAGCTGCCACTGCTCGCGCTCCTGCTCGGAAGCGTAGTACGTGAGCCAGACGGTCATGTCTTCGGCGTCGCCGGCGCTGCAATCCCAATGGAAGTAGTTGTCGGGGAGATCGACCCGCTTCACGGCTGCCGGCAGGATGTCGCGCCGCACGACCGCGTACAGCTCACGGTCGGAGAGGTGATCGGTGTAGTCGAGGACCACGCGTTTTTCATAGAGCCGCTCGATCACCTGCCAGAGCCGGTCGTGCACCTGCTCGTCGTCGAGCGTACAGGCCGGCTGCATCGCCAGCGGCGGATCGAACCAGCGGGCGATCGGCACGAGCGGCGCCTGCTCCCAGGCCAGCATCGATTCAAGGAAGCGGTTTTCGACGGGGGTGGGGAGGAGTCGAAAATCGATCTCGAAGATCGCCTCATCGAGATAGGGCTCGATCGCGTCGCGGAGTTCCGCGTTGCGGAGCAGACAGTCGACTTCTTCGGGATCGGGATGATGGGCGAGGGGCATGCCGGGTGGTTCCACGGAGTGTCGGCGGGAACGCCGCCGGCCCACGCCGCCGACGTTCACCACCAAGCACCGACGATACCCAGCCCGGAACCCCGTTCAATCATTTTCCACATGAATTTCCACGGTTTTTGGGCACCGAAACCGGCACGACCCCTACGACATGACGACTCTCCGCGGCCCTCCAACCCCGCCTGAATTGCCAGTTTCCCGCAAAGCAAAGAGGCCGGGGGGCTGGCTGAACGGAGGACCGGCTTCCGCCTGTCCTGCTCACGCGAGCACGCCCTTCACGACGTGGCCATGTACGTCGGTGAGCCGGAACTGGCGGCCCTGGTAGCGATAGGTGAGCTTCGTGTGGTCGACACCCACGAGGTGCATGATCGTGGCCTGCATGTCGTGGATGTGCACCGGGTCAGCCGTGATGTTCCAGGCGTAGTCGTCGGTCGATCCGTACACGTGCCCCGGCTTCGCGCCGCCACCCGCCAGGAGGAACGAATACGCCTTGCCGAAGTGGTCTCGTCCCTTGGGGTTTGCCGGATCGCCCTGGCCAAACGGCGTGCGGCCAAACTCGCCTCCCCAGGCCACGAGCGTGTCGGAGAGCAGGCCCCGCTCCTTCAGATCCTGGATCAGCGCGGCCGACGGGGCGTCGGTGTCCTTGCACTGCTGTGGGAGCTGCGTGAATAGATTGCCGTGCTGGTCCCAGCCGGCATGCATGAGCTGCACGAACCGAGTGCCGCGTTCGAGCAGCCGCCGGGCGATCAGGCAGTTGGAGGCGAACGTGCCCTGCACGTGGACATCGGGCCCGTAGCGCTCGAGCACGTGCCGGGGCTCGTTGGAGAAGTCGACGAGGTCCGGGACGCTGGCCTGCATTCGGTAGGCCATCTCGTATTGCGCGATCCGCGTGTCGATCTCCGGATCGCCGTAGTCGGCGAGGTGCTTCGCGTTCATGGCGGCGAGATCATCAAGCAGAAGACGCCTGCCCTCGCGGCTCACGCCGGCGGGGTTCGTGAGATAGGGCACGGGCTCGCCGGTGTTGCGGAACTTGACCCCCTGGAAGCGGCTCGGCAGGAAGCCGCTGCCCCAGTAGTAGTCGAAGAACAGCTGCCCGCAGCTCTTCGCCTTGTCGCTCGACGTCATCACGACGAACGCCGGCAGGTCTTCCGTCTCGCAGCCGAGGCCGTAGCTCATCCAGGCCCCCATGCTCGGCCGGCCCGGCACCTGGGCACCCGACAGGAAAAACGTGACGCCCGGCGCGTGGTTCACGGCCTCCGTGTGCATGCTCCGCACGAGGCACAGATCGTCCGCGACGCCGCCCAGGTGAGGCAGCATCTCGCTCATTTCCATCCCGCACGCGCCGTACTTGCGAAATGGTTTGATCGGCGACACGACCGGCCATTTGGCATAGCCGCTCGACATGGTGGAGAGCCGCGTCTGGCCGCGGACACTCGCGGGAATGTCCTGTCCGCCCCTCTCGATGAGCGCGGGCTTGGGGTCGAAGAGGTCGACGTGCGACGGACCGCCTCCCTGCCAGAGCATCACCACGCGCTTGGCCTTCGGCTCGTGGTGTGGCAGGCCCGGCAGGCCGGGCATTCCGTGCGGCGGTGCGGTCGCGGCGACATCCCGGCCGAGCAGCGACGCCAACGCCACCGCGCCGATGCCCGTTCCGGCCGAGCCGAAGAGTTGGCGGCGGGTGACGCGGCAGGCGTTTTCGAGGTGCAGGCCGTTCATGGCGTCGTCACTCCCGCGTCAGGGCTTCATCGAGATTGAAAATCGCCAGGCAGACGCTCGTGAGCGCCGCGTGCTCGGCCACGTCGAGCGATTCGTTGCGCGGGCTCTCGCCGACGCCCAGAAAGTGCCTGGCAGCCTCGGCGTCGGCCCGGTAGACGGCCAGTTGACGCCCATGCATCCGCTCGAGCGCTTCGAGATCGTAGGCGGTGGGCTTGCGGCCGAGCACGCGGCGGAACGCAAACGTCAGTCGGCCATCGAAGTCGGCACTGGCCACCAGGCTCTTCTCGGCGAGCACCCGCGAGGCCTCGACCCACGTGGGGTCGTTCAAAGTCGTCAGTGCGTGCAGGGGTGTGCTCGTACGGCTGGCGCGGACGGTGCAGGTCTGACGATTGGCGGTGTCGAACATATTCGCCGGGCTTACCGTCCGCCGCCAGAAGGTGTAGAGGCTGCGGCGATAGAGGTCGGGGCCGTGCGACGCTGGATAGGTGAAGTCGCGCTCCTTTGTGATCGCCAGCGCCTCCCAGATCTCATCAGGCTGATACGGATAGACCGGCTGGCCACCGAGCCGGAGATCGATCAGGCCACTGGCCGAAAGGGCCACGTCGCGGAGCACCATCGACGGCATCCGGAAGCGGGCCGCGCGGGCGTGGAGCCGGTTCTCCGGATCCTTGGCGAGATGATCGGCCGTCACCTTGCTCGATTGCCGATAGGTGGCGCTCGTCACGAGCAGCCGATGCATCTTTTTCTGGCTCCAGCCATGCTCGCGGAACTCGACGGCCAGCCAGTCGAGAAGTTCCATGTGCCGCGGATACTCGCTCTGCACGCCCATGTCTTCGGTCGTCTTCACGATGCCAGTGCCGAAGAACTGCTGCCACATCCGGTTCACCTGCACCCGGGCCGTGAGCGGATGCTCCGGGAGGAAGAGCCACTTGGCCAGGCCGAGCCGGTTTTGCGGAAAGCCCTCGGGCATCGGCGGCAGGAAGGCGGGCGGCAGGAACGTGAGCTTCTCCCCGATGGGCGAGAGATAGTCGCCGCGGTCGAGGATCTTCGTCTCCCTGGGCTTCTCGTCGCTCATCACCATCACCCGCGGGACCTGGTCGCCCTTGTAGTCCTCGTACGCCTTTTTGGCAGCGTCGTACTTTGCCACGATGGGCAGGTTCGCAATCAGCTTCTGCTTCACCTTGCCATCGAAAAACCCGCGCAGTTCCCGCTCGATCTCCTTTTTCTCGACGTCTGTCCGCTCGGCCTCGGGCTTGAGCAATAGCGGGGGGAGTGCTCTGGGGAGTTCTTCGCCGTCGGCCGGCCTTCCATCGGCGAACAGACCGATCTTCCACGCCTCAAACATCGACTCGAGTACCGGCTTTGCCTCGGTCTCCAGCGACTTCACAGTCACGTCGAGTTCCGCCAGCCGACGCGAGTTTTCCTCGGTGGGCAACTCGACGATTGGCGGGGCCACGCGGATCCGTGCGGAGAACCTCGACGGTGCGCCTGACTCGGGCACGCGATTGAAGGCGTCGAGGAGGCCGTAGTAGTCGGTGCGCGTCATCGGGTCGTACTTGTGGTCGTGGCACTGGGCACAGGCCATCGTCAGGCCGAGCCAGGTCGTGCTCGTCGTGTCGACCCGATCGAAGAGGGTGTTGAACCGCTGCTCTTCGGCGATCGCGCCGCCTTCACCGTTGAGGAGGTGGTTGCGGTTGAAGCCGGTCGCAATTTTTTGCTCGTTCGTGGGCCCGGGCAGAAGATCTCCCGCCAGCTGCTCGATCGAGAACTGATCGAATGGCATGTCGGTATTCAGCGCCTTCACCACCCAGTCACGCCAGATCCATTGCCAGGTGTCGCCGTCTTGCTGGAAGCCGTTGGAGTCGGAGTAGCGGGCGGCATCGAGCCACGGGAGCGCCATCCGCTCTCCATAGTGCGGCGAGGCGAGCAGCCGATCCACCAGCAACTCGTATGCCTCCGGCCGCGAGTCGGCGACGAAGGCATCGACCTCTTCTGGCGTCGGCGGAAGCCCCACGAGATCGGCATGCAGCCGCCGGATGAGGGTGGCCCGATCAGCCTCGGGCGCCGGCGCGAGCCCCGCCGCCTCGATCTTCGCGAGCACATATCGATCGACGTCGTTCCGCACCCAGTCGGCTTGCTTCACCTCCGGCCGCGCGGGCCGCACCGGCGCAGTGAAGGCCCAGTGCGGCTCGTAGCCAGCCCCTTCCCTGATCCAGCGGTCGAGGAGTTTTTTCTGTTCATCCGAGAGCCGCCGATTGGAATTCGGCGGCGGCATCAGCACGTCGGGGTCGGTCGAGTGGACCCGCTCGAGCATCACGCTCGCGCCGGGGTCGCGAGGCACGAGCGCGCCCGCACGAACAGCTGCGGTGCGGTCGTCGAGCCGGAGGTCGGCCTCCCGCTTGTTGCCGTCCTGACCGTGGCAGTAGAAGCAGTTTTCGGAAAGGATCGGGCGGATGTCGCGGTTGAAATCCAGCGCTGGCGGATCTGCGGCGCGGCCGGTGCCGACGAGCATCACGATGCCCGTCGCCACAAGCGCGAAACGGATCGATGCCACCCTCGAGCAACCCATGGAACGTTTCCATTGTGGGGTCACCCGCGTCGCCGATCCGCGGCCACATGCGGGCCGACTGGGATCGCGGACCTCTCGGTCGGTCGGCGGGAATACCAACTACACTACTCCCTGAAAGAATAGCACCCGCAACCCTCCTAAGACAGGCAATTTTTTTGCAGACAGCCGGGGTTCTGCTGCCGAAACAGTGCGATATCCTGGTCGTAGGAGCAGGTGCGGCCGGGCTGTTCGCGGCCACCTGGGCGGGCCGGGCCGCCCGTGACGCCGGTAGGCCAACCTCGATCGTCGCCGTCGATGGCGCGAAGAAACTCGGGGCCAAGATCCTCGTGGCTGGCGGCGGCCGCTGCAACGTCACGCACTGGCGTGTGACCGAGGCCGACTACGCCGGCAGCACGCCACCTGCGATCCGCAAGGTGCTCGGCCGATTCACCGTCGATGACACGGTGCAGTTTTTCCGCGCGTGCGGTGTCGAGTTCAAGCGCGAGGACACCGGCAAACTGTTTCCCACCACCGACTCGGCACGCACGGTGCTGGATGCCCTCGTTGCGGCGGCGACGCGGGCGGGAGCCACGCTCGAACATCCGGCCCGCGTCGAGGGGATCGAGCACGCGGGCAACGGCTTCCTCGTCGCCACCTCCGCGGGTCCGATCGAAGCTGCCCGCGTGATCCTCTGCACGGGCGGCAAATCGTTGCCGAAATCGGGCTCCGACGGCGCGGGCTTCGCGATCGCCACGTCGCTCGGCCACTCGCTCACCGCGCCGATCGTGCCTGCGCTCGTGCCGCTCGTCGTGCCGGGTGAGCATTGGATCCGGGGGTTGTCCGGCCTCACGCTCCGTGCCGAGATGGTGCTGCTCGCGCCGACGGGCAAACGGCTGCGGTCGTTCACCGGGAGCACGCTCTGCACGCACACGGGGCTTTCGGGCCCGGCCGTGCTCGATGTCAGCCGCCACTGGCTGGTCGAGCGCGAGCGCGAGCGCGGTGTGCGGCTGGCGATCAACTGGCTCCCGGACATGTCGGCCGACGCCGTCGACAAGCTCCTGCAGGGTGCGGCTGGTCGTGGGCCGCTCGCCGTGCTTCGCGAGCACCTGCCCGAGCGGCTGGTGCGTCAGCTCTGTGAACTCGCCGGCGCGGCGGTTGCCGGTGATGTGCCGCGGGATGTCCGGCGCAGGCTCGTGCAGTGTGTGACCGGCCTCGAGCTCGACATCGTGGGCGACCGAGGATTCACCGTCGCCGAGGCCACTGCCGGCGGTGTGCCGCTCGCCGAAGTGCGGCTCGAGACGATGGAGAGCCGCGTCTGCCCGGGGTTGTTCTTCGCCGGCGAGGTGCTCGACGTCGACGGCCGGATCGGTGGCTTCAACTTTCAGTGGGCGTGGGCGAGCGGGTATGTCGCCGGGTCCGCCGCCGCTGCCGGGCGGGGCGATTCCCAGACTTCGTAGCGGCTCGCGCCGCGGCGCAGATCGACCACTCGAAGCGGCGCCGGTGCCGAGCCCGCGCATCGCGGTTGCGTGAGGAGCCGATCCACGGCCTCCATGACGCGTTCGCTCGACAAGGCCTTCATGGAGGCAGTTTCGGGATTCCAGGGCAGCCTCTGCCCGGTGCGCTGTCGGGTAACGCGGCCCCGGCGGGCTGTCTCGGCCTTCACGACCTCGCTTGCGGTCCTCCAGGGATGCCAGCGATTCGGGTCGGTCGGGCCGGCGAGCACGACCACGGGCACGCCGTTCGCGGCCGCGATATGGTTGAGCCCCGAGTCGACGCCCAGGCACAGATCCATGCGGGAAAGCAGCCCGCCCACATCGCAGAGCGACACCGTCGCCGAATGGTCGTGCACGTGCGGAGCCGAACGTGTGGCGATGAGCCGCTGGAGCGCGTCGTGGACGAGCCGATCAGCAGGCCCGCCACAGAGAAACACCTCGCAGCCCCGATCGGCCACGAGCCAATCGATGATCCGGGCAAACCGATCGAGGGGCCACAGTCTGTGTTCGTCGGTCGACTGAGGTGCGACGAACACCTTCGGCCGTTCGGCGGCGACGCCGGTCATCAGGGCGTCGGCCTTGGCGATGGAGTCGGCGGTGTTCCAGGTTTCGTTGTGGCCGTCATCGATGGCGAGTCCCTCGCACCGCAAGAGATCGAGGAACAGCTCGGCCTGATGCCGATGGGGTACCACGGGCACCTGCCGCGAGAGCAGACTCGATCCGATCGAGCGAAAGCCCACCCGCCACGGAATGCCTGCGAGCCAGGCGAGCAGGCAGCTCGAGAGCGATCGCTTGAGCAGGTAGACCCTGTCATAGCGGCGCGAGCGAATCCAGCGGGCATTCTCCATGACGTTGCTGAGCGACCCGCGCACCACACGGCCCCTCCGGGGCGGCCTCCGCCAGGGGAGCCGTTCATCGATATACGGGCAGTCGGCCAGGAGCGAGTCCGACCCCGACTCGCTGAGCACGTCGATCACGGCGTGCGGAAAGTTCCGCCTCAGATTCCGCAGAAACGGCACCGCGAGCATCGTGTCGCCGATGAAGCGATTGCGCACCACGAGAATGCGCCGCGGCTCGGAGGATGCTGGGACGAAAGCAGGCATGACGGGCACTGGCACTTAGCGGGCGAAGCCGACGAAGAAGCTAAACAGCTGCTGGCTGTCGTACGGGGCGTAGGCGATCGGGACGGCGAAGTCGAGCGCGATCGGGGCCGGACCCATCGCCGGCAGCGTGATGCGGAGGCCGACACCGGGCGCCACCCGCATCTGATTGATCGCGACGTTCGACTCGACGGTGCCGAAGTCGGTGAACACCACTCCGCGGAGCGTGTCGTCGGCCGTGATCGGAAACAGGTACTCGATCGTATTGAGCCACTGGAACGGGCCGCCGATGATCGCGGCGTCTTGCCCAGGCTGCGGCGAGGTGCCGGCGACGGTCTGCCGGGGACTCGCCCCACGGAACGCGAAGCCGCGGAGGGTGTTGTAGCCACCGGCGTAGAAGTTGTCGTACGCGGGCGTGTCGGGGCCCGACATGCCGAGCACCGAGCCGATCGAGAGCACGTGGCGGCCCGAGCCGTCGGCCCGCTCGCTCAGGAGAAAGTATTGCCGTCCCTCGAGGATGCCGCGCGGATAGACGAAGGTGCCGATCACCTGCTCGAATTCGAATGTCGCCAGATGGCCCTGCGTGGGCAGGAACGGGCTGTCACGGGTGTCGTGAATGAGCCCGCCCGAGAAGCCATACACCGCGTTCGTGCCGAGCATGTTGTTGACGGCCGGGGTGAGCAGCCGCGGATTGAACACGTCGACGCTCTCGCCCCGGAAGCCACCGTTGATCGACAGATCGGGAGCGAATTGAAACTGGTAGCCGAGGCCGACGCGGCCGCCGACGCGGGCCTCGGCCCAGTCGTAGAAGAACCGAGTGTAGTAGGACGCACTCGTGGACAGACCGATCCGCGTGTCGAAGAGATACGGCTCCTGGAACGTGGCGGTGTAGCGTTGGAGCTGCGTGCCCGGTGCGGCCTCGAGGCGGAACCGCTGCCCGGCCCCGCGGAACGCCGTACCGTTTTTGATATCGTCCCAGCTCTGGGGGAGCCGGAAGAGGTCGAAGTTTTGCTCGTCGACCACGATGTTGCCGACGAGGCCGGCGTTGGAGTTGACGCCGGCACCGATCATCAGGCGGCCGGTCTGCGTCTCTTCGGCGTCGACGTCGACGATCACGTAGGGCTCGCTGCCAGGAAACACCTGCAGTGGCTGATCGCCGCCGAAGTTCGGCACCATGCCGGGCTGGGCCACCATGCCCGGTTGGCCGAAGGGCTGACCGGGGAAGGGCTGGACCATGCCGGGCTGGGCGCCGGGTGCGAACCCCGGCTGGAATCCGCCGGGAGGCACGGCCTGCGGAAGCCCCGGCGGAGGCGCCATCGGCTGCTGTGCCACGTAGACCGGCGGTTGCACGGGCGGGGGGGGTGCGACGGTGCGCGAGTAGTCGAGCGCCTCGGGACCCGCCGGGGCGAGCGGAGCGCCGCCCCAGCCTTGCGCCGGGGCCGGCTGCTGCTGGACGAACGGCTGCGGGCTTTGGCCGCGCCAGACGGTGCCGGCGACGCTGCCGGGAGCAGTCTGGCGGGGCGGCTGTGCCTGCGGCGCGGGGGTGCCGGCCGGCGCGGGTGCCGGCTGCACGCCGGTGCCGGCCTCAAGCATTTTGCCTTCGAGCACCAGGTCGATCACGGCGTCGTCGGACGAGGCGGGATCGGGGCTCTGGCCGCGGAACCCCGGCTGGCTCGGATCGCGGGCGATCTGTTCGTTGGCGTCTGCCGCGTTCTCGGGCTTGCTGAACACGATCCGCGGGCCCTCTCCCTTGGCCGCATCGGCGAGGAACAGGCTGCTCGACTTCAGCCGGCGCTCGTCGTCGCGCAGTTTGCGGATGTCGAGGATGTCACCCGGCCGCAGCGAAAGGCGATTGAGCACCGTGCTGTGCTTGGTGTGCGGGTGGTCGCCGCGGATGCGCACGTTGATCTTGCCGACGCGATACCGCTGCCCTTCGGTGACATTGTAGACGAGGTCGAGCTGGCCGGGCTCCTCGAGAAACCGTGGATCGGCCCGAATGTCTGCGAACACGAAGCCCCGGCCGCCGTAGATGTCGCGGATCAGACCGAGATCGAGATCCATCTTCGTCTGATTGAACGGCTCTCCGCTCTTGAGCTTGAGTTCGCGCGCGAGAAACTCACCCTTGAACTTGCTGTTGCCGATGAACGAAATGTTGCGCACGGAGTACCGCGGGCCCTCGTTGATCACGAACGTGAGCAGCGTCCAGTCCTTGCCCGCCCCGTGCACCACTTCGAGCTCACGGCCCACCTTCGCCTGGAAGAATCCGAGGCTGCGGTAGTACGCCGTGAGGGCGTCGACGTCGGCATCGATCTTCTCCCGGTCGACGTCACCGCCGAGCAGCCAGAAGACGCCCGGCTTCGACTTGATCTGGGTGAGCAGGCGGGCGTCGCTGGCGATCGAGTTGCCGACAAATCCGGTCCACAGCGACTTGCGGCTCCGGCCCTCGTCGATCAGGAACACCGCGCCTTTGTCGCCCGGCTTGCTGCCCTCGACCGTCGAGACGCGGGCCGCGTCGTAGCCCTTCTCGTGATAGAACGCCTCGATCCGCCGGCGGGCCTCCTCGACGACATACGGGTCCATCGAGTCCCCGACATCGATCTCGGCCTTCTTTCGCAGCGTGCGGGAGGTGACCTTCTCGTTGCCGACATACTTCACGTAACGGAGCATCGGTCGCTCCACCACCTGAAAGATCACGACCACGCCCTCTTTCACCCGCACGTACTTCGGGTGCACGTCGACGAACTTCCGCGAGCGGTGCAGGGTGCGCACGTCCTCCTCGATCGCCTGGGCGTCGAAGATCTGCCCGGCGCGGGTCACGAGCTTGGGCAGCTTCGAAACCTCCGTGGCGTGATTCCCCTCGATTCGCACCTCGACGATGCGGTTGGCCTCGTCGACGGGTGGTGTTGCCGCGGGGAGCGGCTGGGGGGTCGGAGGGCCAGCCACGGGCGTCATTCCCGCGCCGGGAAGCGGGCCCGGTGCCTGCGCATGCGACCACGTCGGCGCAGCGGCCAGGGCCAGCGCGAGGCACTGCGGCCAGGTCAGGGTGCGAAGGGCGGAGGTGACCGCGCGAAATGTCATCGACGATCCCGTGGAAGGGCGGGCACAAGGGCGGGGAGGAATACCGGCAGACTGCATTCAGCCACAAGGCGAAAACACGCAGTTCGATTGGCCCTCGATTCCGAGCGGGTTTCGCGTCTCCGTCCGCGTTCGAAATACCCACGCCCCTCCCCTTCCACCGGCTGTGTGGCGCGCGGCGCTGCTTGACTGGCCCCGTGAAACCCCGATACTTTTCTCTATTCTGCCCGGTTTTCCGCGTGGTTCACGCACGGCGTTCCCCAAGCACCCGGCTTTGCCCATGCGGCCCATGGTGATCGATCTGCGGAAGACCGACGACCCGCGTGACGTCGTTCATCGGGCTGTCCAAATGCTGGCCGAGGGGCGGGCCGTCGCCTTTCCGACCGAGACCGACTACGTGATCGCCGCGAGCATTCGCGACGCTGCCGCGGTCGAGCGGCTCGTCGGGCTCGCGCCTGAGCGTGCCGGCGAGCCACGCCTCGCGCTGGCTCTCAAAAGCGCCGACGAGGCACTCGACTGGGCGCCCAGGCTGAGCCCGATAGGCCAGCGCATCGCGCGCCGGTGCTGGCCTGGGCCGGTGGCCATCCTGGTGGCCGACGACCATCCCGACAGTCTCGTTCACCGCCTGCCCGACGCGGCCCGACTGGCGATCGTCGGCACGGGACGGCTCCGGCTCCGTGTGCCCGGTCATCCCATGCTCGCCGACTGCATGCGGATGCTGGCCGGGCCCGTGGTGCTCGCCGAACCCGGCGGTGACGGTGGATCCGTCGCCGTCACCGCCGAGGAAATTGCCGCCAGAGGCGGTGATCAGGTGGCGCTCGTCATCGACGATGGAAGATCACGGTACGCCCAGCCCGCCTCCACGATCGAGGTCGACGAACACGACTTCCGCATCGTGCACCCGGGGATCGTCTCGCAGGAGACGTTGCGCCGGCTCTCGAGCCTGATGGTGCTGTTCGTGTGCACGGGGAACACCTGCCGCAGCCCGATGGCAGAGACGATCTTCAAGCAGCTCGCCGCCGAGCGGCTCGGCTGTCGACCGGATGAACTCGAACGCGCGGGCATCGTGGTCGCGAGTGCCGGGATCGCCGCCTGGGGGGGCGGTGCCGCCAGCGTTGGAGCAGTCGAGGCGATGCGCGACTGCGGCGCTGATCTCTCGGGCCACGAGAGCCAGCCGGTCACCGACACGCTCGTGCGGCAGGCCGACATCATCTGGACGATGACCGCATCGCACCGGGCGGCGATCATCGCCCAATACCCGGAAGCTGGTGGCCGCACCGCCGTGCTCTCGCCCGACCGGGTCGACGTGATCGACCCGATCGGCGGTCCTGTGGCGACCTACCGCACGTGCGCCGAGCAAATCCGGCAGCACTTGATCGCCAGGCTCACTACAATTCAATTGCCTGTTCGGCAACCGCCGGCCTCGAAGCCGGCGGTGTGATTTCTGTGATGCATGGAGCGATTGATGCGGATTGCCATCGGAAGTGACCACAGGGGCGTCGCCGCCCGCCAACGGATCATCGGGCTGCTCGAGCACATGGGGCACGAGGTGCTCGACTGCGGCAGCCACGGCACCGACGCGGTCGATTACCCGGACATCGCGGCTGACGTCGCCGGCCGTGTGAGCGCCGGCACGGTCGACAGGGGTATCCTCCTGTGCTGCACCGGCGTCGGCATGGCGATCGCCGCCAACAAGTTGCCCGGTGTCCGCGCCGCCACCTGCCACGACGAGGTGACGGCCGAGATGAGCCGCCGCCACAATGATCTCAACGTCCTCTGCCTCTCGGCCGAACTCCTCGGGCCCGAGCTGCAGGACAAGATGCTGCGCACCTGGCTCGACACGCCCTTCGAGGGCGGCCGCCACGCCCGCCGCGTCGCCAAGATCACAGCCCTCGAGCCCGACTGCACGTAGGACGGGCTTCATTCTCAACTCGCCCAACCCGGCGTCGAAGCCGGCGGTACGCTGCTCCATCGCCGAGGGCGATCGCTAGTCCAGTCTCAACTGTGATGGTGCGCTTGGTGTAAGCCGCGTATCTGCCCGTCGGCTCTTCCGCATCGCACCGACCGTCTCCACCGCCTCGCCTTTCCCGTTGAGGAGGTTTCGGGCTCCCCGTGTCCCGGGAGCCGGCGTATTTGACCAGCGCAGCCATGGATGGCGCAGTGCAGGCAAATCCGAGTGAGCGGAGGCCTGGAGGGCCGGAGAGAACGTCCGGCGATGGGATATGGGGAGCCTGAAACCGGCGCCTCATATGCCTCGCGCGAGTAAGCAACGACAGGCTCAAGCCTGTCCTACGGCGGCGTCACACCTTGACCCACTGGTGGCTCTTGGCGCTCGCGAGCACCGCGTCGCAGACCTTCTGGGTTTCGAGGGCGTCGCGGAACGTGGGGTGGGCGGGCTTCTTCTTGGCGTAGGCGTCGAGGAAGTCGGCCACCTGGTGCACGAAGGAGTGCTCGTAGCCGATCGCGAGGCCCGGCACCCACCACTTGTCCATGTAGGGGTGATCGCCGTCGGTCACGTGCACGCTCTTCCAGCCCCGCATCGGGCCTTCGTCTCGGTAGTCGAACACCTGCAGCCGGTGGAGATCGTGGAGATCCCACTTGAGGCTCATGTTTTCGCCATTGATCTCGAACGTGTAGAGGGCCTTGTGGCCGCGGGCGTAGCGGGTGCTCTCGAAGAGGCCGAGCGAGCCGTTCTGGAAGTGGCAGAGAAACGAGCAGGCGTCGTCGATCGTCACTTTCTCCATCTTGCCGGTGAGCTGGTGCTTCCGTTCCTTGACGAACGTCTCGGTCATCGCCGTGACGTCGGTGACGAGGCCGTTGAGCCAGAGTGCCGTGTCGATGCAGTGGGCGAGGAGGTCGCCCGTCACGCCGCTGCCGGCGGCTGCCGAGTCGAGCCGCCAGAGGGCCGCCCCGCCCTGCGGGAGGTCGGCGTTGATCGTCCAGTCCTGGAGGAACTCGGCACGGTAATGGAAGATACGCCCGAGTTTGCCGGAGTCGATGATCTGCTTGGCGAACGTGACGGCCGGGATGCGGCGGTAGTTGTACCAGACCATGTTCGGCACGCCGGCCTTCTCGACGGCCTGGCACATCGTCTCGCCTTCGGCCGCGTCCATGGAGAGCGGCTTCTCGCAGAGGATCGCTTTGCCGTGCTTCGCCGCCTCGATCGCAATCTCGGCATGGAGGTTGTTCGGTGTGCAGATGTCGATCGCGTCGATGTCGTCGGCGGCCACGAGCTTCCGCCAGTCGGTCTCGACCCGCTTGTAGCCCCAGCGGTCGGCGAAGGCTTTGGCTTTCTCGGCGTCGCGGGCAGCCACGGCTTGCAGGACGGGGAGGTATTCGAGGTCGAAGAAGTCCTTGACGCGGTTGTAGCCATTGGAGTGGGCGCGGCCCATGAAGCCGTAGCCGATCATGCCGATGCGGAGGGGTTTTGCCATGTGAGCATCCTTCGTGAGTTACGAATCGTTCAATTTGGTCCCGGCTCGGGGGCGGCAAAAGTCTCCTCGCGTGGGCCGCGGCGGCCCAAGGCTCGTCGAGCGTTCGCCGACCCCCTCGCCTCGCGTATGTGATGTTCCTATGCCCAGCCGTGCGCGTCGCGGACGGCGAGCATGGTCTTGAGGATGGTGTTCCAGGTCTTCGGGTCTTCGAGCGTCTTGTTCGGAAACATGCAGCCGTCCCAGCAGATGTGCTTGATGCCCCGTTTGTCGGCGTCTTTGAGCCAGAGCCCCGAGCACTTCACGATGTCGAGCTTGCCCTTGGGGTCGTCTGCCGGACAGTGCTTGCCCGTCTTGTCGTGCGAGCCCGCGCCGTGCACTTCGCCGTCGTTCTGGGCCACGTGGAAGTCGATCGTCCAGGGCCTGAGCTTGTCCACCATCTTCTCGTAGGCGGGCCAGAACTCGGCCTCCGTGTAGCCCGGCTGCACGAGGGCGTGCTCCGGGGCGTTGTAGCCGAGCAGATAGAGATACGTGTGGGCGAGATCGGCCTGGAAGCCGAGCGTCTCGGGCATGCCGACCTCTTCGAGTAGGTCGAGCATGTCCTTCCACGAGTGCATGCCCGCCCAGCAGATCTCCCCTTCGGCCGCCAGTCGCTGGCCGTTGTCACGGGCGATCGTGGCCGCCTCGCGGAACGTCTCCGCGATTTTGGCCGTGTTGGCCTTGGCATGCTCCCGCCACTTGGCCACGCCGAACTCGGCAGAGTCGATGCGGATCACGCCATACTTCCGCACGCCGTGCTTCTCGAACACCTTCGCGATCCGGCAGGCCATCTTTACGGCCGAAAGAAATTTTTCCTTCGCGGCCGCATCGCCCATCGCCGAATCGCCCACCGTGCCCGGCCACACCGGGGCCACGAGCGAACCGACCGAGAAGCCGTGCTTCGCGATCAGGTCGGCGATCTTCCCGAGCTCGGCATCGCTCGCCTCGGGGTTCGTGTGCGGCAGAAACAAGAAGTAGTCGATGCCGTCGAACTTCTGCCCGTTGACGTTCGCAGCAGCGGTCAGCTCGAGCATCCGCTCGAGCGAGATCGGCGGCTCCTGGCCGGGATCGGTGCCCTTGCCGACGAGGCCGGGCCACATGGCGTTGTGAAGCTTGGGGGCGGTATGCGGCATCAGAGCGCCTTTCCGTGCTTGGGGAGATCGGGATGGACGTCGGGGCCGAAGTAGCGGAGCGAGACGAGCGGGCCGGGGCCGGTGTTTTCCACCGTGTAGCCCGCGGCTGCGGCGTCGGCCGAGATGAAGAGCTCGTCGGCCGTCATCTCGCCGAAACGGATGAGCGTGGGAGTGGCCACGTCGTGCACGCCCACCCTGCCCTCGCCCTGCACCGTGATCCAGCCGCTGGCACCGGCGTCGTGAATCGTGACCTTCGCGCCCGGCTCGAGCGTGAGCTCCTTGGCGCTGAAGAGCTGCTGGCCGTCGACGTGGCCGTAGACGATCCAGCGGTCGGTCGCCCCGGGCACGCTCCGTTTTTCGTCCACGATCGGTGAGAGAAAGTTGCTCTCCTTGTAGTGGGTGTCGACGTTCTTCTCCCAGTCGAGCTGGCCGATGATGAAGTCGAGATCGTGGTGCTTCTCCTTGGGCATGTCCTTGACGAGCAGGCTCCACGGCACCGCCCGGCCCTCTACGAGCGACTGGAACATCGCAAACACGTCGCTGCCCCACTGCGGCTCGTAGGTGAGGAGCGAGCCCGGGGCATGCAACACGCCCGGCGGAATCAGCCAGCCGGTGCCGCGCTCGAGGCGATAGGCCTTCGAGAGGCCGAGAATGCCGTTGTCGCCCCTGTTCCAGTTTTCCAGGCAGCGCCGCAGGTCGGCCTTCGTCGTGCCGGGCTCGAGGCCCATGAAGGTGTAGGGAAAGTTGTTGTCGCAGTTGTTGTACTGCGGCGGGAAGTAGTAGCTCTCGGGCTTGCCTTCCTGGCCGACGAGCTTCGCGTCGGCGAACGACTGGTGCATGTGGTGCGGGATCGGCCCCATGTTGTCGAAGAACTTCGAGTACACCGGCCACTTCTTGTAGCGATCCCAGATGCGAGAGCCGACGAGTTTCGCAGCCCCCTCCGCCACCGCATCTTTGAGCAGGAACCGCTCGCCGTCGAACACGCACCACGAAAGCCCCTCGTCGGGCACGCGGCCTTCGTTCGCGGCTTCCGTCGTGCTGGCGAACCAGCGCTCATCGATGCCGCCCCGGTCGAGGCCGTAGGCGTAGTAGTCATCGGGATGGAGGCGGACGCGCTTGCCGGGATGGAGGAAGCTCCGCGGCACCCATGTGGGCGAGAGCCGGAGCATGCCCTTGCCGGCGTTCATCGCCTTGTCGAGCGCGGTCGAGACATTCTTCGCCTCGGGCAGCTTGGCAGATTTCTTTGCAGCGGTGGCCGTGGCCATGGTGGAAACCCCTCGTGGTGATGCGTCCTTGAGAACCGTGTTGTAAGGACCCTCGAAAAGACCCGCAAGCAGCGGCGTAGGGCAAACGTGAATCACGCCCGGCGGATTCCAGCCCGGCCGCTGATCGAATTCATTCGCCCGCGGTGATCGCTGCCGCCAGGTGCTCCACCGACAGCGGTGCCGAGCCCTCGGCCTTGTTGTTGATCGTGACATACACATCGCGGCCCGCCGCTGCCGCCGTGCGGGCCAGCCGTGCAAGCGCAGTTCGGCTCGGCAGATCCTCCTCGACGATCCTGTTGAATGGGGAATAGTCTGCTTTCGCATCGTCGTAGGATCTGCCGGCGTGGAGGTTCCACCGCACGACGAGCGGCCCGGCCGCTGACGTATCCGCGTCAAACGCCCGGGCCTGCAGATCGACAGACGGCATTCGGGCATGCACCGCCAGACAGGGCACGGCGCCAGAGTCGGCGAGCGCGGCGGCGAAGGCACTCGTGACGAGATCGGGATCGCGCACCTCCACGGCGTAGAGGGGTCCGCGTGGCAGCATCGTCATGAAGGCCGCGATCCGGGCGCTGAGCCGGGGAACGTCGGCGAGCATCCGGCGACCGAGTGGTGGAAACTGGAACACGAGCGGCCCGGCCTTCGGTCCGACGCCCGCGACCGCCGGCCTGACGAACGCCGATGCAGCGGCAGCCGCGTCGAGGAACGTAGGGTTGTCGCGTGCCGCCTCTCCCGATCCAGCCTTGCGGACGACAGGATCGGTGATCGCAGCCGGCGCCTTCACGACGAACCGAAAGTCATCGGGCACCTGCGCGGCGTAGTGCGCGAACTCTGCGGTCGTCAGGGGCGCATAAAATGTGCGGTCGAGGCTCACGGTGTGGAACAACGGATGGCGGGCATACGCGGAGAGCCCACGCCGGGCGAGCATCTGCTCGGTCGCCGGCTTGCCGTTGCCGGCTGCGTAGACGAGCCCCGTCCAGCCCGGAAACGACCAGCTCGACGTGCCCAGGCGGATGCGGGCGGGCAACGCCGCGGCGAGTCCGCACATATCAGCACCGACTGGCGCCGGATCGACGCCATCGGCATCGGCGAAGAGAGACAGTTGCGACATCAACTGAGAATAGAGGAGAGGGAGTCACATGGTACGCACGGTTGGCTGAGCGTGGTACTCTTTCGGATGACCAGCCCGCCCGGCAGTGGTGCCGGTGCCCGACCAAAGAGAGCCAACGGCCGACAAACCCATGAAAGACCCAACCGTCCGCGGCGTTGTCCACCTGATCGAGGAAACCAAGACCTTCGGTCAGAAGGGGTTTCGCAAGCGTCTGGTGGTGCTCGAGCAGTCCAAGGGCACGTTCACCAACTTCATTCCCGTCGAGTTCGTCAAGGAGGGCTGCGACGCGGTGGACGATCTGGTCGTGGGAACCGAGATCGAGGTGACCTACCGTCTGAGCGGCCGCCGCTGGCAGCGGGACGAGGCGAGCGAGGCCAAGTATTTTTTGAGTGCCGAGGGGCTCTCGTTCAAGCAGCTGTCCGGAAGCGGGCGGGGAAATGATCGAGCGGACGACGCCATCGACCCCAACGACGCGCTTGCCGAGTCCGGCTTTGATGACGTGCCGTTTTGAGGCGGCCCTTCGCAAAGCCATAGCAGCAGGACTGATGCAGCTGCGGGCTCCAAGCCGGTCACGATGAGCCGTCGTCGTCCAGGGGTGACGGATCGCCGACAGCTTCAGGCGAGGCGAAGGGCAGCCACTGCTGCGGGTCGTCGCGGGTGGCGGCCTTCCGGCTCCGCTGCAGGCCACTCCGGCCGAGCGAACGCCGCACCGGATCCTGCTGCATCGCCCCGCGGCGGTCGCGGCGGCTGCCGTGCCGCTCGGCCACGCCACGGGCCTCGTTGCGTGATGCGGGCGCGTTGCGCACGATCGCCAGCCGGCGCTTCGCCTCGCGAACCGCAGCAGCGTGATCGACGAGCGGCGCGGGATAGTCGTGGCCGATCACGCATCCGGCCGCGTGTTGCACGTCCGCCGGCATCGTCCATGGCATATGGACATACGCCGGTGGCACGCCGGCGAGCTCGGGCACCCAGCGGCGGATGAACACGCCGCGTGGATCCTGTTCGAGCGCCTGCTTCGTTGGGTTATAGATCCGCAGCGTGTTGATGCCGGTCGTGCCGCTTTGCATCTGCAGCTGCGACCAGTGGATCCCCGGCTCGAAGTCGAGGAAGTGCCGGGCGAGAAAGAGGCCGGTGGGCCGCCAGTGGAGCCAGAGGGAATAGCTGGCAAACGACACGACGAGGGCCCGCATCCGAAACGTGAGCCAGCCAGTGGCGACGAGGCTCCGCAGGCAGGCGTCCACGAGCGGATAGCCCGTCTTGCCTGCCTGCCAGGCGGCGAGCCGTTCGGGCGACACATCGGTTTCGCGCAGACCATCGGCCGCCCGCAGCATGTTGTGAAACTCGATCGCCGGTTCATCCTCGAGCTTCTGCATGAAGTGGCAGTGCCAGTGAAGCCGCGACTGAACGGCCTTCAAGCTCCGCTGCCAGGCCTTGAGGTCGGCGCGGTCGCGCGGGTTCGGGGCGGCGAGAAGGCTCGCCTGCACCTCCTGCCGGCGGGCCTCGCTTGCCTGCCAGACCGTCCGCATCGAGATTGCGCCGAATGCCAGATACGGGCTCAAGCGTGAGCAGCTCGTCGGCGCCGTAAGCGGGCTCGAGATGCCCCCGGAATAGTGCCGCCCGCGGCGCGAAAGAAAGTCGTCGAGCACGTCCGCTGCCGCCCGTACGCCGCCCTGCTGGCGGTCCTTCGTGTCGGTGGGGAGCCCCAGATCGCGGCAGCCGAGGAGGCCGGCCGTGGCCAGCCCCGCGACGGTCGCGTGGCCACCGCGGCCAGTGCTCCGCGGCACGTCGGCCTGCACCGCCGTCATGCGGGCTTCCCACAGCCGATTCCACCCGTTCCGTGAGCCGAGCCGCCGCACGACGCCGGTCTGGGGCAGTTCGAGAAACTCGACGCCCGCCTCGCGGGCCCAGCAGCGCACCCGTCGATCGCGGGCATACGTCACGCCCGTGCCGGTCTCCTCGTGGGCCACGAGCAGCCGGAAGCCCGTCTCGCGGCGCAGCTCTTCGAGCATCGCCACCGCCTCGCCTCGCCGGGTGATGAGCCGAATGCCGAGCCGGCCGAGGGCGGTCTCGAGATCCGCGAGGCACTCGTGCTCGAAGGCCGCGTGGCTCATATCCCGCTCCGGCTGCGCGAGCACCTCGGGCTCGTAGAGAAATGCAGCGAACACAGCGCCGCCGCGCGAGCGGGCCACGGCCTCGGCGAGCGCCGGATGATCGCTTGCCCGCAGGTCACGCTTCAGCCACACACAGACCGGCACTGCATGATCAATCATCGCGACACCATCCGGGATACGGTCGGCCACCTACCGAATCAGCGGAGGCGCGCCACCGCGGGCTGCTCGAACCGGTCGAGGTTCATCACCTTGGTCCAGGCGGCGATGAAGTCGGCCACGAACATCGCCTGTGCGTCGGCGCTCGCGTACACCTCGGCGATCGCCCGGAGCTGCGAGTTCGACCCGAAGACGAGATCGGCCCTGCTGGCCGTCCACTTGACGGCGTCGCTCTTCGTGTCGCGGCCCTCGAAGAACTGATCGCACACGGGCGCTGGCCGCCACTCGGTGCCCATGTCGAGGAGGTTCACGAAGAAGTCGTTGGTGAGCGTGCCGGGCTTGGCGGTGAGCACGCCGAGCGAGGCCATCGGTCCCGAGCCGGTGGTGGCCCCGAGCACCCGCAGGCCGCCGACGAGCACGGTCATCTCGGGCGCTGAGAGCGTGAGCAACTGCGCCCGATCGATGAGCAACTCTTCGGCCGGCCGGTCGATCTCCCGCGGCAGATGATTGCGGAAGCCGTCCGCCCGTGGCTCGAGCGCGGCGAACGACTCGGCATCGGTCATCTCCGCCGTGGCGTCGGTCCGGCCCGGCGTGAAGGGCACCGTGATTGCGTGGCCGGCGTCCCGGGCCGCCTTCTCGACGGCCGCCGAGCCGCCGAGCACGATCAGATCGGCGAGCGACACGCGGGTGCCGTCGGTCTGGGCGGCGTTGAAGTCGCGCTGCACGCCGGCGAGCACGTCGAGCACGCGGGCCAGCTTCGCCGGCTCGTTGACCGGCCAGT
Organism: Planctomicrobium piriforme; assembly: GCA_945861585.1. Classification (GTDB taxonomy): domain Bacteria; phylum Planctomycetota; class Planctomycetia; order Pirellulales; family UBA1268; genus RGVT01. Next base: position 156,995 of record CAMAVC010000001.1, read on the forward strand.
CTTTCTGGGGCGCGAGGCGGATCCGCGCCCCGTTGGCACCGCCCCGCTTGTCGCTGCCGCGAAACGTCGAGGCCGAGGCCCAGGCCGTCTTCACGAGGTCGGAGACAGACAAGTCCGAGGCGAGGATTTTGGATTTCAAGGCCACGATGTCGGCTGCGCCGACGATTCGGTGGTCGACCGCTGGCACAGGATCCTGCCAGAGCTGGGCCGGCGGCACCTCGGGACCCAGCAGCCGCGTCACCGGCCCCATGTCGCGGTGCGTGAGCTTGTACCACGCCTTGGCGAACGCCTGCTGGAACTGCTCGGGGTGCTCGTGAAACCGCTTGGCGATGGGCGCGTAGGCCGGATCCATGCGCAGCGCGAGATCGGTGGTAAACATCATCGGCGCATGCGACTTCGAATCGTCGTGGGCATCGGGCACGGTGCCCTTGGCCGAGGCATCCTTGGGCGTCCACTGCCAGGCGCCTGCGGGGCTCTTCGTCAGCTCCCACTCGTAGCCGAGCAGGTTGTCGAAGTACTCGTTTGACCAGGTCGTGGGCGTGGAGCTCCAGGCGCCCTCCAGGCCGCTGGTGATCGTGTCAACGCCCTTGCCCGTGCCGAAGCGGTTCTTCCAGCCCAGGCCCTGCTCCTCGATCGGCGCCGCCTCCGGCGCCGGGCCGACGTTGTCGGCCGGGCCCGCCCCGTGCGACTTGCCGAACGTGTGTCCGCCGGCGATCAGGGCCACGGTCTCCTCGTCGTTCATCGCCATCCGCGCGAAGGTCTCGCGGATGTCGCGGGCCGCGGCGAGCGGGTCGGGCTTGCCGTTGGGCCCTTCGGGATTCACATAAATCAGCCCCATCTGCACGGCGGCCAGCGGATTGTCGAGCCGGCGGTCGCCCGTATACCGCTTGTCACCGAGCCACTCCGTCTCCGGCCCCCAGTCGACGTCGTTCTGCGGCTCCCAGACGTCAGCCCGCCCGCCACCGAAGCCAAACGTGTCGAAGCCCATCGACTCGAGGGCCACGTTGCCGGCCAGGATCATCAGGTCGGCCCACGAGATCCGTCGGCCATACTTCTGCTTGATCGGCCAGAGCAGCCGGCGGGCCTTGTCGAGGTTCGCATTGTCGGGCCAGCTGTTGAGCGGCGCGAATCGCTGCGTGCCGTAGCCGGCGCCGCCGCGGCCGTCGGCCACGCGGTAGGTGCCGGCCGAGTGCCAGGCCATGCGGATGAAGAACGGGCCGTAGTGGCCATAGTCGGCCGGCCACCAGTCCTGCGAGGTTGTCATCAGGGTGCGGAGGTCCTCCTTCACGGCCGCGAGATCGAGTTGCTTGAACTCCGCGGCGTAGTCGAAGCCCGCGCCGAGAGGATTTCCGGCAGGCGGGTTCTGGTGCAGGATGGTGAGATTGAGCTGGTCGGGCCACCAGTCGCCGTTGGTCATCCCACCGGCTGCCGTGGTCCGCGTTGCGGGAGCGGCATGACCGATCACGGGGCACGTCGCGGCGGGATCTGCGGCCGGACAGGGCAGGGCGAGCCCGGCCACGCCGAGCATGATCAATGTGCAGGCGGTCGATCGCAGACTCATCGGTGGTCTCCTCGTCGAAGTCGGCTCGTCCGCGGCTGCAACGGCAGCCCGAACCCGTAGAAGCATCGTCGCACCCCCTGCCTTACCGGGCAACTCCGTGGGCGGGGCGTCTCTCACGCTGTCAGACGGCGAGCGGACAGTCACTGCAGCCGACGGAAGCCGCGACCGCGACGCAGCCCGGGCAGGGGCTCGCCGGCCGCAACTCCCGGCACGTAATACTCGACGTAGCCCAGGTGCATCTCGTCGAAGGTCTGGGGCCCCCAGCGGACGGTCTTGGCGGGATCGGGGTTCGCCGGGTTGCCCGCGCTGTTGTCGTACCAGGCCGTGAACACGAGTGTGTCGCCCGCGCGAAGCGGCAGTGGTTCGTGGAGCCGGTAGAGCAGTTGCCAGTTGAAGTCATACCGCGGAATGTCGAGAAGCGTGGTGCGGCCGCCGCCACTGCGGACGACGTCGTAGCGGCAGGCCTTCCCACGCACGTGCAGGTGCGGCAGGAACCCCATGATCGTGGCGTCGAACGGGAGCCGGAGCGAGGCCTCCTCGCGATGGTCGGCGGCACCCGGCGGGATCGAGATGCGCGGGTTCACGATTCCCGCCACCCGGACCTCGTGCCGGGGAGGTTCCTTGGCGTAGATCACGCCCACGCGGGTGCGGTCGGTCGTCGCGGTGCCGTTCGGCGTGTAGTGCATCTGAAACTTGAGTCGTGCCCCCTTGGGCAGCTTCTTGGCGAAGCCGGCGGGATACTCGAGCGTGTTCTGGCCAGGCACGTACTCGCCCCAGAAGCCGCCCCGCTCCTCGGCGGCCGCATCCCGCGGGTCGCCGGCCTGCTCCTCGGCGCCGGCCAGGTGGATGAGCGCGTGGTGCACCACGTTCCGGTCGCCCGGCTGCACCTCGATCGCCTGCACCCAGCGATCCTCGGGCAGGTGCGTCTCCACGATCACGGTCTGGTAGGGCATCACCCCCGTCGCCTTCACCGCCACCGGCGCGGCAAACTCGAACACGGTGTCGGGCGTGCCGATCTGCCAGCCTTCGGGATAGGTGCGGGCCGCCGGGCCGTCGCCGGGTTCGCCCGCCGGCCGACCGCTCGCAAGCCACGCCACAAGGTCTCGCTTCTCGGATTCGGCCAGCGAGCGGTCGTTGGCCCACGGCGTGTGAACCCGGCCTGTCTCGCGGTCGGCCGGCGTCGGCGCGGCGAACCACGGGGGCATCGTGCCACGGTCGATCACCTCTCGCACCATCGCCGCGTGGGCGACGAGGTCGTCGTAGGAGTCGAGCGGGAAGGGGCCGACGCCACCCTCGCGGTGGCATGCCGCGCAGTGCCGCTCGACGATCCGCGAGATTCGGCCGTGGTAGGTGACGTCGCCGGGGGCCGTGACGGCTTGCGGTGTGTCGAGGATGCAGCCGGGCGCTTCGGTTGCCGACACGGGCGGTTCCTCGCCGGCGCGGATCGCGGCGAGCGCGTCGGAGAGAAAGCGCCGCCGCGGCGCGTCGAGTGAATAGCCGAAGCCATATTGATCGTCGATCGCGCCGTGGTAGGCGATCGTGCGTTCGCGGCCGAGTACGACGACGTCGGTTGTGGTGCCCGCACCGATCGCGGCCGCGAGTCGGCCTTCCGGGTCGTGCACGTAGATCGCCCGGTTCCCCAGCTGCGCCGCCGCAGCCTGCATGTCGGCAGGCTTGTCGGTTGCCAGTGGGTTCACGAGCACCCACGCGATCCCGTCACCGGAAGTCTCCACCAGGTCCACGAGCCGCGGCAGATACTTGCGGCTGATCGGGCAGCTTGTGCTCGTGCATGCGAACACCACGATCCGGCCGTCGGCGAGCTTCCCGAGCGACCGCGCCGCCCCTTCCAGATCGGTGAACGCGAGGTCGCCGACACGACGGCCGATCCCGTGATCGCCCGGCCGCACGGGCTGCGGCCCCTCGCGGACCGGCGGCTGCGCTCGGCCGTGCGCGGCCCAGCTGCAGGCGACGAGCAGCGTGATGGAGCGGAGCGTGTACCAGCGCATCCAGCCGAGCCACCCATTCATGGGATTCACGCAATTCATGGCGCGATCGCCTCCTGAATCTCCCGCTCGCGCCGCCCGCCGAGGGCTGCCTTGAATGGATGGAGCAGTTGCCGAACGTAGCCTGCCGGCATCGGTTCGTGGACCCCGAAGTCTTCCGGCACCCGGTCGCGCGGCACGTAGTACGTGCCAAAGAGGATATCCCAGACGGGAAACAGGCCGGCGAAGTTCTTGTCGATCGCGGCCGGATCGCGCGAATGATGCCAGCGGTGGAACACCGGCGAGGCGATCACGCACCGCAGCGGTCCAAAGTCCCAGTTCACGTTGGCATGGAGGAGGACGGCGTAGAGCGTCAGCACCGGTGCCGTGGTCGCCGTGACCACCGGATTGAGCCCGAGCAGCAGCACCGGCACCGCCCGGCAGAGATTGCCCACGAGTTCGTTCACCGGATGCACACGGATGCTCGACATCCAGTCGAGATGCTCCGAGCTGTGATGCACCGCGTGAAACGGCCACCATCGTCCGCCGTGAAACATGCGGTGGTTCCAGTAGGCGAGGAAGTCAACGAGCAGATAGATCTCGACGGTCTGCAGCCAAAGGGGCTGCCGCGAGAGGGGCCCGAAGCCCGCATAGGCTCGCGTGCGAAACTCCTCCACCGAGGCGACGCCACTGGCCACGAGCAGGCCGATCGGCAGCACGACGAGCATGCGAATGAGCGGCTTCGCGACGAGCGGCGTGAGGATCCAGTACGTGGCGTCGGTGAAAAATCCCTGCCGCACCACCGGCCGGCCACGACCGTTGCCGAGCAGCCGTTCGACCACAAAGAAGATCGCGGAGAGCACGATCAGGCCGAGCACGAGCCGCGACGGGCTTGGCGGGGTGTGGATGGCGAGCATCGGCAGGCGGGCTCGGTGTGACGGCCCCGGGGGGACCGTGTCCGGACGGGACACGCGTCGGCGGGGCCAGGAGATTCAACGGCCGACCGGGCAGGGGGTTTTTCGCATACAAAAAGACCGCGGAATCAGCGTTGTCGGGCGAGGGTGCCGGCAGCATGATGACGTGTTCCTCCAGAGTCCACCCGCTCCATGGCGACGCTTCCCCTCGACCGACTCGCCGCCAGCCTCGAGGGCGACGTCCACGCGGACGACCTCGCCCGCACGATCTACTCGACCGATGCCTCGGAATACCAGGAGCGGCCGCTGGCCGTCGCCTGCCCGAAGTCGGAGGCCGACGTGCGCCGGCTCGTGCAGTTCGCGGCGGAGCACCGCGTCGGCCTGATCCCGCGAGGGGCCGGCACGTCGCTCGCCGGGCAGGTGGTCGGCGGCGGGATCGTGGTCGATCTCGGGCGGCACATGCACAGGATCGCGGCCCTCGACGTCGCACGGCGGCGGGTGCGGGTGCAGCCGGGTGTCGTGCGCAATGAGCTCAACACGTTCCTCGCCCCGCACGGCCTCTTCTTCGGTCCCGAAACCTCCACCGCCTCCTGGGCCATGGTCGGCGGCATGGTGGGCAACAACTCCTGTGGCTCGAACTCGATCGCCTACGGCTCCACTCGCGACCATCTCATTTCGGTCCGCGGGTTTCTCGCCGACGGGAGTGAGGCGACGTTCGGGCCACTCTCCGCGGATGCCTTCGCGGCGAAGTGTGCCGGGCCTGCCACGCTCGAGACGCAGATATATCGTTCAATCCGCGACATCCTTGGCAACGAGGCAAACCGCCAGCTGATCCGTGACTCGTTTCCCCGGCCCGAGGTCACGCGTCGCAACACTGGCTACGCACTCGACGCCCTCCTCGACGCATCCTGCTTCGATCCTGGCAGCGCCGCCGAGTTCGACATGTGCCGGCTACTCGCCGGTTCGGAGGGCACGCTGTTCGTGGGTGTCGAGTTCGAACTCAACCTGATCCCGCTGCCGCCGCCCGGTGCGCTCGTCTGCGTCCATTGTCGTTCGGTCGACGAGGCGCTGCGGGCCACGCTCGTCGCCATGCAGCGCCGCGGCGGCGAGGTCGTGCTCACGGCCTGCGAACTGATCGACGACAAGATCCTCGCCTGCACGAAGGACAATGCCGAGCAGACCCGAAATCGGGCGTTCGTGGTCGGAGACCCGGGTGCCGTGCTCGTGGTCGAGTTCAAGCATGTCGACCGCCGCCGGGTGGAACAGGCGGTCGCGAGCCTCGAGGCGGATCTCCGGGCCGCCGGCCTCGGCTATGCCTATCCCGTGCTCCACGGCACCGACGGCGACAAGGTGTGGGAACTCCGGCGCGCCGGTCAGGGCCTCGTCAACAACGTGCCGGGTGACGCCAAGCCCCGCGAGATCGTCGAAGACACGGCGGTGGCAGTCGAGGATTTGCCCGCCTACATCGCCGAGTTCGACCGCCTCCTCGCCGAGAAGTACTCGATCGATTGCGTCCACTATGCCCACGCCGGAGCGGGTGAACTGCACCTGCGGCCACTCTTCGACCTCCGCACGCCAGCGGGGTTGAAGATGTTTCGCGCCGTCGCCACCGACGTCGCGGCCCTCGTGAAAAAATACCGCGGCAGCCTCTCCGGCGAGCACGGAGACGGCCGGCTCCGCGGAGAGTTCATCCGTACGATGGTGGGCGACGAGTGCTATGCGTTGCTCGAGCGGGTGAAGCGGGCGTTCGACCCGCAGGGGATTTTGAATCCGGGAAAAATCATCGACACGCCGCCGATGGATACGTCGCTGCGGATCGTGCCCGGTGAACCCGAGCCGACCCGCGACACGGTGTTCCGCTTCGCCGACACCGGCGGCGTGCTCCGGGCTGCCGAAAAATGCACGGGCGTCGGTCAGTGCCGCAAGACACACCTGATCGGCGGCACGATGTGCCCGAGCTACATGGCCACGCGCAACGAGCGCGATACGACCCGGGCTCGGGCCAACGTCCTGCGGCAGGCGCTCGCCGATCCGGCCACGGCCGACCCTTGGTCGCGGCCTGAAGTCGCCGAGGTGATGGAGCTGTGCCTCTCGTGCAAGGCCTGCAAATCTGAGTGCCCTTCGAACGTCGACATGGCCCGGCTCAAGGCGGAGTGGCAGCAGCACGTGCACGACGCGAAGGGCGTGCCGCTGCGCACGCGGCTCGTGGCCGAGAGCGCGGCCTCGCTCCGCCGCGCGTCCGTCGTCCCCTGGCTCTACAACCTCGCCGTCACGGCGCCGGGCATCTCGACGCTCGTGAAGCAAGTGCTCGGCTTTCATCCGCGCAGGTCGCTCCCACCGCTGCCCGCGACCACGCTCCGCGGCTGGCTCGCCCGCCGGCCGCCGCGGCGATCGCCCGCGCCGCATGGCCGCGTGCATCTCTTCTGCGACGAGTTCACCGACACGCTCGACGCCCCGATCGGCATCCAGGCGGTCGAACTGCTCGAGGCCCTCGGCTGGGAGGTCGTCGTGCCCGAGCACGTCGACAGCGGCCGGGCGCATCTCTCCAAGGGGCTCGTGCGCACTGCCCGCGATCTCGCGAGCCGCAACGTCGAGCTGCTCTCGCGTGTGGTCACCGCCGACGCGCCGCTCGTCGGCATCGAGCCGTCGGCGATCCTGTCGTTTCGCGACGAGTATCCCGATCTCGTGCCCGAGCGGCTCGCTGCAGCGGCTCGCAACCTCGCCGGCCACGCGCTCCTGATCGACGAGTTCCTCGCCCGCGAGGCCGACCGCGGCCGGATCTCGGCCGACGCATTCACTGCCGAGCGGCGCGACATCAAGCTCCACGGCCACTGCCATCAGAAGGCGCTCTCGTCGCTCGCCCCCACGGTCGCGGCGCTCTCGCTGCCGCGGAACTACTCGGTCGAGGTGATTCCATCGGGCTGCTGCGGGATGGCCGGGTCGTTCGGCTACGAGCGTGAGCATTTCGACCTGTCGATGCAGATCGGCGAGCTTGTGCTTTTTCCCGCGGTGCGAGCGGCCGGGCCGGAAGTGCTCCTCGCCGCCCCCGGCACGAGCTGCCGGCACCAGATCAAAGACGGAACGGGGCGCGAGGCCGGCCACCCCGTCGAGATCCTCCACGCCGCGCTCGTCGCTACGTCCTGACTAGGCGGTGCCACGTCACGGTCACAGGCACGATCGATGGGGCGGTGAACGCGACGGTGCCGGACCACAACCGCAACGAGAGCCGCTCGAGGTGCCGCAGGGTGGTGAGTGCGGCTGGCAGCTGGCACTCGTAGCGAACGACAGGTCGGCCGGCTGCCGAGCGGCACAGCACACCCGCGCCGCCACCCACCACGAGCCCCGGGGCGCAGATCTCAGCCGCAGGCATCGTGGCGGCGGACAAGCCGGCCGCATCGAGCTCCCAGCGCACAAGCAGCCAGTCGTGCAACCTGGCCTGGGGTATCGGGCAGGTGATCATGCCATCGCCCGGTGCCAGGGCGCCGTGAACTGTCGCCAGCGGCAGCGCGGTGACTCCGGCGCTCGACACGCCGGCGCTGATCCCGGCACGTTCGTGCGCCCGGCTGGCGGCCATGGCAAGTGCCGCCTGTTTTTCAGCGGGAGTTTCCGGATCAGGTTGCGCGGCATAGCACGACAGTTCCGCGCGCTGGACATCGTTCGAGCGTGAGGCGAGGTGGCGCAGCACGTCGGCAGGCACCGCGCGGCCGAGGGCGTCGCGCAGGTAGCCGAGCCCCGCGTGGAGCGCGGCGTGCAGCACGCGCGAGTTGGCCTCCGCGAGCACCACGTCCCAGTCGACCGTGCCGGCATCGATGAGGCTCGCCGCGTCGACCGTCCAGTCGGCGGCACCGTCCCGCGACCAGCGCACGCCGTGCGTGACGGCGAGCACGAGAGCGTCGGCCGGCGCCGGCAGGTGCACGGTGGCACCGCGCCACTGGCGCGTCGTCGCCCTCCTCCAGAGTCCGTCGTCGTCGCCCGTGAGCCGATTGAGGTGGTTCGAGAAGTGGTGCAGGTCGATCTCGCCCCGGCCCTTGATGACGGTCCAGGCATGATGGCCCGCCACCGCGCTCGCCGCCCGTGCCTGCACGGCCCATGGCGGCTCGCGGAGCGTCCAGCCGGCGCTGCAGAGCAGCGCGAGTGCCCGCTCCGCGGACGCCAGCGGCACGAGCACATCGACGTCGCGGATCAGCCGCTCGTGTGCGGACGCAGGCTGGGCCACGACCCGGGCGGCGCCCTTCGTCAGCAAGACCGGGATCCCGGCCTCTGACAACGCCGCGAGCGCCGGGCCGGCCGGTTCGAGGCACATCTGCGTGTGCACCCAGAGAAACTTGCGGATGCCCTCCACGCGGGGCCTGACATCGGCGTCTTCCTCGAGCGTGGCGATTCGGCTGGCGACGGCCGCGAGCATCCGCACCTCGCTCCACGACGTGGTGTCAAGGTCGTGCTCGGCCCGCCAGCGGCGCCACGCGGCGCGCGCCTCGGCCTCGGGAGCAAGCGCGGCTCGCACAAGGAGATCGAGTCCTCCGCGCGGCACGGCGATTGGATCGGGCGAGGTGTTCATGTGGTCGGAGGCCGGCGTCGGGCGAGGGCCGCGCGGGCCACGGCGAGGAGGCTGGCGTTGCGGGCGGCGCTTTGGCTGAGCGTGCCGGGCCGCAGGCGCCGCCGGAGCACGACCTGGTCGACCGGCTGGAACGTGCAGCCGGCATGGCGGGCCCGGTCGATCCACTCGATCCACGCGCCCACGCGGATCGACTCGTCGAGAAACCCTGCGCGGTCGAAAGCCCACCGCCGCAGGAGCATGCCGCCGGCGAGCCAGGCCGGCTCGTTCACCCGCGGCACGAACCGCGCGGCCACGTCGGCGGAGAGCGTCGGACACGGAAACTCGCTGAATCGCCCCACGCTGCCGGCGAGGTCAGCCCGTGCGGCGAGGTGCCGCTCCTGCGCCTCCAGGCAGTCGGGTGTCCAGAGGTCGTCGGCGTCGAGAAACGCCACAAGGTCTCCCCGCGCGGCCTGCAATCCAGAGTTGAGGGCGGCTGCCACGCCGCGGTGGGCCTGTCGCACGACGCGGGCGCCGCCGGCGGTCGCGACCGCCACCGTGTCGTCACTCGAGCCGTCGTCCACGACGATCACTTCGTCGGCGCTCCGCGACTGCGCACGGACGCTCGCGAGCGTCTCGCCGAGCGTCTCGGCCGCGTCGTGCGCGGGGATGATCACACTGATTGTCGTCATGCTTGCTCCACGAAGCTCGCGAAGTCGCGCAGCGGCATCGCAAGCGTGCCGGCCGCCCGCCGCCGCAGGATCGATTTGTGGGTGGCGAGGCGAAAGTCGGCCTGCTGGCGGGGATTGTCGGCCGCCATCAGCGACGCCGCGTGCCGTCGATAGAAGAGTTCGACGCTCCGCAGGATCGTGAACGGCACGGCGGCCTCCCGCACCCGCAGCATGAGGTCGACATCTTCACCGTAGAGCAGCGCCTCGTCGAATCGGCCGCCCAGCCGGTCGAAGGCCGCACGGCGGTAGATGCATGCGCCGAGATGCACGTGGAAGAGCGTCTCGGTGCGGCTGTCGGCCGCGGGCTCGAGGCCCGAGTCAACCGCAGTCTCGAAGTAGCGGACATACCCGCTCACCATGTCGATCTGCGGCGCGCGGTGGAGACGGTCGAGTTGGCGCACGAGCTTGCCCGCCGGCCACAGGTCGTCGGCATCAAGGAACGCGAGCACGTCACCAGACGCCTCGGCGAGCGCCACGTTGCGGGCAGCCGCCGGTGTGAGCGGGCCTGCGGCCACGAGCCGCACCGGCTGCCCCGCTGCACGGTGCGAGAGCGCGACATCGGCGGAGCCGTCGCCCGACGCGCAATCGACGACCACGACCTCGTGCACGGGCTGCTCCTGTCGCCACACCGACCTGAGCGCCGCGTCGAGATAGGGCGCTGCATTGCGACACGGCATGATCACCGACACGCGGTCGCTCATCGGCCGCCCCCTTCGATCCAGACCGTGAGCCTCTCGATGGCCTCGGCTGGATTCGTGCCGAGGGCGAGTGTGAACGCCGGCACGGTGCGCACGAGCGCGGCGGCCTTGCGGAGCGTCTCAGATTCCGCCCCGCGCAGGAGAAACGCAGTCGGCGGCCCGAGCGACCGGAGCATGGCGCCGGGGGCGAGCGGTGTGATCGTGGTGGTCGCCTGGCCCGAGACCACGCACTGCATGAGGGCCATGAGCGGCACGGATTGCACGAGCCGCCCGGGAGCCACGTCGGAACAGCGGACGAGTGATTTGTCGCCACACGGCCGCGCCGCAGCGCTCGTGAAGAGCTCCGGCACGCGGCCGCCAGGCTCCGCTGGGAAAAACTTCACGGCGTCGTAGAGCGCGTGGCCGGTCCACGCTCCGGCGCCGTCGTCGACGACGACGAGATCGTCGCCGCAGGTGCCGAGGCCGGCGGCGACGGCCGCCATCACCGTCGTCGACTTGCCCGAGCCACCTGGCCCCGCGAGCAGCACGCCGCGGCCGCGGTGCACGACGATGCCGGCGTGAAGCAGCGTGGCCCGCGTCTTGGCGAGGAACCAATTGAAGATGGCTTTGAAGGGCGCCGCCTCCTCCCAGAACGGCACGTCCGTCGTGTCGGCGATCCAGAACAGACCGCGGCGGGTGGCCGCGTCGCAGATCGACCAAAACCGGCGATCGTGGTCGTAGAAGGCCCGCAGCCCGCGTGCTTCGTCGATATGCAATCGCTCCAGGTGCCGTGGGCTCGTGTGCGGCAGGTTCCACGGCGGCGGGATCGAGGCTGCCAGCGCTCCGCTCAGCACCGTGAGCGTGAGGTCTGACGGTGCCGAAGCATCGTCGGCCGCGAGCATGCAGAGCGTGAGCCGCTTGGAAAGAGCCGCATCGTTACCCACGATTCGGCACGCCTGGCGGCCGAGGTGAAACCGACCCGTGAACGTCGCCGCGGCCTCTGCACGACCGACCGCGTCGTCGAGCAAGGCGAGTAACGCGTGCGTCGAGTCGGCATGCGCCGTCGTCGAATCCAGCGGCGACGCGCGGGCGTCAGGAGACATCGGGGAAGTTCGCCGGGCGGAGCGGCCAGCCGGCGGCGGCGTCGACCTCGTGGACCGGATCGATCGCGATCAGTTCCGCGAGATCGGAGAACGCCGCCACCACCGGCGCGGCGAATCCGCCGGCCGGTACGGAGCAGGCGATGTCGGCTTGGGGAGGCGCCGCGGTCTCACGCACGAGATCGTGGCGGCAGAGATCCCCGATCGCTGCTTCGATCGCTTGGCGGTCAGCGCCGTGGGCCGCGAACGTATCGAGCACGGCAGTCTGGCTGCGCGGTGCCGCAAATGCCCGCCAAAGATCCCCAGCCGCCCCTTGGAGGCTGAAGTAGACCCCCTTCTCGATATCGATCAGGACGACCTCGCCGGCGAATTCCTCGGCGGCGATGCGGTCATTGGCGACGAACGCGGCGGACATGGGGTTTTTCCCGGGCAAAGACGACGTTCTGCGGGCCGATCCATTCTCCCGCCGTATTTCGACGATATAGTAATAGATGTTCCGCGGATCGGCCTTCGGGCCCGCGTCGGGCCACGGTTTTTTCGGCCCGACGGCGAAGCGGGTGATTTCCAGAGGAGCGATCCTGTGGTGCACAGCTTTGCCAGCGTCTGGCGTGCCTTGCTGGGCTGCGCCTGTGCCATCGGTCTGGCCGGCATCGTCCGCGGCGCGGCGCCGGAACAGATTGATTTCTCGAAGCATGTGCAGCCGATCCTGGCCGAGCACTGCGCCCACTGCCACGGCATCGACGAATCGACGCGGCAGGGTGGGCTACGGCTCGACATCCGGCAAAACGCCCTCGAAGGGGGCGACTCCGGCGAGCCGGCGATCCTGCCGGGCAAGCCGGAGGAGAGCGAGCTGGTGGCCCGCATTCGGTCGACCGACCCCGACGTGATCATGCCGCCGCCGCACGAGAAGAAGCCCCTCTCGGCGGAGCAGAAGGCGGTGCTCGAGGCCTGGATCGCCGACGGAGCAGGCTACCACCCGCACTGGTCGTTCGTGCCGCCGCAGAAGGCCGTCGTGCCGGCCGTGGCAGGGGCCTCCAACCCGATCGACGCGTTCGTGGGCGAGAGGCTCGCCGCGAATCAGATCGAGCCCACTCCGCCGGCCGACCCAGCCACCCTCTGCCGTCGGCTGTATCTCGATCTCGTGGGGCTTCCGCCGTCGCCCGACGAGCTCGCCGCCTTCGAGCGCGACGGCTACGACAAGACCGTCGAAACACTGCTCGCGAGCCCCCGCTATGGCGAGAAGTGGGCCCGCCACTGGCTCGACCTCGCCCGCTACTCCGACTCCAACGGCTACGAAAAGGACCTGCCCCGCGAGATGTGGCCCTGGCGCGACTGGGTGATCAACGCCTTCAGCCGCGATCTGCCCTACGACCAGTTCGTGATCGAGCAGATCGCCGGCGATCTGCTGCCGAATGCGACGCAGGACCAGGTCGTGGCCACCGGCTTCCTCCGCAACAGCATGCTCAACGAGGAGGGCGCGATCATTCCGGAGGAGTTCCGGATGGCGGAGATGTTCGACCGCGTCGACTGCGTGGGCAAGGCGGTGCTCGGCCTCACGACGCAGTGCGCCCAGTGCCACACCCACAAGTTCGACCCGATCACCCACGACGAATACTTCGGGCTGTTCGCCTTTCTGAACGACACCTACGAGGCCCGGTCCTACGTCTACACGCCCCAGCAGTTGCAGGCCCTCGCCGTGATCCGGGCCGACGTCGCCGCGGCGGAGGAGGAGATCCGGCGGATGCGGCCGCAGTGGCAGGAAGAGATCGAGACCTGGGCCGCCGACGCGGTGGCGAAGCTGCCGGCGTGGACGCCCGTCACGATGGAGGAGATGCACAGCGGCGGCCTGCTCACTCACCCGACGCAGCGGGCCGATGGCTCGATCCTCTTGATCGGCCACCGCGATGCCGAGCACTTCTTCGAGGGCGCGGCCGACCTCGCGGGGGCCACAGGCCTCGAGCTCGAGGCGCTCACCGACGGCGATCTCTTTATGAATGGGCCCGGCCGCGACGACCGCTGGACCGTGAGCCGGCTGCGGGTGCAGGTGAAGAAGCCCGACGCGAAAGACTGGGAAGAGGTCAAGCTCGTGAATGCCACGGCCGACTTCTCCGAGCCCGAGCAGCTGGTGCCGCGGCCCGGCTTCGACCCCAAGAAGGCCGAGGGCAAGAAAGACGGCCCGTCGCCCACCGTGTCGGTCGGCCCGGTGGCGAACATGATCGACGCCGACGAACATTCCGCGTGGCGGGCCGACCGTGGCCACCTGCTCAAGCACCAGGCGTCGGTGGCGGTCGTGCAGTTCGAAAAGCCGCTCGATATGCCCGCGGGCACGAAGTTCAGGATCAGCATGAAGTCGCACGGTGGCCCGGGCGATATGCTCGGCTGCTGCCGGTTCAGCCTCACGAAGACGCCGGCGCCCGCCGCGCTGCCGATCGACTATGGCGCGATCCTCGCTGCCAAGAAGCCGGCCGCCGAGCGGACCGACGCTGATCGCGGGGCACTGTTCTCCGCGTGGCGGAAGACGATTCCCGAGTTTGCACCCTTCAACGACACAATCGCGGCCTCCTGGGCGAAGGCGCCGCACGCGCCCACGACGATCATGCACGCCGCGTCGCGGTCGGTCGCGCAGCGTCGGCCCACGCATCTCCTCGACCGTGGCTCGTGGAACCAGCCGAAGCACGAGGTGCAGCCGCATGTGCCCGCCGGCCTGCATCCGCTCTCCGCGTCGGCCGACCCTCCACGGCTGGCCTTCGCGAAGTGGCTCGTCGATCCCCGCTCGCCGCTCTCGGCCCGCGTGGCGGTGAACCGGCTCTGGCAGACGCTCTTCGGCCAAGGCCTCGTGGAGACGCCCGACGACTTCGGCACGCGCGCCCCCATCCCGGAGCACCGCGACCTGCTCGACTGGCTCGCCGTGGATTTCATGGAGAAGGGCTGGAGCCAGAAGGAGGCGATCCGGCAGATGGTCTTGAGCGCCACGTATCGCCGGTCGTCCGCAGCCACGGCGGACGCACTCGCCCGCGATCCGCAAAACCGGCTTCTGGCCCGCGGCCCGCGGTTTCGGCCTGATGCGGAAGTGGTTCGCGACCTCGCGCTGGCGGTATCGGGCCTGCTCACGGAGAAGGTCGGGGGCCCGAGCGTGTATCCACCGGTGCCGCAGAACGTGCTCGACTTCAACTACACGAAGATCGCCTGGCCGGAGGCCGCGGGCCCCGACCGCTATCGCCGGTCGCTCTACACGTTTCGCCGCCGGTCGATGCCCGATCCGGCGCTCGGCAACTTCGATGCGCCCACTGGCGACATCTCCTGCGCCCGCCGGCTGCGGAGCAACACGCCGCTGGCTGCGCTCACGGGTCTCAACGAGCCGATCTTCGTGGAGGCCGCCCGGGGCCTCGCACTTCGTGCGCTCAAGGAGGGAGGCGCCGACGACGGAGCCAGAGTGGAGCGGGCGTTTTTTCTCTGCACGGCCCGGCTGCCCACGGACGAGGAGAAGCGGGAACTGCTCGCCTTCCTCGATGCCCAGCGGAAGCGGATCGCCGACGGCTGGCTCGACCCGCGCGAGATCGCGACGGGCAACGCCGAAAAACTGCCTGCCCTGCCTGCGGGCACGACGCCACAGGATGCCGCCGCGTGGACGCTCGTCTCGCGCGTGTTGTTGAACCTTGATGAAACCGTGACCAAGAACTGACCCCGCCCACGAGGTGCGCCATGATCGATCGCCACATCCACGAGGCCCGGGCGCGGCTCCTCTCGCGCCGCTGGTTCTTCAGCGACTGCGGCCTCGGCCTGGCGGGCATCGCCGCCGGGGCGATCGCCGCCCGCGAGTCGGTGGCCGGCCTCGCGCCCCCGTCGCCCCTGGCGGTGAAGCCGCCGCACTACGCACCCAAGGCGAAGCGGGTCGTCTACATGTTCCAGGCCGGGGCCCCGAGCCATCTCGAGCTCTTCGACTGGAAGCCGGAGCTCGCCAAGAACGACGGCAAATTGCCCCCGGCCGATCTGCTCCAGGGCTATCGCGCCGCCTTCATCAACCCGAATTCCGCCCTGCTCGGCCCGAAGTACACGTTTCAGCCCTACGGCAAGGCCGGCGTTGAGATGAGCGAACTCGTGCCGCACATCGGCGGCATCGCCGACGACATCTGCCTCATCCGCTCGATGCAGACCGACGCGGTGAACCACGCCCCGGCGCAGATCCTGATGAACACCGGTTCGCAGCAGTTCGGCCGGCCGAGCTTCGGCGCCTGGACGCTCTACGGGCTCGGCAGTGAGGCGGAAGACCTGCCGGGGTTCGTCGTGCTCACGAGCGCCAAAGGCACGAGCGGCGGCGCGAGCAACTACGGCTCGGGCTTCCTGCCCACGTCGTACGGCGGCATCCCGCTGCGGGGCAGCGGCGACCCGGTGCTCTATCTTTCGAATCCCAAGGGCATTGACCGCGAAGCCCAGCGGGCCTCGCTCGACACGCTCAACCGGCTCAACGACATGGCCCTAGGACGGTTTGGCGACCCTGAAATCGCCTCGCGGATCCAGGCCTACGAGCTCGCCTACAAGCTCCAGGAGAGCGCGCCCGAGCTCATGAACCTCGCCAACGAGCCCAAGGAGACGCTCGCCCGCTACGGCATCACCGACCCCTCCCAGCCCGGCTACGCCCGCAACTGCCTGCTCGCCCGGCGGCTCCTGGAGCGGGGCGTGCGGTTCGTGCAGCTGTTCCACGAGGCCTGGGATCAGCACGGCAACCTCAAGGCGGGCGTCAAGCAAAACTGCGCCGACACGCAGCAGGCCTCGGCGGCGCTCGTGAGCGACCTCAAGGAGCGCGGCCTCCTGGACGACACGATCGTGATCTGGGGCGGTGAGTTCGGCCGCACGCCGATGGTGCAGGGAGGCAACGACGGCCGCGACCACCACAACCGGGCCTTCTCGATGTGGCTGGCCGGCGGCGGCATCAAGGCGGGCCACGTGCATGGCAAGACCGACGACTTCGGGTTCAACGTGGTGGAGAACCCGGTGCACGTGCACGATCTCAACGCCACGCTCCTCCATCTCCTCGGCTTCGACCACACGAAGCTCACGTATCGCTTCCAGGGCCGCGACTACCGGCTCACCGACGTCCACGGCCATCTCGTGAAAGGCATCCTCGCGTAGCTCGCGGCAGCAAGGACGAGGTGATCCATGACGCACGGTACCGTCAACGCCCGAGGATCGGCGTGGTCCGTCTCCGCCGCCATCGCGGCGGCCCTGCTGGCGGCGCCGGTCGCTGGCCAAACGCCCGCCGAGGGCCCGTCGTTCACTCGCGACATCAAGAGCATCCTCTCGAACCGCTGCGTACGCTGCCACGGCCCCGACCCGGAGGGCCGTGCCGGCGGCGGCGACGAGGGCCTCAGGCTCGACACGTTCGTCGGAGCGACGGCCGACCTTGGCGGCCACGCGGCGATCGTGCCCGGCAAGCCCGACGAGAGCGCACTCATCGCCCGGATCACGTCCACAGACCCGGATGTCGTCATGCCGCCCCCTGACGCGGGCGAACGGCTCTCCGAGAAGCAGGGCGATCTCCTGAAGCGGTGGATCGCCGCGGGAGCGACCTACGAGCCGCATTGGGCCTACGTGCGGCCGAAGCGGCCCCTGGTACCGGTCGTGAAAGACTCGGCCTGGCCGAAGAACGAGATCGACCGGTTTATCCTCGCCAAGCTCGAAGCCGAGGGGCTCACGCCGCAGCCCGAGGCTGACCGGACAGCCCTCGCGCGGCGGCTGGCGCTCGACCTCACCGGCCTGCCCATGGCTCCCGAGGAGATCGACACCTTCGTCGCCGATGCATCGCCCGACGCCGTTGAGAAGTTCGTCGATCGGCTGCTGGTCCACGACGGCTACGGCGAACATCAGGCGCGTCAGTGGCTCGATCTCGCCCGCTATGCCGACAGTGCCGGCTACGCCGATGATCCGCCGCGAACGATCTGGGGCTGGCGGGACTGGGTGGTGAGGGCCTTCGATGCCAACATGCCGTTCGATGAATTCACGATCAAGCAGATCGCCGGCGACCTCCTGCCGAATGCCACACTCGACGACACGATCGCCACGGCCTTCCACCGCAACACGCTCACGAACAACGAAGGGGGCACGATCGACGAGGAGTTCCGCACGGTCGCCGTCATCGACCGTGTGAACACGACCATGAGCACGTGGATGGGCTCGACGATGGCCTGCGCCCAGTGCCATGACCACAAATACGACCCGCTCTCGCAGAAGGAGTATTTCCAGCTCTACGCGATCCTCAACAACACCGCCGACGCCGACCACAAAGACGAGTCACCGGTCGTCGGGATTCCGTGGGAGCCGGTGGACACGAGGCGCGGCGCGATCAAGAGAGAGATCGCCGAGATCGAGGCAGGCATTCCCGCGCTGGCGAAGCCCGCCCCCGCAGACAGACCGGAGCCGCCGGAGTTTCAACCTGCCCGGAAGCTCATCGACGACCTGCGCGGGAAGCTTGCCGCGACGCCTGCGATGACGGTGCCGGTGCTCGCGGAACTCACGGGCGACAAGCGGCGGGTGACGAAGATCCAGCTGCGCGGCAACTGGCAGAACCTGGGCGATGAGGTCACGGAAGGCGTGCCCGGGGCATTCCATCCCGCGCCCGTCAACGCAGGGCAAGGGGTCGATCGCCTGGCGCTTGCCAAGTGGCTCGTCGACCCCGCCAATCCACTGACGGCCCGCGTGATCGTAAACCGCATCTGGGAGCGGCTCTTCGGGATCGGCATGGTTTCGACGAGCGAGGAGTTCGGTAGCCAGGGCGAACTGCCGAGCCATCCCGAACTGCTCGACTGGCTGGCCAGCGAGCTCGTCGCCCGGAACTGGGACCTCAAGGCGATCCAGCGGCTGATCGTGACGAGTGCCGCCTACCGGCAGACGTCGAAGTGCCCGCCCGAACTCGTGGCTCGTGATCCGGAAAATCGGCTCGTCGCGTGCGGTCCGCGGGTGCGGCTCCCCGCGGAGGTGATTCGTGACCAGGCCTTGGCTGCGAGCGGACTCCTGTCGCGAAAGAAGGGCGGCCCGAGCGTCCATCCACCCCAGCCCGACATCGGCCTCTCGGCCGCCTTCGGCGGCGGGCTCGACTGGACGACGAGCACGGGAGAAGACCGCTATCGCCGCGCGGTCTACACGACGTGGCGGCGGAGCAACCCTTATCCCTCGATGGCCACGTTCGACGCGCCTTCGCGCGAGGTGTGCACGATCCGGCGGCCGCGGACGAATACGCCGCTCCAGGCGCTCGTGACGATGAACGACCCGGCGTATGTCGAGGCGGCGCAGGCGTTGGCCCGCCGGATGATCAGCGAGGGGGGATCCACCACGGCCGATCGGGCGCTACGGGGCTTCCGGCTCGTCCTCGCGCGGCAGCCCGTGGCCGCTGAAATCGACAGGCTCGTACGGCTGCACGACGACGCACTGGCGGATTTTCAGGAGTCTCCCGAGGACGCGAGGAAGATGGCCACCGATCCGCTCGGCCCGCCTCCCGTCGATCTCGCCGCCAACCTCGGCGATCTCGCCGCCTGGACAGTGGTGGCCAACGTGATTCTGAACCTCGACGAAGCCTTCATGTGTCCGTGAGGAAGTGCTGCATGGATCCGATTCTCGAATCGAAGCTGCTCGCCACGCGCCGCCACCTGCTCGGCGGGATGGCCGGCGGGATCGGCGCGATCGCGATACGTGAATTGCTCGGTGCCACGGCTGCCGCTCCCACCCCGGCCCTGGCCGGCGATCCGATGGCGGTGAAGCGGCCACCACTGCCGGCGAAAGCGCAGCGGATGATCGTGATCCATCTCACGGGTTCGCCGCCGCACCTCGACCTGTACGACCACAAGCCGGAACTCGTGAAGCGCGACGGCGAAGACTGCCCGGCCGACACGATTGCGGGGAAAAAGTTCGCCTTCACTACCGGCACCCCCAAGCTGCTGGGCACGCCGCGGAAGTGGGTGCGGTGCGGCGCGAGCGGGATGGAGCTCTCCGATGCGATCCCGAACCTGCATCGCGTCGCCGACAAGCTCTGCCTCGTACGGAGCATGTTCACCGACCAGTTCAATCATGCGCCCGCCGAACTAATGGTCTACACGGGCTCGCCGCGGGCGGGTCGGCCGAGCCTGGGCAGCTGGGTGACCTACGGCCTCGGCACGGAGAATGCGAACCTCCCTGGCTTCGTCACCCTGATCTCGTCGGGCGTACAGCCCAACGGCGGCACGAGCAGCTTCGGATCGGGCTTCCTGCCGAGCGTCTATCAAGGCGTGCAATGCCGCTCGAAGGGCGACCCGGTGCTCTACGTGTCGGACCCGCCGGGCATGAGCCGGGCGCTCCGCCGCACGAGCCTCGACGCCCTCAAGGATCTCAACGAACTCCAGGCCCGTGAGCTCGGCAATCCCGAGACGGTGACGAGGATCGCCCAATATGAGCTCGCCTTCCGCATGCAGGCGAGCGTGCCCGACGTGATGGACATCTCCAAGGAGCCGCAGCACGTGCTCGACGCCTACGGGGTCAAGCCGGGGCAGGCGAGCCTCGCCAACAATTGCCTGCTCGCCCGACGGCTCGTCGAGCAGGGCGTGCGGTTCGTGCACCTCTTCGACTGGGGCTGGGACTTCCACGGCACCGGTCCCCAGGAGGACATCCGCGACGGGCTCACGAAGAAGGCGGCCACGTTCGACAAGCCGGCGGCGGCCCTGATCGAGGATCTCGAGCAGCGGGGGCTCCTCGAAGACACGCTCGTGCTTTGCACCGGAGAGTTCGGCCGCACGCCGTTCCGGGAAGGCCGCACCGCGAAGGGCGACATCCTCGGCCGCGACCACTACCCCGACTGCTATTCCATCTGGATGGCCGGCGGCGGCGTCAAGCCGGGCCATGTCCATGGGGCGAGCGACGACCTCGGATTCAAGGTCGCGAGCGACATGGTGCACATCCACGACCTGCAGGCCACGCTCCTCCATCTCCTCGGCTTCGACCACACGAAGCTCACGTATCGCTTCCAGGGCCGCGACTACCGCCTCACCGACGTGCATGGCCATCTTGTGAAGGGCATCCTCGCCTGACGTTGCAGTCCGCTACCATGGCGGGCATGAGCACCACCACGATTCTCTGGCTGCGGCACGATCTCCGGCTCGATGACAACCCGGCCCTCGCGGCAGCCGCGGCCCGCGGCGCGGTGGTGCCGGTGTTCGTCTGGGCGCCCGAGGAAGAAGCCCCGTGGGAGCCGGGGGCGGCATCGCGGTGGTGGCTCCACCACTCGCTCGAGAAACTCGCCGCCGCGTTCGCGAAGGCAGGCGCACCGCTCGTGATCCGCCGCGGGCCGTCGCTCGAGGCGCTTCAGGCGCTCGCGAAGGAAACCGGCGCCACGCACATCGTGTGGAACCGCCGCTACGAGCCGGCCGTCATCAAGCGCGACACGGCGATCAAGAAGGCGCTCGCGGCCGGCGGCCTCGAGGTGGAGAGCTTCAACGGGGCGCTCCTCTACGAGCCGATGCACGTGGCCACGAAGGAGGGAAAGCCGTACCAGGTCTTCACGCCGTTCTGGCGGTCGCTGCTTGCGCGCGATGAGCCCGCCGTGCCGGTGGCCGCTCCGAAGAAGCTCACCACCGTCGGAAAGGCTCCGCAGAGCCTCGCGATCGAGTCGCTCGGCCTGCTCCCCGCGATCGACTGGGCTGCCACGATGCGCGAGACGTGGACGCCCGGCGAGGCCGGCGCTGCCAAGGGCATGGAGCGGTTCCTCGCGCGTGGGCTTTCCGGCTACGGCACGGAGCGCGATCGGCCCGATCACGACGGCACGAGCGCCCTCTCGCCCCACCTGCATTTCGGCGAAGTGTCACCGCGCCGGCTCTGGCACGCGGTCCGCGCGGCGGTCGGCGGCACGCCGGCGGCGAAGATCGCCGGAAGCCCCGAGGTGTATCTGCGAGAACTCGGCTGGCGGGAATTCGCCAATCACCTGCTCTACCACTTTCCACACACGCCCGACGCTCCCTTGCGGGCAGACTACGCGCGGTTTCCGTGGGCGAACGATCCCGTAGGCCTGCGGGCCTGGCAGCGCGGCCGCACGGGATTTCCGATCGTGGATGCGGGCATGCGGCAGCTGTGGGCCACCGGCTGGATGCACAACCGCGTGCGGATGATCGTGGCGAGTTTTTTGGTGAAGGATCTGCGCATCTCGTGGCTCGCAGGGGCGAAGTGGTTTTGGGACACGCTCGTGGATGCCGATCTGGCCGCCAACACGCTCGGCTGGCAGTGGGCGGCCGGCTGCGGCGCCGACGCGGCGCCCTATTTCCGGATCTTCAATCCCACGAGCCAGGCGGAGAAGTTCGATCCGGACGGGGCGTATGTGAAAGAGTGGGCCGGGGTCCACGCGGCCGATTACCCCGAGCCGATCGTCGACCACGCCGAAGCGCGGAAGCTCGCGCTTGCGGCGCTTAAAACTATCAGTCGGAAATAGCGAGACTACTTCTTCTCGAGGGCGAGCGTGAGCGCCCGCACCTTGTCGACGATCGTCTTCATGGCGTCCGGCTCGGCCACCTTATTGGCGGCCTTGTCGGCCTCCTTGAGGAGCGCCAGAGCCTCCTTCGTGGCTCCGTTGGCGTCGAGCGCCGTCGCGACAGCCAAGAGCGCGTAGGCCCGGCTCTCCGACCGCTCGACACTCTTGGCCGCCTGCGCCGCCTCGTCGAGCAGGGCTGTCGCGTCGTCCTTCTTGCCGGTCTGGGCCTTCACGTTGGCCGCGGCGGCGAGCGCCTCAGCCTTCGCCCGCGGCTCCTCGAGCCCCTTCGCCGCTTCTTCGAGCTTGCCCACCATGTCGCTCGCCGCGTCGGCCAGGCCGCTCCGCGTGTAGCCGAGCGCCACGGCCGCGAGCGCCTCGGCCTTGAACCGTTCGTCGGTCTCCTCGGCCGCCTTGGTCGCCTCGGCGAGCACGTCCTTCGCGGCCTTGGGGTCACCAAGCCCCTTTGCTTTGTCCCCATACACGCCACCCGCTTCGGCGAGCACGCTCGCCCTGCGCACCGGATCAGCGATCGAGCCGGCGATGTCCGTCGCCCGCTTGAGGGCGTCGCGGGCCGGCTTCTTCTCGCCGGCTTCGGCGAGGAATCCCGCCACCTCGACGAGCCGCGGGCCGAACTGACCGGCGTCGCCCTCCCCCTTCACCTTCTCGAAGGCCTTCTTCGCCGACTCCTTGGCGCCCGTCTTGTCGCCCGAGGTGAACTGGCGGCGGGCCACCTTGAGATAGGCAGCCGCCTGGCGGTCGGGAGTCGTCTCCTTTTCCGCCTTCTCGAGCTGCTGGGCGACCGTCAGGCCGCCTTTCTTCCCCTTCTTCTTCGTGCCGCCACAGCCGGCGGCGGGCGCAAGGAGGAGGGCGCCGATCATCGTGAGCACGGCGAATCGCGGGCAGAGGCACATGGGTCGACACTCCGGAGCCGGTCGGGAAGGGTGCATCAGAACTTGAGCCGGGCGCGGGAGAGCCGCGCGTGGGTCTCGGCCATCAGGTCGTCTTCGGCGGATTCGTCGTCCGCCTCGTACGTGGCGGAAAAGCGGAGGTAGGCCCCGCAGTCGTCCCACGGCACGGTCGAGATCGAGAGATCGTGGATCAAAAACTGGCTCGCGTCCTGCGCGGTCGCGAACACGCGGTCGCCGGCCCCCGTCGGGCTCTTCGTGTAGAGGAAGTAGGTCCCGCCCGGCATCTCGCAGTCGAAGCCCACGGCCCGGAGCACGCCCACGAGTTTTTCCAGCCGCCGCCGGTATTTCTCGCGCACACGCTTCGGAATCTCGGCATCGGCGAGGGCCGCGGCCCCTGCCTTCTGGATCGCCATGAACTGCCCCGAGTCGCAGTTGTCCTTCACGTCGGCGAACGCGCGCACGATCTTCTCGTGGCCGCACACCCAACCGAGCCGCCAGCCGATCATGTGGAAGCCCTTCGACATCGAGTGCACTTCCACGCCCACGTCCTTCGCACCGTCCACCGACAGAAACGAGAGCGGCTCGTCGTCGTAGGAAAGCATCATGTGGGCCGCATCCTGCACCACGATCACGCGGTGGGCGTGTGCCCAGTCGACCACCTTCTCGTAGAAGGCCCGCGTCGCCGTCTTGCCGGTGGGGCTGTTGGGATAGCAGAGCACGAGCATCTTCGTCTTCGCGAGGACGTCGGCGGGGATCTGATCGAGATCCGGGAAGAAGTCGTGTTCGGGCACGAGCGGCAGCTTGTGGACGATGCCGCCAAACCAGCGGGTGGCGGTGCCGGCGACGGGGTACCCAGGCACCGTCATGAGCGTGACGTCGCCGGGGTTGATGAAGGCCGCGGGCAGCATTGCATACGCCGTCTTCGAGCCGATGCAGTGGTTGACCTCGGTCTCGGGATTGAGCACCACGCCAAATTCCCGCTTCATGAAGGCGGCCGCGGCCTCCTTGTAGGCGGCGATGCCGTTGTCGGCGTAGCCCCGGTTTTCCGGGCGGTCGACCTCGCGATGCATCACAGCCCGGACGCTCTCCGGGGCCATCTCGTCGTTCTCGCCGATCCCGAAGTCGAGCATCCGCCGCTCGGGATGGTCGGCGATCGCCTTCCGCTTCGCCCGCTTGATGAGTTCGAACTTGTAGATCTCGTTGCCCTTGCCGTAGTTCGCACCACCGATGCGATCGGCGAAGCGGTCTTGAAACCAAGGGTCGGCGGCGGGCTGCGGGACTGTGGTGGTGGCCATGCGAGAGTTGTGGAGGGCAGGAGCATCCCTGCCAGGGTGGGGGTCGTGGATTGCCCGACCGGACGTGACGGGCCGGCGAAACATAGCCGTTTTGCCGGGTGTTTCCAAGCATTTGATTCCCCTCGGCCGCGATGGTGGAGTGAAGGGAGAAGGAGCCACACCGATGCAGTCCCACCCCGACAGCCCGCGCGTTTTTGGCCCCTATGACGGCGACTTCGATCCGTTCGACGACGACGAAGACGCCGTCGTCCTGATCACGTTCGTCTGACGGGACTGTCGCGGGCCTACGCCGCCCGGTTCTGGCCGAGTCGCGGTCGGTTCGTGGGCGGTCCGCATGGCAGCCGCTCGCTTGCG
This sequence comes from Planctomicrobium piriforme, assembly GCA_945861585.1. GTDB lineage: Bacteria > Planctomycetota > Planctomycetia > Pirellulales > UBA1268 > RGVT01. The sequence goes on from CAMAVC010000001.1 coordinate 181,531, forward strand.
GCCGTGCCCGGCAGAACGGCCCGTTCCCGGGTGTAAGCGGCTCGCAGCCGCGCCGGGTCGATCCCCAGCGCCCGTCGCACGTCGCCCAGGGGTCGATCGAGGAAGTCATCGCCTACCGCGTGGTGCAGGTTTCGCACCCCGATCTCGCGTCCGGCTTCCACACCGAGGTCGTAGGCGGCGAGTGTCGACCGCGGGATGCGGTAGGGCTGCGGGTAGACATTGGCCGCCACGAATTTGAAGAAGGCTTGCTCCAAGGCAGACAGTCGCTTCGTGGACCCCATCGTAAACCCGATCACGAACGCTTCGTCCTGGCCGAGCAGCCCGCGGCCCAGCACCACGTGGATGCGGTCATGGTGCGCCAGATCGACGGCGCCGTGCAGCCGGAGCCAGCCGTGCGGATTCTCGAACAGTCGGACGATCCAAGGAATCGCCGTCGGCGGGGCCGCGGGGAGCGTGGCGAGCACCTCGCGGAGCGTCAGGTCGTCGTTGTCGAGGCCGGGGCTCCACCGGCGCCAGGCGGGCACGTGCGTGCCGCCGGCAGGCGGTGGGCCGACCGGAATGGTTGATTTCATAGCCGCACCCGAGCCAATCCTACGGCTCGCGCATGGCGAAAAACCAGCCGCCTTCAAGCCTATTTAGCCGCCATCGCATAGGCCCGCCGGGGCGGCTGCACGCCCCAGACACGTGCGAGCGTGAGAAGGGCCGAGTGGAGCCGGCTCTTCACCGTTCCGACCGGCACGCCCATGAGCACGGCGGCATCGCGGTAGGCCAAGCCCTGTTCGTAGACGAGTTGCACCGCCCGCCGCTGCACCGCCGAGAGTTTTTGCACGGCCGCCTGCATCCGGCAGCCCTCCTCGCGGTCGCCCACCTGTTCGTCGGGCGAGCGGCCCCGGGCAGCCAGCGTCTCGAGCGGGCTGTGCCCGTCACGCTGCACCGAGCCACGAGCCTGCTCCACGTGGCGGTGCCGGCGCTCGTGCCGCTGCACGTCGATCGCCTTGTGGGTGGCGATCGCGTAGATCCACGGCCGAAAGGCCCGGCCGTCCTCGAACCGGTCGCTCTTGAGGTACATCCGGAGGAACGTCGCCTGAAACACGTCTTCGGCCAGTTCGGCGTTTCCGAGATAGCGGGTCAGATAGCCAAACAGGGGCTGCTCGTAGCGATGGACGAGCGTTTCGTAGGCCCCGGCATCACCGGAGTCACGAAACTGGCGGAACAGTTCTTCGTCGGTCAGCACGTCGGCGGACACGGTGGCGGCAACCATGATGCATCTCCTCAGCCTTTCGCCCGGCCGCTGGATTGGATATGGATGAGGCGGCCGCACCCAGGCTGCTCCGCCCTTGTGCATCTGCCGTGCCAAACCGGCAGAATCGGTGCGACCGAATCCGCGCGGCCGAATTCGTGAATTCCTTCGCAGGACGCGGTCGGCGACGCCTCGGCAGGCTTCCGCAAAATGCAACGCCCGTTTGCAAAAAGCGGCAGTCGGCCGCGTGAGTCATGGAATCACCGCAGACTCTCGGGGCTATGGACGATTGCGGTCCTATGACACGCATGGCAGGCCCAGCTGGTTGGGCATCTGCCAGGGTGTGGGTACACTGGAATTGGAAGGTTGAAAGTATCCTGGCTTTGAATCGGCTCGGCCCTCGTGGTCGGCTGTACCAACCTCGCGAAAGCACAAGGTGGTGACCCTCCCTGGCGACAGGGCGGGAGGATACGCGTCGGGAGCGGTTCCCGGCGAAGCTTTCGAGAGTTTTCTGTTTCGTTCGACGCGGTTCCCACGCCACAAAAAACTCGAAAGTGCCTTCCTTTCCTCCTGTCTGGAAAGGATTGCGTCATGCCCCTCGCGTTCCCCTCGATTCGGGTCGAGCCCCGAAACCCCACCCACCATCTCTGGAACAACAACGGCGTGTGGTGGATCCACTACACGGTCCACTTCGACCACCGCAAGCGCCGCGTCCGGCGGTCGCTCCGCACGCGGTCGCTTGCCGACGCGATCGCCCGGCGCGACGCCCTGCTCGTGCGAATCACGGGCGCAGGGGAGTTCGTGCCGGAGCGATCCGCCGCAGACCCCGTCGCGCATGATCGGCGTGTGCTCGTGTAGACGAAACGTTGCCCCGGATGGACCAAGGTTGTCCCTCAGGCGTTGAACATCGAGCGCAAACGCCGGCGGGGGTGTTGCGTTTTCCGCCCCACTGGACGAACACTGAACGCCTGAACACAATATGGGCCCATGAAGTCGTCACGGAAGACCACTGCCGCCGCGCCCTCGTGGCATGCCCTCGAAGTCGCTGTGCCCGAGGCGAGCCGCCTTGCGCGCGTCGCTGGGGGCCTGCCCGGCCGCGTGCTGCCGCAGGCCAACACCCTCGCGCACGCGATCGTCGCGGCGGTCACCGAAATCGGGGCCGCCACCCCCGCCACGTGGCTCATCGCCCCCTCGCGCCGCGTCGGCAACGAATGGCTCGAAACGCTTGTCCGTCTGGGGCATTCCGTCACCAACGTCCACGTCACCACGCTCTCCGCCCTCGCCTTCGACATCGTCGCCGACCGGCTCGCTGCCGATGGGGTGATGCTGGCGCCGCCGCGGGCCAAGCTCGTGGCCGTGGAGCGGGTGCTTGCCGAAAGCCGCGGCGAGCTGCGGTCGTTTGCCGCCGCGGCCGGCTCGACCCGTCGCCTCGCCGAGCGGCTGCTCAAGAGCCTCGAGGCTCTTCGCAATGCCGGGCTCTCTTCCCGCGACGTGTCGCTCGGCCTGCGGCATTCCGACAAGGCCCACGATCTCTGCATCCTCCTCGACCGCTATGTGGCGGCGCTCGGTGACCTGAATCTGATCGACCAGGCCGGGGAGCTGGCACTCGCGATCGAGCAGGTGCGGGCCGGGAAGCTGCCCGCAAAGGTTTCCTGTCTGCTGGTGCCCGACGATCTCGACCTGCCGCGGCTCGAGCGACAGCTGCTCGAGGCCCTCGGGGCGGCCGAGGGCGTCACGGTTCACACGCTCGCCACTGATCCGCCGCTGCCCGCCCCGCCGGCAGCGGTCGCTGCGGCCCGCTTCCGGATCTTTCGTGGCTCAGGCGAGGCCAACGAGGTCCGCCACGTGCTCCGTACCTGCCTCGCGGAAGGCCTGCGGCTCGACGAAATCGAGATCGTCCACACCGATGCCGCGACCTATCCGCCGCTCGTTCGCGAGATCGTGGCGGCGCTCCACCGGCCCATCACCGCCGAGATCGCCGCCGGCAGCGAAGGCCACGTGCCGGTCACGTTCGCCGAGGGCCTGCCGCTCGCCGACTCGAAGCCGGGCCGGGCCCTCGCCGGCTGGCTCGCCTGGCGGCGCGACGGCCATCCGCAGGCGGGCCTCGAAGAGATGCTCCGCGACGGCGTGCTCGACCTCGCGACGATCGTGCCTGATGCCCCGCGGCCGTCGGCCCTCGTGCGTGAATTGCGCCGCGTGAAGATCGGCCGCGGCCTGGGTCGCACGGTGTCGATGCTCACGGCGGCCGCGGCCCGCGCGGAGGAGCAGCCCCCGGAGTCGTTCGTGCGTCGTCACGACGACGGCGATCCGCCGGCCGGCGACGACCTGACTGCCGACGAGCTCGCCACCCGCAAGTCGCGGATCACGCAGCGGCTCTCGGCGCTTGCGGCCCTGGCCAATCATCTCGCCGCCTGCGAGGGTAGCTCTGACGCCACCGCCGAGCAGGTGCTCGGCGGCGCTCGCACATTCGTCGAAACGGTCTGCCCGGCCGACAGCGAATTCGATGGCAACGCCCGCCGCATGATCCTCGACGAGATCGACGCGATGCAGAAGTGGCGGGGCCACTCCGGCATGCAGGCCCGCGACATGCTCGACTGGCTCGAGCAACTGCCCGCTGAGCTGGTCGTGCTCGGGGCCGGGCCGCGGCCGGGCTGCCTCCACGTGAGCGGCCTCACCGGGGGTGGCCACTCCGGCCGGCCCTACACGTTCGTGCTCGGCCTCGACGAAACCCGCTTTCCAGGGGGCAACGCCACCGATCCGGTGCTCACCGACGGCGACCGCAGCCTGATCAACGAGTCGGCTCCCGACGCCCGGCTCACCGTCGCCCGCGATGCAGCCACCCGCAACCTCGACCTCTTCCGCCGACTGCTCGCGCGGGTGCGCGGCGGCGTGCGGCTCGGCTTCTCCTGTCGCGACATGGCCGACGACGCCGAGGTGTTTCCATCGCCGGCGCTCGTGGCTCTTCATGGGCAGGCCGTCGGCAATCCGCTGGCCACCGTCGACGATCTCCTCGAGTCGCTCGCCCCGCCTGAAACGCTCGTGCCCTCCGACCCGGGCCTCGCCCTCGACGAATCGCAGTGGTGGCTGGCGGTGCTCGGGCCCACTGCCCGTGCCGACGAGGTGCAGGCGGCCCTCGCCTCTCACCGCCATCACCTCGCCCACGGTCAGGCGGCGGCGGCCGCGCGGGCGGCCGACGTGTTCACGCCGCACGACGGCCTCGTGCCCGAGGCGGGCTTGCTGCTCGATCCCCGCGCGAGCCACGGCCGCGCCGCCTCGCCCAACAGCCTCGAGACGCTCGCCACGTGCCCGCGAAAATTTTTCTTCCGCTACGGCCTTGGCATCGAGCCACTCGAGCGGTTCGACGACGACGCCGACCGCTGGCTCACGCCGCTCGATGCCGGCAGCCTCCTGCACACCGTGCTCGAGCGGTTCATGCGCGGGCTCATCGACCGCGCGGAACTGCCCGAGGTCGGGGTGCATCTCGACGAGCTGCTCGCGATCCTCGACGAGGAGCTCGTGGCGAGCCGCCGCCGGCAGCCGCCGCTCACGGAGCTGGCCTTCGCCGCCCGCCGCGACGAGCTCCGCACGGCGATGCACACGTTCCTCCACGACGAGGAGCGATCCTGCCGCGAGACGGGCCGGCGGCCGCTCGCGCTCGAGGCCGCGATCGGCGTGGAGCCGGCCGGCGCGGGCACGCCGTTCGACTGCCGCGAGCCGGTGGTCGTGTCGCTCGCTCCTGGTGAGACGATCAAGCTCCGTGGCCGAATCGACCGGATCGACGTTCGCGACTCGGGCGACGGCCACGCGTATGCCCTCTGGGACTACAAGAGTGGCAGCGGCTACGGGTTTCCGGCGATGGCGGCCGACGATCCGTTTAACGGCGGCCGCAAGCTGCAACACGGCCTGTATGTCGTCATGCTCCGCACGCGGCTGGCGGATCCGGCATGCCCGGTCGGTGGCGGCGACGTCGAACGCTTCGGCTATTTCTTTCCCACGCGCGCGGGCAAGGGCCGGCGGCTCGAATGGACAGCTACTCAATTGGCCGAGTGCACGGCGCTCGTCCGCCGGCTCGCGGAGATTGCGCGGCAGGGCATCTTCCTGCCGACGGATGATCCCGCCGACTGCACCTTCTGCGATTTCGCGGCGGCCTGCGGTGATGCGGCGCGGGTGACCCGCGAGGCGGCCCGGATGGTCGGCGGCTCGCAGCCGCTCCGCGATCTCTTTGGCGAGCTGCGGCGCGACCGGCAGCAGCGGGCCGTGCCGACGATCCGCCGGCCCCACGAGGCGCCGCTTGCGGTCACGCCGCATCCTGCCGCGCCGGTGCCGCCCCCCGACGAGCCGGTCCGCCACCGCATCCGCACCGATCTTTCCACCACGCTCCTGGTCGAGGCCGCGGCCGGTACGGGCAAGACCACGTGCATGGTCGATCGGATGCTGGCGCTCGTGCGCACCGGCGCTGCGAAGCCGGAAGGAATCGTGGCGGTCACGTTCACGAAGAAGGCGGCAGGCGAGCTCCGCCGCCGGTTCCGTGAGAAGCTGCAGCGGGCCGCCGTCGAGGCGACCGATCCGGCCGAGCAGGGCCGGCTCACGGCCGCGCTCGAACGGGTCGACTCGATGGTGATCGGCACGATCCATTCGTTCGCGGGCCGACTGTTGCGGGAGCGACCGCTGGAGGCGGGCGTCGACCCCGGCTTCCGCGAGCTCGACGATTCGGCCGACCGGCTCCTGCGCCGGCAGGCCTGGCGGGAGTTCGTCACCGCCGCGCCCGCCGACCATCCCCAGCTGCTCGCCGATCTCGATGCCGTGGGCCTGCGGCTCGGTGACCTGTCGCGGCTGTTCGTGGAGCGGTTCGCCACCTATGGCGACGTCGAAGACTGGCCGGCGCCGGCCACACCGCCGCCAGACGTCACCGGTGTCGTCGCGGCGATCGAGGCGTTTGCGGGGCGGATCGAGGCCGAGGTGTTTCCCGGTCCGGCGGAGCGGGGCACCGACGAACTCATGAACGCGCTCGAGCAGTTCGCCCGCATAGTCCGCCGGTGCGATCGCTCTTCGGTCGTGGCCGTGATGGATGTGCTGCAGGAGCTCGACCGCACGCCGAAGGTCACGCAGAAGTGCTGGCCCGGGGTCGGCGACACCGACAAGGAGCGGAAGGCCGCCCAGAAGGAGGCGGCCCTCGGCTGGGCAGCCGAATGGGAGCAGCTCCGCGACACGCTCGCGCGGCCCGCGCTCTGGCAGTGGCGGGCCCATCGGTATCCCGTCGCGATCGCGGCGCTCCAGCAGGCGCTCGCCGTCTACGACCGGCTGCGGGCCGAGCGGGGCGGGCTCTCGTTTCAGGATCTGCTCTGCAAGGCCGCGCGGCTGCTCGTCGGGCAGCCCGACGTGCGGCGAAGCTTTCGGGCCCGCTACACGCACCTGCTCGTCGACGAATTCCAGGACACCGACCCGGTGCAGGCGGAGATGCTGCTCCTGCTCACGGCCACCGATCCCGACGAGCGCGACTGGCGGCAGTGCGTGCCCGCGCCGGGGTCGCTGTTCGTCGTGGGCGATCCGAAGCAGTCGCTCTATCGCTTCCGGCGGGCCGACATCGTCACCTACACCGCCGTCCGCGACATCATCGCGGCCCACGGCGACGTGCTCGCGCTGACGACCAACTTCCGCAGCCGGGGCGACCTCGTGGGCTGGGCCAACGACGTGTTCACGGCCCAGTTCCCACCGCAGGCCACGGTCGAATCGCCGTCGTTCACGCCGAGCACCTCGGGCCGCCGCGAGGCCCCGCCCACCGGGGGCGAGAAGGGCTGGCTCTCGGGTATCCGCACGCTGCGGTTCGTGCGGAGCGGCCAGGCGGGCGACCTCTGGGCGGAGCAGGAGGCCCGCGAGATTGCGACCTTTATCAGGAGGGCGATCGACGCCGGGCTGGCCGTGCCGCGCACGCTCGACGAGGCTGCCCACGGCCACACCACGGCCTGCCGGCCGGGCGACTTTCTGCTCGTGGCCCGGGAGCGGAAGCATCTCGGGATCTATGCGGCTGCCCTGCATGCGGTCGGCCTGCCGGTGGATGTCACAGGCACGCTGGGTGAAGACCAGGCCGAGCCGCTTCGCGAGCTCCGCACCTGCCTCGCGGCCCTTGCCGATCCCGATGATCCGGTGGCCCTGCTCGCACTCGTGCGGGGCGTGGTTTTCGGATTCAGTGATGCCGACCTCTTCGCCTACAAGACGGCCGGCGGCAGGTTCACCGGCGGGATCGACGTGCCCGCTGGTCTCGATGCGGTGCTGGCGGCCCGGTTCGCGGCCGCCCGCGAGGCCTTCTCCCGCTGGCGGTCATGGCTGCGGCATCTGCCGGTGGCCGCGACGGTGGAGCGGATCATCGACGACGCCGGCCTGTTCTTGATCGCGGCCGCGGCCGATGGCGAAGCGGGGCCGCGTGGCCGGGCCGTGGCCGGCCTCGTGCTCAAGTATCTGGAGCGGCTGCGGACCGACCGGGCCGAGGTGGTGTCGATCCACGACTGCCTCGACCTGCTCGACGACATGATCGACGGATCGACGCGGGCCGAATTTGATCCGCTCACGATCGATCCGCCCTCGACCGCCTGCGTGCGGGTGATGAACCTTCACAAGGCGAAGGGGCTCGAGGCCCCGGTCGTGTTCCTCGTCGATTTCCAGAAGCGCAAAGTCGGCGACGACGTGACCGACGGCCCGTTTCTCCACGTCGACCGCACCCATGCCCGCACCACAGGCCGTCTCGCCGTCACGCATGCCGTGGGCTGGACGCAGAAGATCGTGGCGGCGCCGCTCGGCTGGGAAGAGTTCTGCCGCCGCGAGCGGGCCTTCGAACAGGCCGAGCAGATCCGGCTCGACTACGTGGCCGCCACGCGGCCGGGCAGCTGCCTCGTGGTGTCGCTCTATGAGAAGCAGGAAAAGGGCAAGAAGGACGAGCCCGATACGTTCACGGCCGAAGGGGCCTGGGAACGGTACGCCGGTTTTCTTGCCGGCGCGCCGGATCTGCCCATGCTCACGGCTGTCGCGGCGGTGCCACAGCCCGTGCCGGCCCCAGCGCCGCCCGCGGGGCTGGCCGACGCGATCCGCACGCAGATCGCCGCGTGTGTGCAGCCGACATTTGCCCGGATTTCACCGCGCGAGGTGCTCACCGAGCCAGCCGAGGGGATTCGCTTCACGGGCGACGGCCTCGGCGAGCCGTGGGGCCGGGCGATCCATCGGCTGCTCGAACTGGCAGCCCACGATGCCGCGCTCGATCTCCCCGCGGCGGCCGCCACGACGCTCTCCGGCGAGGCGGTCTCGCTCGCCTATCTCGACCGTGCCGTCGAGACGGTGCGGGGCGTGCTCGCAAGCGAGATCTGGCAGCGGGCCCAGGCCAGCCCGGCGCGGTTCGTCGAGGTGCCCTTCGCGGTGCAGGTGCGGGGCGAAGATCTGCCGGAGCAGGTGCGGAAGCTCGCCGGCGACGGGGAAGCGTTGCCCACGGTCGTCCGCGGCGTGATCGACCTCGTGTTCGCCGAGGCCGCAGCGGGGGCATGGACCGTCGTCGACTGGAAGACCGACTCGGTCACGCAGGCCAGCGAGCAGCTGCTCGAAGACCACTACCGGCCGCAGGTCGAGCTCTACGCCGACTGCTGGCGGCTGCTCGCGCCGTATAACAGCTCACCGAACCAGTGATCCCCCGAGGCACTCCATGACGAATCCCTCCGATCCCACGATCACCTGCCCGCACTGCAAAACGGAGGTCCGACTCACGGAGTCGCTCGCAGCCCCGCTCGTCGAGGCCACGCGAGCACAATACGAAGCGAAGCTGCAGGCCGAGCGGGCCGCGATCGCCAAGGCCGAGGCCGAAAAGGCCCGGCTCGCGCTCAAGGCCGACATCGATCAGAAGGCCAAGGATCTCGCCGACTTGAAGGGCGTGCTCGCCGACCGCGATCTCAAGCTCGTCGAGGCCCAGAAGGCCCAGACGGAGGCGCTGAAGAAGCAGCGGGAGCTCGACGATGCCCGTCGCGAGCTCGATCTCTCCGTCGAGAAAAAGGTGCAGGAGTCGCTCGCCGCGGCCCGGGCTCAGGCGAAGCAGGAGGCCGAGACGGATCTCAAACTCAAGATGTCGGAGAAGGAGCAGACGATCACGGCGATGCAGAAACAGATCGAGGAGCTCAAGCGCCGGGCCGAGCAGGGCTCGCAACAGCTCCAGGGAGAGGTGCAAGAGCTGGAGCTCGAGGGCCTGCTCAAGCAGTCGTTCCCGACCGACGTGTTCACGCCCGTGCCCAAGGGGGAGTTCGGCGGCGACGTGGTGCACGCGGTGGCCCGCGGCGAAGGGCTCGTCTGCGGGAAGATCCTCTGGGAGTCGAAGCGCACGAAAAACTGGAGCGACGGCTGGCTTGTGAAGCTGCGCGACGATCAGCGGGCGGCGAAGGCCGATCTTGCGGTGATCGTCACGCAGGCCCTGCCCAAGGGTGTGGAAACCTTCGGCCACGTGGACGGCGTGTGGGTGACGAGCACCCGCACGTTTCTCCCGCTGGCGGTGGCCCTGCGGCACACGCTTCTCGAGCTGGCGCTCGCGCGGCAGGCGGGCGAGGGGCAGCAGACGAAGATGGAGCTCGTCTATCACTACCTCACGGGCCCGCGGTTCCGGCAGCGGGTGACGGCGATCATCGAGAAGTTCGAGGAGATGCAGACCGACCTCACGAAGGAGCGGGCCGCGATGACGAAGCTGTGGGCCAAGAGGGAGATGCAGATCCAGGCCGTGCTCTCCGCGACCGCCGGCATGTATGGCGACCTGCAGGGCATTGCCGGCCAGGCGATCGAAACGATCGAGGCCCTCGACGTCTCCCGGCTCACCGGTCCCCCTGGCGGCACGAACACCACCGGCTCCTGAAGGGCCGACCGGCCCCGACTTGCCCGTGATAACAAAACTCAGTATTGTGTTATCATGATACGAACGCAGATCAGCCTCCGGAAAGAGGAATTCGACGCTGCCAAGCGGGAGGCTGCCCGCCTGGGCATTTCGCTCGCCGAACTCCTGCGCCGCTCGCTCCGTGGTCTGCTTCCGGCGGTCAACCAGCCGCCGTGGATGCGTTTTGCGGGGGCCGTGCAGTCCGGCGATCCGCACTCCAGCCAACGGATCGACGAGGTCGTCTATGGCCATAAGCCGTGAGGCCTACTGCGACACGTCGGCCCTGATCGCATTCATGGACGCTTCTGACAGTCACCATTCCCTGTTCGTGAGGCTGTTCGCCGATCCGCCCCGACTGGTCACCACGTCCCTGGTGGTCGCCGAGGGCCACGGCTGGTTCCTCCGGAGGTTCGATCAAGGCCGCGCACTCGGTTTTCTCTCGATGATCGAGGCATGTGAACCGCTCGCAGTCATCTCCGTCGGTTCTGCGGAGATTGCGGCGGCAACCGCCCTCCTGCGGCGGTTCGCCGACCAGCAGCTGACGCTGGCGGATGCAGTCGGGCTGCACGTGATGAAGGTGCGACGGTCGCGGGCCTGCTGGTCAACCGACCGCCATCTCCGGCTGACGGGCGTGCCTCTCGTGATCGACGACACATGACCGGCCTGAGAACGGCCTTACCAAAGCCCTTCGTGTCGGAGCCGCGCCTCCACCGTGTCGGCCAGGTCGCGGGCCTGGGCCTCGAGCTCCTCGAGTTCCTCCTCCTCGTCGTTGTCGGCAGCCCGGCGGGCGAGATACAGAAGATAGTTGGCCTCGTTTCGCCAGGCCTTCAGCCAGTCGGGCCGCGTGGAGATCGGGCGGTACATGAGCCGCTCGAGCCGGTCGAACTCGTCGCTTGATAGACTCATGGCCGCAACGTGATCGGGCAGGTCACGACCCCAGGCTGCAAGGAGAAGGGCGGAATGTCGGCGAAGGATATCACGTTCCCCGCGTCCGCCGAGCGAGCGGCGGCCCTCAAGGCCCGGCGGCAGCTGAAGATGGCGCGATCCGCACATGCCTACGTGCGCGGCAACACCAAGAACTTCTACGAATGGCTCGAGGGGAGCACCGGCCAGACGGTGCCCGCCGGGCCGTCGATCTGGATCTGTGGCGACTGCCACGCAGGCAACATCGGTCCGATCGCCAGTGCCAAGGGCACCGTCTCGATCCAGATCCGCGACCTCGACCAGACCATCGTCGGCAATCCGGCCCACGATCTGATCCGACTCGGCCTCTCGATGGCCAGCGCCGCCCGCGGGTCGGACCTGCCAGGAGTGACGACGGCCCGGATGATGGAGCAGATCATCGAAGGCTACGAGCAGAGTTTCGGCGCCGTCGCCGATGCCGACGACGAATGGCCCGAGGTCGTCCAACAGGCCATGAAGGCCGCGCTCAAGCGGAGTTGGAAAGACCTGGCCCGTGAGCGGATCGAGGACACGAAGCCCACGATCCCGCTCGGCAAGACGTTCTGGCCGCTGGCCGACGACGAGCGCGAGGCGGTCGACGCGATCTTCGCCACCGACGCCGGCCACCGGCTCGTCACCGCGCTCAAGTCGCGGCCCGACGACGCGGAGATCGAGGTGGTCGATGCGGCCTATTGGGTGAAGGGCTGCAGTTCGCTCGGCCTCCTGCGCTGCGCCGTGCTCGTGTCGGTCGGCGGCAAGAAGGGGGAGCTGTGCCTCATCGACGTGAAGGAGGCGGTCCCGGCTCTCGCACCGCATGCCGCCGATGCCGAGATCCCCGCCGACCATGCCGAGCGCGTGGTGCAGGGAGCCTGGCATCTGTCTCCGGCGCTGGGCGACCGGATGCTGGCGGCGAAGGTCCTCGATCACCCGGTGTTCGTGCGGGAACTGCTGCCGCAGGATCTGAAGTTCGAACTAGCCGATCTGACGTGTGATGAGGCGATGCGTCTCGCCCGATTTCTGGCGACGGTCGTCGGCAAGGCGCACGCCCGCCAGCTGGATGAGCCCACCCGCAAGGCCTGGCAGGAGGAGCTGAGCGGCCATCGCTCAAAGACGCTCGACGCCCCGTCGTGGCTGTGGGCGAGCGTGGTCGACCTGCTCGCAACCCACGAAAAGGCCTACCTCGAGCACTGCCGTCGCTTCGCGATGGAGGGGACACGCACGTAGGCCAGCTTGCTTAGTCCGGCCCGTAGGCCGGCTTGCTTAGTCCGGCGCGAACGCCGGATAGTCCGTGTAGCCCTTCGCGCCGGTCGGCGAATACCAGGCGGCCATGTCGGCCGGGGCGGCGAGCGGCCAGCCGTGGCGGAAGCGTTCGACCAGGTCGGGGTTGCTGATGAACGGCCGCCCGAAGGCAACGAGGTCGGCGGTGCCCCCGGCCACCGCCTGCTCGGCCGACTCGAGCGTGTAGCCGCAGTTGCCCATGAGCGGGCCCTTGAACACGCGCCGAAACTCAGCCAGCGTCATCGGCTCGCCGAGCGTGTGAAACCCGAATGCGAGCCCGTCCACAACATGGAGGTAGGCGAGGCCGCAGCGGTCGAGCATCGTGGCGACGTGCGTGAACTGCTCGCGGAAGTTGGGCGATCCCATGTCATTGAACACGCCGTTGGGCGAGATTCGCACGCCCACGCGGTGCGCCGGCCATTCCGCCGAGACCGCCTCCACCACCTCTCGCAGAAACCGTGCCCGCTTCTCGATGCTGCCCCCGTAGTCGTCGGTGCGGAGGTTGGTCTTCGACTGCAGGAACTGGTCGATGAGGTAGCCGTTGGCGGCGTGAACCTCGACGCCGTCAAACCCGGCGGCCCGCGCCCGGGCGGCAGCCCGGCGGTAGTCGGCCACGATGGCGGCGATCTCCCAGGTCTCGAGGGCCCGGGGCGTCTCGTAGGGCTTCTTGCCGAGTGGCGTGGAGATGCCGTCGCCATCGATCTTCACCGCCGAAGCCGACACAGGCAGGCTGCCACCGTGAAAGTCGCTATGCGAGGCGCGGCCCATGTGCCAGAGTTGGAGGAAGATGCGTCCGCCCGCCGCATGCACCGCCGACGTGATGGTCTTCCATCCCGCCTCCATCGCGTCGGTGTAGACGCCAGGCGATTCGAGCCACCCGTTGGCCTGCTCCGAGATCGTGGTGGCCTCGGCGATGATCAGCCCTGCGGAGGCCCGCTGAACGTAATACTCCGCCATGGTCGCATTCGGAATCCGTTCCTTGCCGGCGCGGCCGCGCGTGAGCGGCGCCATCACGATCCGGTTGGGCAGCGCGAGGTCGCCGAGTGAAAACGGCTGCAGCAGATGCGGGGACGACGGCGATGACATGCTCATAGGACGGCGAGTATAGCCGTTGAGGCGGCGGGGGACTCTCGTCTCCCGCCGCCCCACGCACTTCGTCGACTGCCGGTCAGCCCTTACGTGCGGCAGCAGCCCGAGCTGCAGCAGGCCGCACGCTCGGCCTTCACGCCGGCGGTCGGGCACTCGTCGACGCAGCACTCGCAGCCGCACTCGGTGCACGTGCAGGTGCCCGTCTCGCAGCAGGTGCAGCAATCACACTTCGGGCAGCCGACAGTCGGGCTGCCATTGATGGCGGGCACGAAGGCCGTGAGGCCGAGCGCCGCCCAGAGAAAGAGACTGTTCATGGGAAAACCCTTTGCATCTGAAACCTGAATCGATCAGTCCACGTCACGACGTGTGAGCGTGGAGAAGCCTGCAGAACGCGGCGCTCGATTCAAATCCGCCACACGCCAAACAGGATCCGCGGCGGGCGGATCGGCACGGCGAGCGAGGCCGCCAGATATTCCCGGCTGACGCCGAGCACCTGCGGCACGAGGGGTAGCACCATCGCCAGCCCGAGGGCCGGGCCACCATCGGCACACGCCGTGAGCGGCCCTTGCGACAGCGGCTGCTCGTCCCGGGCATCCAACTGGCAGTGGCAAGGCTCGTCGTGGCAGCACGCTTCGTGGACGACGGCACAACAAGGCTGGTCGCAGGAACGGCAGAGCGTCGTCGGGGCGGCCTGAGCGACCACTGCCGCACAGGCTGCCAAGACCCACCCGAAATGGTTGTTGGTGCGTTCCACCGCGACGACTCCTCGAATTGTTTCTACGGGGGCTAGGCCGCAATAGTTCGCAAAGCGCCGCCCGCCTATAATCCGGGCATCGTTCCCCGGTGACGGCCGGGGAGATAACAGTCTGGCGGCGAACTCGCAGTGATCGCGACGGCTGGGATTCCTTTCGCGAAAGGAGGTGGTCTAGTGACGCAAGACTGTACCGGAGGGCTGCGCCGATAACGGCGAGTCGACGGGCCTGCCGTTGATGCAGCCCACCAAATGGTTCCTACGGCTGCCGCCCCCTCGTGGGGCGGCAGTCTTTTTTATGGACTGCTCTGCGGCGAGGGTCGCCGCGCGAGCGGCTGGGGCGAGAAGAAGTTTGGCTGAATTCGGAGACGACGCATGGCCACGATGAAAGACAGAATGGCCCAAAGCAGAGGTACAGACGCGACTCACATCCGGCCTCGCGGCCATGGATGCCGAAATCGCAAAGCTCCGCGAAAAAGGACTCGCCCTCAAGGATGAAGCCAAGACGCGATGGAACGAAAAGATGGCTGATCTGAAGGCGAAGCAGGAGGCAGCCCGAAAAAAGTTGGACGAGCTGGGCCGCCGGGCTTGGGCGATTCCCCGACGAGTTTCGCTACGGCTGGCTTGAATGCTCGACCGGCCAGCCCCGGAGTGTGGCGTGCATGACGGCTACCTTGCCCATGTAGTGGTCCATCTTGAACGGCCCAGCAGCCTGCACGATGTGGTGCTTGGCCTTCTCTGAGTTGCCGGTCACTTCGGCGTACAGGCCCAGATAGAGGTGGGCGTAGCACAGCTGGTTTTTTAGGGTCTCTCCGTCTCCCCGCGATGCGGCTTCGAGCACCGCCGCCTCGTCGCCGCGCCCTGCAAAGAGGGCCAGAATCTCCTGCATAGGCACCCGCGGGTCTTCACCGACAGGCAGAAGAGCTTTCCTGGCAGCTTGCGGGCCCTCGAGTTTCGCCACGCACAGAAAGTGCCACGCAGGGTTTTCGACATCGTTGGGATTGGGGCCGCGGTGAAGCTCGAACTGCTTGCGGCCATCGTCGAACCGCTCGGCGTAATACAGCGCCAGGCCGCGTTGCCACAGTTCTGGCTCCGCTGCGGGCACGGCCAAGACAAGCTGATCGAAGACGCGGGCAGACTCGACGGGTTTCGCTGCAAAGAACAGCCGGACAGCTTCGGCGAACAGCTCCTGGGGCGTGGGGTCGGCCACGCAGTCAGCAGCGCACATGGCAAGCATGAGCCCCGCGAAGATGGGTCGAAGGCGGTTCATGCTTGGGCCTCTCCGGTGACACTCTCGTGGGAGGCCAGCGCCCGGGCGAGCGCACACGCCGCGCCTGCAGGCTCACCCCGCCGGTATGCACTGAGCAGTTCCTTCGAGCGTTGGGCGAGCATACGGCGCACTTCCCGGCGCTGCCCCTTCACTCTGGCGATTTTCATCGAGTCGTAGGCCGTCGTCTGGTGCCGCATCCACGCGATCACGGCAGCCTCGGCCCGGCGTTCGATCGGAATTCGCTTCGTTCGGGCCACGGTGCCGCTGCCAACCGGGGTGGCATGGTTGGTGACGGCGGTGGCGAGCGCAGCAGCGAGGTTGGTGTGGCGAGGATGAAAGCCCAGAAATTCCACGACGGCGCCGCGGAAGTCCTCGATGTATTCCCGCTGGGTGTTTTCACGCCGCTTCGCTCCGGCCGCCTGCTTCTTAGCATACGCCTCAGTCGAGCGTTCGCCGGCAAGCTCTGCGCGACACTGCGCGATCGTTGCTGCGGGAGCCCAGACGCCACGAGAGAAGAGCTTGCGCCCGACTTTCTCTTGGATCAGCCAGTGCTCGCCGGCAGCTTTTACGCGGCGAGTCAGGGCGGCGTCACCGGGGGGTAGAAGGTCCCAGCCGGCGGGGACGGGAAGGACCTGCCCCGTGTGGGTTCTGACCGCGTTGGGCCGGGGGCCGGGAAGGAAGGTCTGGGCGGGCATGATGGCTGACTCACAACAGCGTGACCGACAATGAATTCTTATCGGAAATCCGCGGCGGCGTCATAAGGGGGCAGGTCACGGTCCAGCGCGGGCTACACTCGCAACTCATGGATACGATCCGCCTCCTGGTCTTCACGACGCTCTGGACCGTCATCTGGGCCGCGCCGCTGCCGAAGCTTTCGCGGCGCGTGGAGCTCGTCGCCGGCCTGATTCCGTTTGCGGCCTTCGGCCTGCGCGTGTTTGGGGCCTGCTTCATCGGCGTGCCGGCCGACGATCCGGTGCGGATGGCGGTGGCCCCGCTCGTCGACTGGATCAACGGCGGCTCGGGCACGGTGCCGTTTCAGTGGGTGCTGGACATCACCGTCGCGATCGGGCTCGTGTGGTTTGCGTCGATCGCGAATATTTCGCGGCAGTGGCGGCTGGCCACGATCTGGGTCATGCCGGCCGTGGCCCTCGTGAGCCTCGCACGCCTCTAGCTCACCGGCCTGCCAGTCGGGCGAGAACGTTATCGATCATGGCATCCTTGACGCTCGGGCGGGCAAGAATAGCCGAGCCGCTTATAATCGCGACTCGCGTTCTCTGGCGACGGAAAGAACTCATGAGGATGGTGACCTTCCCCATGGCTGGCGTGCGCAGTTTTCTCACCGCGATCTTCGGCACGCCGCCTGATGACGTGCCGCCGTGCGTCGCCCAGGCGAATTCGTTTCGCGAGGTCGTATCGCTCCAGGCGCTGTTCGTGACGCTCACCGTTGCGCTCCTGGCGTATGTCAGGAGTTCGCCCGGGTTCGAGCTCCGGGTGGATCTGCTCTTCGCAATGCTCGCGTCGCTGCCTGTGATGGGCCTCCACGCGATCGTCAGCAGCCGCGTGAAGACCGAGGCGGGCGACGTGTATGTGTGCACGAAGCCGATCCGCGACTACGCCCGGCAGGCGATGATTCTCGACATCGCGATCGTGGCAGGGGTGTCGTTGCTCTATTGGGGGCGACAGCTCCCCGGGCAGTGATGCCCCGGCTGCGATACGGCCCCCAGGCCCACGCCAGGCCGCAAGGTTTGCCTGGTCTCGCCACTTGAACGCAGGCCGGGCTCCGGCCGGAGATTCGCCACATTCAGCCATGCGACTGCGCCGATGGTATCGATAGAACCGACCTGTGGGGCTCGCGACGTGCAGCGGCGAAAGCGGGAGATCGGCTGGCCCGCGTGGTGCCTGGCCACCGGGCTCTGGTGGTGCCTCGCCGGCGTGGCCTTGGCCGCCGACCCGCCGCAGCCCTACGTGGAAGAGCCGCAGTATGAAATGGCCCCGCATCTTCTGGGCTCGGAGGACGGCTTCCGCGAGCGGTTAGCCGACGCCGGTCTGACCATCCTCGCCGACAACACGGGCTTTTACATCGGCAACACCAACGGCGGCTTCGCCCAGGCCTTCGACTACGCCGGGCACGGCGACTATTGCGTGATCGCCGACGGCGGCAAACTCGGTGTGCACGAGGGGCTCTATCTCAAGCTCCGCGCCGAGCATCGCTACGGCGAGACGATCGTCGGCAACGTGGGCTGCTTCATCTCGCCGACGCTGATCGCCGACCTGCCGGTCTACGGCAGCGAGGAGGTGTATCTGACCAACGTCCTGCTCACCCAGGAACTCACCGACGCGTTCTCCGTGTTCGCCGGCAAGATGGACACGCTCGACGGCGACATGAACGCCTTCGCCCACGGGCGGGGCAAGACGCAGTTCTCGAACATGGGATTCATCTTCAATCCGATCGTGGGCGCGACGGTGCCCTACTCCACGCTGGGCGCCGGATTCGTGTTTCATCCCGACGACGGGCCGATGGCGATGGTGACCGTGCTCAACTCGACCGACACGACGGCCACGAGCGGCTTCGACACGCTGTTCAATGACGGCATGCTTCTGTCAACGGCCGTGCGCGTGCCCACGAACTTCCTCGACCGCCCGGGCCACCAGTTGCTCGGCGGCACCTGGAACAGCCGCACCTACACGTCGATCGCCGAGGCCTATATCCCCTACCCAGACGTTGCGATTCCGACGACCCGCGGCTCGTGGTGCCTGTACTGGAACTTCGATCAGTTTCTGTTCGTCGATCCGGCCGACGACGCGCGGGGCTGGGGGCCGTTCGGCCGTGCCGGCATCGCGGATGCCAACACGAGCCCGATCGACGCGTTTCTGAGCGTCGGCCTCGGCGGCAACGTGCTTGGCCGGATGCGGCGTGACGACACGTTTGGCGTCGGCTGGTATTGGGCTTCATCCAGCCCGCAGATCGGCTCTCTGATCACGTCGCAGTTCGGCCCCGTCGGCGACGGCCAGGGCATCGAGTGTTTTTACAACTACGCGCTCACGCCTGCCGTCCGCATCACGCCGGACGTGCAATACGTCGTGCCGGCGCTCCGATCAGCGGAGCCGGCGCTGATCGCCGGCGTGCGGGCGCTTGCGAGCTTCTGAAAGACCCTCGCGACTTTCAGGCCGGGCGATCCAACTCGCGCTCACTGGACCGTCGAACCTCCCGGCCGCCAGGGGCCATTTCGCCTTGATCGCCGTGCGGGTGCCCGTGATGGTGCCGTCTGTGGCTGTTCAAGCGGCACGAGTCTCATGGATGGACGATCACGTGGTCGCGACAAGCCGCCTGTCTCAGAGTTCCTGGCCGTCGCCGAAGTCGGCCATCCACACCAACCGAGCGCGGTCGAGTTTGCCCTGGGCTGTGAGTGGCCAGTGGTCGACGCGAAAAAAGCTGACGGGCACCGAAAGCGGTTCGAGGCGAGCGGTGGCCCAGGCGGCCAAGGCCTCCGCGCCGGGATCGACGGCGTTTGGGCGGAGTTCGTAGAACGCCACGGGCACCTGGCCCTCGCGTTCATCCGCGGCCCCCACCACCGCGGCGGTCGCCACGCCGGGATGCGCGAGGATCGCGTCCTCCACCATCGCCGGGGCCACCTTGAACCCCCCGCGCGAGATCATGTCCTTCTGCCTGCCCGCGAACCAGAGGAAGCCGTCTTCGTCGGTCGAGGCCAGGTCCTCGGTGTCGAGCCAGCCCGACCTGAGCATCCGATGCGTGGCCAGCGTGTCGTTCCAGTAGCCGACCATCATGTCGGGGGTGCGCACGAGAACGCGTCCCACCTCACCCGGAGCCGTGTCCGCGCCGCTCTCGGTCACCACCCGCACCGCGACGCCCAGCATCGCCTGCCCGATCGACCCCGGCTTGGAAGGGCCGTGCGGCGGGCTGATGCAATAAAAGCCCGTTTCTGTCATGCCGCAGATTTCGAGCAACGGCTTGCGCACCACATCCGCCATCAGCGCATGGACTGCAGCCGGGCACGTGTCACCACCCACGATCCAGTATCGCAGTCGGCTGAAATCGGCCACCCGCGCCGAGGCGTGCTCGAGAAGCTCGCGCGTCAGGCTGGGAGGCGTGAGCAGATACGTGGGCCGCGAGACCGCGTGGGCCTGCCAGAAGGATTTCGCGTCATGCCGCTCCAGGAGCGTGATGCTTCCCCCGACACAGAGCATCGGCATCAGCTTGCCGAGCATGAATACCGGCCGGCCGATGCACACACACGCCAGCGTGGCATCGTCGGCCGTAAGCGTCAGTTCGTCGATGAACAGCCGCACGCGGTGAGTCATGCGACCCTGGGTGTGGGCCACACCCTTGGGCCGCGCCGTGGTCCCTGACGTGTAGACCAACAGCCCGATCGGATCCGACGCCAGGCCCTGGGGCATCGCTGGCGTCGCGGCGGGGCCGGCAAGCAGCTGCCCAAACGGCACAGCGCCCGCGGGCGGCTCGTCCGGGACGTCGCCGCAGAGCACGACAGCGTCGAGTTGATTGCGGGCCTCCGCTGTCACGGCACCGAGCAATGCCGGCGACGCGACGAGCATGCGGGCGCCGCTGTGCCTGAGGATGTACTCCACCTGCGGCGGGGCGAACGTGGGAGATAGCGGCACGGCGATGAGGCCGGCCTTCGCGGCGGCCAGGATCGAGATCGCCAGTTCCACGCCGTTGGGCAGCAGGAAGGCCACGCGATCCTGGCCGGTCAGTCCCAGCGACATGAAGCCGTGCGCGACCCGGGCGACGCGATCGGCGAGATCGGCATACGAAAGCGACCCGGCGGAGGAGTGGATCGCGA
>CAMAVC010000002.1 GCA_945861585.1 Planctomicrobium piriforme
CCGCCCTGGCCGAGCAGTCGCGCGCGACGGCTGCCGCCCTCGGTGATTCGATCCACGCCTGTCAACTCGAGGCAGGCGATGCCCGGCATCACCGTTCCCGAATTCTCGAACGGATCCGCGACGAATACGACATCGATCTGGAGGCCGAACGCAACGCCGGCACCCTTTCGACGACACCCACGGAGGGCGAAACGATCCCCGCCGACAGGGCCGAGACCGAGATCGAGATCGAGATGCTCCGCAAAAAACTCGCCGGCATGTCGACCGTCAACCTCGAGGCGCTGGCCGAGGCCGACGAGCTCGCACAGCGTCTAGCCACGCTCGAGGCGCAATTGGCCGACGTCACCAACGCCAAGCACTCGATCGAGGAGCTGATCTCGCGAATCGACGAAGAGAGCCGCCGCCTGCTCGGCGAGACGATCGAGACGGTGCGGGGCTACTTCCGGGAGCTCTTCGAGCGGGTGTTCGGCGGCGGTGAGGCCGACGTGGTCCTGGAACCGGGCGTCGACCTGCTCGAGACGTCCGTCGAGATCGTGGCCCGCCCCCCCGGCAAGGAGCCGCGGAGCATCTCACTGCTCTCCGGGGGCGAAAAGACGATGACCTGCGTCGCGCTGCTGCTGGCCATCTTCCGGTCGCGGCCGAGCCCCTTCTGCGTGCTCGACGAGGTCGACGCCGCGCTCGACGAGGCGAACGTCGATCGGTTCGTGGGCGTGCTCCGGGATTTTCTCTCGTCGACCCAGTTCATCATCGTGACGCATTCGAAAAAGACGATGGCCGCCGCCAACACGCTGTACGGCGTCACCATGGAGGAGCCTGGCGTGTCAAAACGCGTGTCGGTGCGGTTCGAGTCGACCGTGGCCCAGACAGGCTCCCACGGCGGCTCGCGAGCGGCAAAAGCCGCCTGAGAGCGGGATTTCGCGGCGTCGTGAGCCCCGCATTCGCGGCCCGGACACCCGTCACCACCGGCGCCGTCCGGAAGAACGGCTCAAGTCTCACCACTGGATCTTTCGATCTACCCTCTTGGACGGTCATGCCGCGAACGTGTCTCGGTGCAATCCGGGAAACGCCAGCGGGATGGAAGCAGGGGGGGATACCTGCGAGTCGTGGCGTCCGACGGCGACGCGCCCTTCACCGGGCGCACCGACGTCGGTGCCTCTCTCATGCCCCCTCCGCGCTTTACGCCGGCCTTCGTGGGGCATCGACGACGCGGTCGATCCCACGGTGAATTGCCGCGTCACAGGGGGGCTGTGTTCCGCTGCCCACAAGGGGCGGGCTGGCCAAATCGTTTCCGGACACAAAAGATCGAAATGGAGTAAGAAGCGATGAAGGTTTTCACGACAGGCCAGGTCGCCAAAATCTGTAAAGTGGCTCCCCGCACGGTGAGCAAGTGGTTCGATTCCGGTCGCCTCAAAGGCTACCGCATCCCGGGTTCGCAAGACCGGCGCATCCCGCGTGAATACTTGATCAAGTTCCTCAAGGAGCACGGCATGCCGCTGGGCGACCTCGAGGACGAGGCGATGGCGAAGGTGCTGCTCGTCGGCCAAGATCAGGTGCTCATCGAAAACCTCAAGAAGCATCTGCCGGTCGAGCGGTCGTTCAAGATCCAGGTCGCTGCGAGCGGCTTCGAAGCGGGCATTCAGGCCGAGAGCTTCCACCCCGACTGCATTGTGGTGGACTACTCGATCGGCCGGATCGACGCCCAGCAGATCTGCCAAAACCTGCGCCGGAATCCGGAGTATGCCGACACGATCGTGATCGCCCTGCTGCCGGACGACGGCTCGCAGATCACGGTCGATCGTGCCCACGTCAACGAGAGCTTCAAGAAGCCCTTCGACGTGGCCCTGCTCGCCGAGCGGCTCCGCACCCTGATCGGGGCCCGCAAAGAGCTGGTCTGACCCGCGACACTGCTTCGACTCCATTCCCGCGGCCCGGTGCGACCCAAGCGCACCGGGCCGCGGCGTTTTTCGCGTGGTGAAGACTCCTCAAGCGGAAGCCCGAGGCGTAAGCCGAGAGGATGCCCCGGTGGCGAAACACGACGCGTCTTCCCTTCGGCTCACGCCTCGGGCTTCCAGACGGGGAGGCTCGGGGTTACCCCGAGCCGGCGCGCTACGACACGTACGAAGTCACGTCGCGAGTGGGCGGGTCATTTCGACGGGCACGACCCACGCGTCGTATTGCTCGGGTGTGACGTAGCCCAGTGCGACGGCGGCGTCTTTGAGGCTCGTGCCCTCCACGTGGGCTTTCTTCGCGATCTTGGCCGCCTTCTCGTAGCCGATGTGCGTATTGAGGGCCGTCACGAGCATCAACGAGTCGTCGAGGTGGTGCTTGATCCGGGCAAGGTTGGGCTCGATGCCTTCCGCGCAGTGGATCCGCATCGAGTCGCACGCATCAGCGATCAGATCGGCGCTTTCGAGCACGTTGTGGATCATCACCGGCTTGTAGACGTTGAGCTGAAAGTTGCCCTGGCTACCGGCGAAGGCCACGGTGGCGTCGTTGCCGAACACCTGCGCGCACACCATCGTCATCGCTTCGCACTGCGTGGGATTCACCTTGCCTGGCATGATCGAACTGCCCGGCTCGTTTTCCGGGATCGAAATCTCGCCGATGCCGCAGCGCGGGCCCGAAGCGAGCCAGCGGATGTCGTTCGCGATCTTGAGGAGGGCCATCGCGAGGCCACGCTCGGCCGCGCTCACTTCCACGAGGGCGTCGTGGGCGGCGAGAGCCGCAAACTTGTTGGGGGCCGACACGAAAGGATGCTGTGTTTCCTTCGCGATGAAGCCGGCCGCCACGTCGCCGAACCGCGGGTGGGCGTTGAGCCCCGTGCCCACGGCCGTGCCGCCGATCGCGAGCTCGTAGAGCCCGGGGAGCGCCCGCTCGACCGATTGGATCCGGTCGTCGAGCTGGGCCCGCCAGCTCGAGATCTCCTGGCCGAGTGTGATCGGGGTCGCATCTTGCAGGTGGGTGCGGCCGATCTTCACGAGGCCCGCATGCTCGCGCTCGAGCCGTGCGAACACGTCGCGCAGGCTGCGCACGGCGGGCAGGAGCCGGTCGTGGATCACCTCCACCGCAGCGATGTGCATCGCGGTCGGAAACGTGTCGTTGCTCGATTGGCCGCGATTGACGTCGTCGTTGGGATGCACCGGCTTCTTCGAGCCCATCACGCCACCGGCGATCTCGATCGCCCGGTTCGAGATCACCTCGTTGGCGTTCATGTTCGACTGCGTGCCGCTGCCCGTCTGGAACACGACGAGCGGAAAATGGTCATCGAGCTTGCCGGCGATCACCTCGTCGGCCGCCTGGACGACGAGCTTCACCGTTTCGGCCGGCAGCTGGCCGAGCTCGCCGTTGGCCAGGGCCGCGCATTTCTTGAGGATGCCGAGCGACCGCTTTACCGCGCGGCCCCACTGGAAGCGGTCGACGCCGATCTTGAAGTTGTCTCGCGACCGCTCCGTCTGGGCGCCCCAGTAGCGGTCGGCGGGAACCCGCACCTCGCCCATGCTGTCGGATTCGGTGCGAAACTGGCCTGGCTGTGTGTGCATCGGAACCTCCGGTGCACAGTGTAGGCGAGCGCGACGTCAGCGGAAGACGCGCGGCCGGTCGGCGGCCGTCTTGCCGGACGCGGTGTCGGGCTTCGCGACCGTCGTCTCGCCCTCGCGGATGCCGAGCGCGAGCGCGAGCCAGCCGTCGGTGCTCACGGCCTGCAGCACGCGCAGGCCGTCGAGCCGAGGATTCTTCACGAGCCGCTCGGGCAGAATGGGGATCGGCCGCTCCTTGGGGAAGATCTTGCTGAAGATCGTGCGCAGGGCGAACTCGATCCGCCCTTGATGGCCCGGCCCGCTCAACTGCACCGGCCCATCGCGTTCGAGGAACACCTGGGGCGCCGCGATGGCCGGCTTGTAGGAGACCCGCGCGACGATGTCGTACCAGCTGCGGCGGCCGCTCTCGATCGCATCGAGTGCCACCTGCATGTGGACCAGGCCGTCTCGGCATTCGATCCGCAGCGGTTGCCGACGGGCGAACGTCACGTGCACGCCCTCGGGCAGGTCGTCCGGAATGCGTGGCTCGAAGCCGGCCTGCTCGGCGATGATGCCGAGCAGTTCCTCCAGTGACAGCCGCCTGCCCGCGAGCCCGAGCCGTTCGAAGGCGTTGTTGAGCGTCGACTCGTTCACCTGCAGGCTGAACATCGCGTCGCCCGGCGCCCGCGGCCGCGGGGTGTGGGCCGCGAGCTGTTCGTCGGCCGCCAGCCGCAGGCGCAGCGTCGCGGTCGTGGCGGTCGTCTCCATCGCCACGGGCGTCGGCTCGAGCCCGAGCCGCACCAGCGGCATCCACACGCGTTCGCGGATGCGGTCGCCGATCTCGACGAACTTCGGCTCGGCCTGAGCGTCGACCTCGCGGCAGGCCCGCGATACGATGTGATCGATCACCTCGCGATTGGCTTCCGGCAGCGTCTCTTCGTGCTGGTTGCGCACCATCGTGCGCACGAGCGACCGCATGATCGGCACCGAGTCGAAGCTCGTCTGCACATTCGCCAGCTGGGAGCGGTTCGTCGCCACGCCCGTCGCCGTGCCGAAGAGAAGCCCGGCAGACGACACCTTGATCGGCTTGCGGACCGTGAACGACGAGTCGCCGCGAGACGTGACCGACACGGGGCCGGAATCGGTGATGGTGCGCGACTCCACGTCGCCATGCACCTCGAGGTCGAAGGAGATCTCGTCGGCGTCGGGAACGAACCGCACCGTGGTGGTGCGCTGCACGGTGCGGGTGCCACGGACTTTGCGGCCGAGGACCACGTCGTCGACGGGGCCGGTGGTGACAGCGGCTGCCGGCAGCAGTTTTTCCAGAAATTGCTGGTGCATGGCGATCCGCACGTTGGCGGAGAGATAATGGTCGCTCACCGCCTTCGCGAGGCCATCGGCGCCGGGGTGGCCGGCGTCCGCCAGAACGTCAGCCGACCGCGCCGCCACGGCCGCATCGTCGGGCGATGTGGAACGTTCGAACCGCTCGACCGCGTCGATCAGTCGGGCCACTTCCCCTTCGAGCCGCGGGTCGGCCGAGGAGTCGCCGCACAGACCGGACGCAGCCCGCCAGACGGCGACCCGCCGCGCGAGGGCGAGGGCCGCACGGCGCGTGGCCGATGCCTGAGAGTGGTCCGACGTGGCGTCGGCCACGCCCATCCCGGCATGCACCGATTCGCCGAGCGTCACGAGGGCTGGATTGGCGGCGCTGTCGCGCGGGCCCGCCGTGGCCAGCACGCCGCGGAGCCGGTCGTGTGCCTCGCGGGCCCAGATGGCCGCGGGGCTTGTCGGCGTCGCGCCGCCGATCTGCTCGATCTGCTCAACGAGTTTGTGGGGCGCGGGCCAGGAGCGTATGTCGGGCAGGGCCGACGCTCCGTCGTTCGTCGTCACCGCGTCGGTCGCATCGCCACCGCGGTCACGTCCGAGAAGACGCTCGCCCACGCGCAGCCGCGGTCGGAAGCCGAGCCGCGGTGCCGGCACGGTCGGTCTGATGGCCGGATGAACCAGCGGCACGTCCGACCAGTTCACGCTGTCAGGGTCGACCCACTCGTCGCCGGGGAGCGGCGGGGCACCGAGTCGGTCGTCGGTGACGGGCTCGTCGTGCGTCATCGCGGCCACCGTGGACGGCGGTGTGATGCGGCGCGGCAGTGGGGGCTCGATCGCCAGCGGAGGCCGGGCCGCCTGCACCCGTGTGACGAGGGCGCGGAGCGACTCGGGCGGAGGTACTGGAGCCGGCGCCGACACGGCGTGGTCCGCAGACGGCTCGGGGTTCGCAATGACCACGGGCATGGGCACGATTGCGGGAGCGTGCTCAGGCACCGGCGCTGCGGTGGCCTGGGGGATCGCGACGGGGGTCGAGAGAGCCAGTGGGGGAGCGGCAGCGAGCGCTTCGCGGGCGGCGAGCGCTGCCGCCTGCACG
The DNA here is from genome assembly GCA_945861585.1 of Planctomicrobium piriforme. Taxonomy (GTDB): domain Bacteria; phylum Planctomycetota; class Planctomycetia; order Pirellulales; family UBA1268; genus RGVT01. The sequence continues at coordinate 5,935 of CAMAVC010000002.1, forward strand.
GCGATATCCGTTGCCGATGAGGCCGCCGGCTCCTTGTAAGCCAGGCGTTCTGGAGGACGTGCCGGCCGTGCTTCAAAGGCAGTCGGGAGGGCGGATTCGACAGTCGCCGGGCCCACCGGCTCGTCGAGCCCGAAGAACGGCTCCGGCACCGGCTCCCAGGCCCGGGGGGCGAAAATGCCCGCCGCGAGCAACAGCCCCGCGACGAACGACGAGGCTACGATTCTGCCAGCCCGTTTGTCGGACATGCCCCGCCCCTGCCGCTCGCCGGCGCCGCACCCGGATTCCGCCCATGTGCCGGCCACCCATGCTCGATCCCTGCACGTGGATCGTCAGGCACGACCCGAAAAATCGATCCAGGCAGACCCGCGCGTCAGGGTTTGCCGTCGATCGCCGCCGCGCGCGGTAAGTCAGGTCGGCTGGGCAAGCCGGGGTTCTTCCAGAAGCGCCGTCCAGGCGTCGATGAGGACCGGCAGGTAGGCGTTGCGGTCGATGCCGTCGAGCGCGTCGAGCGTCTGCGCGAGGCAGGTCGCCGCCCGTTCGTCGTCGGCCCGCCAGGCGGCCACGGCCGCCGCGAGCGCGGGGTCGGACGATGATTCACCGGTCGCGTCGTGTCGCAGGGCCGCCCGAAAAAACTCGAGGGCGAATCCCAACACCATCCGCAGGCGGGCCCGGCGGGGCGGAGCCTCTTTTCCGACGGCATCCACCACCGCGAGCACCTCGCGGGCGAGATCGACACCGTGCAGCGGCCGCGCGCCGAGCATCCGGAACAACGCCGCCCGAAACGCCGTCAGCTCGTCATCGAGCAACTGCCGCGCCCGCTCCAGACTTCCACCGGCGTGGGCTGCGCACGTTTGCAGCCGCGCGTCATCCACCCGGGTCGGGTCGTGCTCCGCCCGCAGCACGCGCAACAGCTCCTCGGGCCCGAGCGGTCGGAAGCGCACGATCTGACAACGCGAGCGGATCGTGGGCAGTTGCCGCTCGAGCGCGGTGCCCACGAGGATGATGACCGCCTCCGGAGGCGGCTCCTCGAGTGTCTTGAGCAGGCAGTTGGCGGCCTCATCGGAGAGCAGATCCGCGTCGAGGATCACCGCCACCTTCCGGCCGCCGAGCGCGGGCTTGAGCAGCAGCCGCCAGCAGAGGCCCTCGCGCATCCGATGGTCGGCATCACCGATGAGCAGATCGAGCGGAATCGTCGCGCGATCCTCGGGCTTTTGCACCACATCGATGTCGGGATGGCTGCCGGCCTCGGCCTGCACGCACGATGCGCAGGCATTGCACGCCACGAGCCCGGGGCGTGGCGCCGCGCACGTGAGCGCCTTGGCGAGCCGGCGGGCGAACGTGCCCTTGCCCACGCCCGGGGGACCGATGAAGAGATAGGTGCCGGCGACGCGGCCCGAGGCATGGGCCCGCGCGAAGTCAGCCGCGATCGCGTCGTGCCCTTCGATTCCTTGCCAGGCCATGCGTCACCGCGCGTCGGGAAAACGTTGACCGAGCGCCGCCCGCAGTCGGCCGGCGACGACCTCCGGCTCGGCGACGGCGTCGATCACGGCGATGCGTTCGGGATCGCGGGCCGCCTCCGCCAGATAGCCGGCGCGCAAGCGGGCCCGAAACTCGTCGCCACGATTTTCGAGCTTGTCGAGCGGCCGGTCGAGCCGGCGGGCGGCCGTCGCGAGATCGACGTCGAGCACGAGCACGCAGTCGGGCTCGAGCCCGCCCGTGGCGACCGCGCCCACGCGGCGCACCACGTCGGGGCCGAGCCCGCCGGCATGTCCCTGATAGACGATGTTCGCCAGCAGGTAGCGATCGGATACGACCCACTCGCCGCGGGCGAGCGCCGGGCGAATCACCTCCGCCACGAGCTGGGCGCGGGCCGCCATGTAGAGCAGCATCTCGCTCGTCGGGGCGAGGTGAATCTCGTGGCGGTCGAGCAGGATCGCGCGAATCGCGTCGCCGGCCGGCGTGGAGCCCGGGTCGCGGCAGGTCGTGACGGTGCGACCGCCCGCTTCGAGCCACTGCACGAGCGGCTGGATCTGCGACGACTTGCCGGCACCGTCGATGCCGTCGAGCACGAGGAAGCGGCCCGCCGCAGTCATGGCAGCTCCTTCCGCGTTGCATGGCGAGGCTGACTGCGGGCGGCGGCAACCAGGGCGGCGAGCGCCAGCGGGTCGGTCGGATCGAGCGTGGTGGTGCGGCGCACGATATCCTCGGCCACGGTCAGCTTGCCGGTGGCGACGAGACAGTGCACGAGCCCTTTCGCCGCTTCGAAGAACGGCTTGTTGCCGGCCAGCGCGTAAGGCAGTGGCCGCGGGCTGCCCGCCGCTTCGAGCGCCCGGAGGCCGAGCTCGTAGGCGCGGCCGAAGTGGCCGCGGGCGAGCTTCGGATCCTCGTCTTCGAGTGCAATCAGGCCGAGATGGAGGTGGGCCTCGAGAAAGTCGGGGCATTCCGAGAGCAGCCACACGAGCTCGTCGCGGGCGATCTCGGCTTCGCCGGCAGCCACCATGGCCTCCACCTCTTCGATGTCGTCACGTCGCTTGCGGGCGCAGCGCGGATGCACGAATTCCCAGGCTGGGCCCGGGGCGTCGCGCTGTTCCTGGAGGCGAAGTTTTTCAGCCATGAGGCCGCGCCACTGCCGCGGGGAAGACCGATACACTCACGTGGTTGGAACGGAACAAAAACCCGATTGCAAGAGGCTGGAGTGAAGGTCGCACGGATTCGCCCGCCCCGCTCGGCCGCAGCCGGCATGCCGAACATTTCCGGGCCGCTGGTGCGCTGGTTCGCCCGCGTCGGCCGGGATCTTCCCTGGCGGCGGTCGCGGGATCCCTACGGCGTGTGGCTGAGCGAGATCATGCTCCAGCAGACCCAGGTGGAACGGGTCAAGGACTACTACACCCGCTTCCTCGCCACCTTTCCCGATGTCCACACCCTCGCCGCCGCCCGCGAGGAGCGCGTGCTCAAGCTCTGGGAAGGGCTTGGCTACTATCGCCGGGCGCGGCAACTGCACGCCGCCGCCAAGCGGATCGTGGCCGACCACGGCGGCGTGTTTCCGCGCACGGCCGCGGAACTGCGGTCACTGCCCGGGATCGGCCGCTATACGGCCGGCGCCATCGCATCGATCGCGTTCGACGCCCCCGAGCCGATCGTGGAGGCGAATTCGAGGCGCGTACTCGCGCGGGTGGCCGGCCACGACCGACCGCTCGACGGCCCGCGCGGCGAGGCAGCGATCTGGGAGATCGCGGCGGCCGTCGTGCCGCGCCGGGCGGCGGGGCGGTTCAACCAGGCGCTCATGGATCTCGGGGCGCTGGTGTGCACGCCGACGCGGCCCCTGTGCACCGCGTGCCCCCTGGCCACCCGGTGCGTGGCCTGGCGGACGCGCCGGACGGATGCCATCCCGGTGCCGGCGTCGCGGCGCGAGACGAAGCGCGTCCGCGAGACGGCGCTCGTGATCCGGCACGGCGACCACGTGCTCGTGGAGCGGAGAAAGCCGGGCGAGTGGTGGGAGGGGCTGTGGGACTTTCCTCGCGACGCGGCTGCGGCGCGGGGGCGGAAGCTCGGGGCCGTCCGCTACACCGTGACACACCACGCCATCGAGTGCATCGTGCGCGAGCGGGCCGCAGCCCGGCGGGCACGACCGACGAAAGACCGGCGCTGGGTGACGGCGGCCGGCCTCGCGACGCTCGCGATGACGGCCCCGGGCCGGAGGATCGCCGCCCTGCTGAAACCGGGCTGATGTATTTGGTAGTCTCCAGCAGCCTCGACCCATTCGCCTGGGAGTCTGTTTCACGATGCCCATACGGTGCCTTGTTCTCGGTGCGGCCCTTCTGGCCGCAGTGTCTGTGCCCGCAGCCGACGCAGTGAAGCCGCTGCGGGTGCTTCTCGTGGCCGGTGGCTGCTGCCATGACTATGCAACGCAGACCCGCCTCCTCGAAACGGGAATCGAGGCCCGGGTGCGGGCTGATGTCGAGGTGGTCTTCAATCCCGACAAATCGACGAAGGCCACGTTCGAGATCTACGGCAACCCCGACTGGGCGAGTGGCTACGACGTGGTCATCCACGACGAATGCTCGGCCGACGTCACCGACCCGGCCTATGTGGAGCGGATCCTCGCGGCCCATCGCCGGGGCACGCCCGCAGTGAACCTCCACTGCGCGATGCACTCTTATCGCTGGGGCGATTTCCGCCAGGCTGTCGCGACGGGTGCCGAGAACGGTGGCTGGTTTGAGATGCTCGGCCTGCAATCCACCGGGCACGGGCCGCAGCAGCCGATCGAGATCGTCTTCACGGACCGGGCACATCCGATCGCGAAGGCGTTGGCCGATTGGAAGACCGTCAACGAGGAGCTCTACAACAACATCCAGGTGCTCCCCACTGCCAAGGTGCTCGCCACGGGCCGCCAGCTCGTGCCACCGAAGCCGAAGAAGGACGAGCCTGTCGATCCTGCGGCAAAGCCGACTGAGTCGAATGCGGTCGTCGCCTGGACCAACGAATATGGCCCAAACAAGACGCGGATCTTCAGCACCACCCTCGGCCACAACAACGACACGGTCGCCGACGACCGCTACCTCGACCTCGTGACCCGCGGCCTGCTCTGGGCTGCCGGCAAACTCGGCGACGACGGGACACCGGCTCCGGGGCTCGCACTGGAGGCGAAGTGACGATGGCACGCGCGGCACTGGCGCTCGAAGACGGCACGGTCTATGTCGGCGACTCCTTCGGGGCGACGGGCACCGTCTCCGGCGAGGTCTGCTTCAACACCTCGATGACCGGCTATCAGGAGATCCTCACCGACCCCTCCTATCGCGGTCAGATTCTCGCGATGACCGCGCCGCAGATTGGCAACTACGGCGTGAATCCGGCCGATGTCGAGAGCGGCCGGCTCCAGATGGCGGGCTTCGTGGTGCGCGAGGCCAGCCGGATCCCGAGCAACTTCACCGCCACCGGCACGCTCGGTGACTATCTGGCCCAGGCGGGCGTCGTGGGCATCACCGGCATCGACACGCGGGCCCTCGTGCGCCGGCTGCGAATCCGCGGCGCCATGACGGGCGTACTCTCGAGCGAGGTGCTCGATGCCGTGAAGCTCGTGGCCATGGCCCGGTCGGCCCCGCCCCTCGTGGGCCGCGATCTTGTCCGCGAGGTGATGCCCGAAGCAGAGATCGCTTGGACGGAGCCGCTCGACGCCTGGGGCACGCCGCTCCCGCAGCCCCTCGTGGGCGGCGAGTTTCCCGCCGTCACGGCGCACGCCGGCACGAAGCATGTGGTGGCGCTCGACTACGGCATGAAGTGGAACATCGCCCGGCACCTCACGAGCAGTGGCTGCCGGGTGACCGTGCTCCCCGGCAAGGCGACTGCCGCAGACGTCCTTGCTCACCGGCCCGACGGCGTGTTTCTCTCGAACGGCCCGGGCGATCCCGAGGTGCTCGACTACTGCGTGGCCACGGTCCGCGACCTCGTGGGCAAGGTGCCGCTGTTCGGCATCTGCCTCGGCCATCAACTCCTCTCGCTCGCTTGCGGCGCGAAGACGTTCAAGCTCAAGTTCGGCCATCGTGGCGCCAACCAGCCGGTCATGGATCTCGAGACCGGCAAGGTGGAGATCACCTCGCAAAACCACGGCTTCGCCGTCGACGAGGCCACGCTGCCGCCCGATCTCGTGGTGACGCACCGCAATCTGAACGACGGCACGATCGAGGGCGTCCGCCACCGGTCGGGCAAGGCTGCGAGCGTGCAGTATCACCCCGAAGCCGCCGCCGGCCCGCACGACTCGGCGTATCTCTTCGACCGCTTCCGCGCCATGATGGCGTGAGCAGGCGCTCGCCGAGAGGCTTGGTAAAAGCGGCCTGAATATGGGCCGTGAAGCCCTTTTTTTGACAATTCCGTAGCGTGTGCCAGAGTTGCTGGAAGGCCGGGCCGCATCCCGTCTTCACCCGCGCACGGCTCGCGCCACGCCGTGAGCGGTCCCCCCAGTCTCTGCGACAAGGAGTTTCCTCCCATGGTTCGTCTGTCGTTCATCGTTGGTCTTGCGACCGCATTTGCGCTCGTCATCGGCTCGTTTGCCGATGCCGGCTTCGGTCATCACCGCCGTCAGCTCGATCCGTCGTGTGCCGTCGAGCCGGGCTGCAGTGCCTTCGAGCCGGCCTGTGCCATCGAGCCTTCGTGCGAGATGGAGCCCGATTGCGGTGCCGTCACGTGCTGCCCGAGCAATCCCTGCATCAAGTACCGCCACAAGCACGCCCACAAGCACAAGCACGACTGCGGCTGCTGCCCCGAGCCGACGTATGAAACCGTGCTCACGCCGACGAGCCCGGAGACCTGCTGCACGGTGAACGTGCCGGTCTGCCTGCCGGCCTGCTGCCAAGGCTGCCCGTGCGAATCGTCGCGGTGCACCGTGTTTGGCTGCGGCCAAGTGAAGTACGACTACGCCTGCGGCTGCTCCGTGGTCGTGCGGTTCCAGAAGCACGGCGACATTCTCGTCACCTATCATGGATTTTAGGCCGCGGCCGGCATCCAGCCGGCCGTTGTAGGACAGGCTTCAGCCTGTCACTGCGACTGATGACATATCGACCCGGCCGGGAGGCGACTCCCGGCCGGGTTTTTCTTTTTTGGGCCTGGCTGTAACGGATTGGCGGCAGACGCGTTTTCATGGCAGACGGATCGACCGGCCTTCCGGTATGAAGGTCGATCTCCCGCACGACTCCAGGAGCGGAAACCATGTCGGCCAGCGGCGATCCCCACGGCTGGGTGCTCGAAGCCGTCGATCTCTACGAACTGCCGCTCCAACGCTACGCCCGCCGGCTGCTCGGTGACTTCGACCTCGCCGCCGACGCCGCCCCGGCCGACCTGCGGTTCGCCGCGACGAAGGCGGCTACCGGGCCGAGTTCCTCGACCTCGTCCGGAGGGCTGAAGGTCCTGGCGTGGCCTGGTAGCCGTGTCCTTACCGGAAAAAACGAAAGATTCGATCCCACGCGACCGATCTATCCCCTCTAGCGAGGTATCTGCATGTGGTCGTGGGACATCCTTCGATTCGACGCCGGATCAGGCCGAGGCTCGTCCGGCGCAGCAAAGCCGCGGATCTACGTCGATTGCACGCAGACCCTGGCGCGGCCGGTGACCACGGGCATTCCGCGGGTGGTGCGGAGCATCGTGCGGCACGGGGCTCTCGTTGCGGAGGCCCACGGTGCCACACTCGTGCCGGTGCGGTTCCAGTGGGGGCGGTTCGTGCCGGTGCCCGTTGGCCCGGAGGGACTCTTGCGGCCGATGGCCCCCGAGCATCCGCTCACGCGCCGGCTCCGCAAACTGCTCGTGCCGCGCACGCTCGTGCGGAAGGCCAACCGCCTCGCGGCCCGGCTGCGCGACCAATCGCCGGCGAGTCCCGGCATCGCGTTCGGCCGCCATGATGTGTTGCTCCTTCCCGATTCCTCATGGGGCGAGGAGTTCTGGGGAGCAATTGACGCAGCCCGTGCAGTGGGAACGCGGCTCGGTGTGGTGCAGCACGACTTCATTCCGCTGCGCCATCCAGAACTCGTGCCGCCCAAGAGCACCGCCGTCTTTCGCCGCTGGATGCGGGCCACGCTCACGCGGGCCGACTTCGTGCTCGCCGTTTCGGAAACCGTGGCCCGCGAGACCCGTGCCGAGCTGCTCGCGCTCGGCCGCGCCGAAATCGCCAAACGACACGTGGCCACGTTTCGCAACGGGTCGGATTTCTGCGAAACAAAACCGCTACAGGGGGCCAGATCGCGCGTGCGCACGTCCCTGCAGCGCTTCCTGGCCGCAGGCTCCGTGGCTCCGTTTCTCACCGTGGGCACGATCGAGCCGCGGAAGAACCAGGCACACCTGGTCGAGGCGTTCAGGAGGCTACATGCGGTGGATCCGACCGCGCGGCTGCTCGTTCTGGGAATGGTCGGCTGGAAGGGGCAGTCGGTCGCAGCAGCCATGCGCCGCCATCCGGCCTGCGGCAGCGGAATCCTCCACGTATCCGACGCGAGCGACGCGGAGCTGCTCCATGCCTACCACCACGCCCGGGCTCTCGTCTTTCCGTCCCTGGCCGAGGGCTACGGCCTGCCGATCGTCGAGGCGCTCGCTGCGGGCCTGCCGGTGCTTGCGTCCGATATTCCGGTGCACCGGGAGGTGGGAGGCAGGCACTGCACCTACTTCGATCCCCGCTGCCCCGACGTCCTCGCTGCCTGCCTGCGCGACTTCTGCCGGCACGGTGCGCGTGGGAGGCGCGGCGTCCGGCCCGACCGTCTGCCCTCCTGGACGGAAGCCGCCGAAAAGATCGTGACGACGGCCCTTACTCCCGTGGATCGCGGTTCCACGCCCCGAGTCGCCGCGGCCCGACTACGGCTTGCCGGCTGAGCCCGACGCTGGGCCGGGCCGCGAGTGTCCTGCTCCCGAAACCCTGGAAAACGTGGGTGGGTGGCGACTGAAGGGGGAGCGAGTTGCCTCGGCTTGCCGGTGTGCGGATGGTTGCCCCGTCGGGAGCGTCGTGAGAGCGGGTTCCGCCTGCACGACGTTTCACCGTCACCTCATCGGTAGACGAGTTGCTGGACGCTGCGCCTCTCTGGCGAAGTTCCGGCGCAGCGTAGACCGAAGTCGGTCGAGCGGTACGAGTCTCTCGCCGCAGTGGCCGATTTCGTGGCGTCTGCAGCCAGGTGGACGCTTGTCGTGAACGGACGCTTTCCGTCGGTGAGTCCCTGTGAGGCGTTGACCATGACCTGCAAAACCACGTTGTTTCGTTTCCTGCATCTCACGCTGTCGCTCGGCCGTGTCCTGGCCGCGATGGCGGTCGTTTGCGGTGCTGCGACTTTCTGCCGTCCGGCGAGCGCGGCCCCATTTTTTACCGTGACGAGTGGTTCCTCCTTTTCGACGCTGCTCGAGAGTTTTCTGTGGGTCGGGCCGCGCGATCCGGTCACTGACCAGGTGCAGCTCTGGGAAGGGGCCACCGTCGGCCTATCCGAGCCGGGCTTCATCACACTCGAATACATCGGAAAGGAGGCGCTCTACGCCGACAACGTCTTCCGGTGGAGTGGCGTCGACATTTTCTCGACGGGTCCGTCCAGTCCACTCATTGTCGGGCAGACCGCTGCGACGCCATTTCCACCGGCGGCACTCGCGACCTACGTCGTGCCCGGGGTCGTGCCGGCGGGCGCGCTGCCCTTCAGTTTTTTCATCACGGAGACCACGAAAAACGTGCCCAACGACGGCAGCAATCTCGACATCGGATTATGGCCGTTACCCTCACCCCCCGTTGGCAATCCGGCGGATTTCGGGAGTACGATCTACCTGATGCTCGACGACGAGAACACAGTCGATGCCGATCACGACGACATGATCGTACGGATGTCGGTGTCGGCCGTTCCGGAACCGGGCACGCTCGTGCTGGCGGTGTTCGGCGCTGGCGGCGTAGCGCTGGCGGTGCGCCGGCGACACGTGCAACGTAAGACAGGCTTCAGCCTGTCACGAATACCGACAGGCTGAAGCCTGTCCTACGCGCCCTGGGCCGCCAGCCAACGCTCGGCGTCGAGCGCCGACATGCAGCCAGTGCCCGCGGCCGAGATCGCCTGGCGGTAGTAGTCGTCGGCCACGTCGCCCGCGGCGAACACGCCCTCCACGCTCGTGTCGGTGCGGAAGTGCTTCTTCCACACGAGATATTTTTTCGGCGTGAGTTCCAATTGGCCGTCGAGGAAGCCCGTGTTGGGCGTGTGGCCGATGGCGAGAAACACGCCCGCCGCGTCGAGCGTCGTGCCCTTGCCCGGCTCGGTCGTGCTCTCGAGCCGCACGCCCGTCACCCCCTTCGCATCGTCGCCGAGCACCTCGGCGAGAGCCGTGTTGAAGTGGATTTTGATCTTCGGATCGTCGTGGGCCCGCTGGGCCATGATCTTGCTGGCCCGCAGGGCGTCGCGGCGGTGCACGAGATGGACCGTGCTTGCGAACTTCGTGAGGTAGGTCGCCTCCTCGACGGCCGAGTCGCCGCCGCCGACCACGACGAGATGCTGGTTGCGAAACCGTGGCAGGGCCCCGTCGCACACGGCGCACGCACTGACGCCGCGATTCTTAAAACGCTCCTCGCTCGGCAGGCCGAGCCAGTTGGCGCTGGCGCCCGTGGCCACGATTACGCAATGTGCGAAGACGGCCGGTCCATCGACGGGCTGAAGCATGAAGGGACGCTTCGAGAAATCGACCTTCAGGATGTCGTCGGTGACGATCCGCGTGCCGAAGTTCACAGCCTGCTGCCGCATCAGTTCCATGAGCTCTGGGCCCGTCACGCCTTCTCCAGCGTGGGGGGCCATCATTTGCCGCCGCTCGGCCGGCAGGGCGGAGTCGAGGAACGCGCCCAGGTTGCCGTGGGGGAAGCCGGCGTAGTTTTCCACTTCGCTCGTCAGGGCAAGCTGGCCGAGCGGGAGCGTGCCGGCCATACGGTTCTTTTCGCTGATCGCCCCTTCGTAGACGAGCGGCTGCAGCTGGGCGCGGGCGGCATACGTCGCGGCCGACCAACCGGCCGGGCCACTGCCGATGATGACGAGTTTCTCAACGTTGGATGACGACATGCTCCCGCTCCGTTTACCGTGTTAGTGCCGATTCGACGTCCGTGTGCCGATCGACCATGATGGTGAAATTCGCGGCGGGTAGGAAGCCCCGCCGACCCTGCCCGGCGGAATGCCCGCGGCAATCGACTCGAGGTCTGTCATGAGCCTGCTTGCGATCCTCGTGCCCAGCGCCGTCGTTTTGGCCGTCGCCTATCGCGTCTACGGCGGGATCCTGGCCCGGCTGTTTCGCCTCGACGACGCAGAGCCTACGCCCGCCGTGACGCTCCGCGACGACATCGATTACGAGCCGATCGCGCCGCAGATGCTCATGGGGCAGCACTTCTCGGCGATCGCAGCCGCCGGCCCGATCGTGGGGCCGATCCTCGCGGGCGTGGCCTTCGGCTGGCTGCCGGCGCTCCTCTGGATTCTCATCGGCAGCATCTTCATTGGCGGCGTCCACGACTTCGCCGCCCTCGTGGCCTCGATCCGCCACAAGGCCCGGTCGATCGCCGAGGTCGTCCGCGATCATATGAGCCGTCGCGCCTACGTGCTCTTCCTGGCGTTCGTATGGATCGCGCTGGTGTACATCATCGTCGCCTTCACGGATATCACGGCCTCCAGCTTCATCGGTCGGCAGACGCTCGAAAATGGCGACATGGTGTCGGGGGGCGGCATCGCCACGTCGAGCCTGCTCTACCTCGTGCTGCCCGTCGTGATGGGCGTATGCATGCGGTATTTGAAGATGCCGCTGTGGGCGGCGACGGTGATCTTTCTGCCGCTCGTGGGCCTCGCCATCTGGGCCGGGCAGAAGATCCCCTTCGACCTTGGGCAGGCGCTCGGCACCAGCGACCTCATGGCCCAAAAAATCTGGGGCGTGGCCCTGCTCGTCTACTGCATCGGGGCGGCGATGGCGCCGATGTGGATGCTGCTCCAGCCCCGTGGCCACTTGGGCGGCTGCTTTCTCTACGTGGCCCTCGCGGGGGCGGCGATCGGCCTGGTGGCCAGCGACACGCTCGTGGCAGGCGATTCGCAGGTGCGGTATCCGGCGTTCACTTCGTGGCAGACGGCGAAGGCGGGCGACCTGATTCCGATGCTCTTCATCACGATCGCCTGCGGCGCCTGCTCGGGCTTTCATTCGCTGATCGCATCGGGCACCACGAGCAAGCAGCTGCGGCGGGAGACCGACGCCAAGCCGATCGGCTACGGCACGATGCTCCTGGAGGCGATGGTGGCGGTCGTGAGCCTGTGTTGCGTGATGGTGCTCACCGCGGGCGACGCCCGGGCCAATCAGCCGCCGAATTTCATCTACGCCCTCGGTCTCGGCCGGTTCCTGGAGATTCTCGGCGTGCCCACGGCGATCGGCGTGTCGTTCGCGCTCACGGCGTTCACGACGTTCGTCTACGACACGCTCGACGTGTGTACGCGTCTGGGACGCTACATCGTGCAGGAGCTGACAGGCCTCACTGGCAAGGCTGGGGCATGGCTCGGCACGGTGCTCACGGCCGGTGTGCCGATGCTGTTTCTCCTCCGGCCGCAGCTCGACGGCAACGGCAACGCCGTGCCCGTCTGGAAGACGTTTTGGAGCTTGTTCGGCGCGAGCAACCAGCTGCTCGCGGCGCTCACGCTCCTGGGTGTGACGGTGTGGCTGTGGCGCACGCGGCGGGCCGCGTGGGTGTGGCTCGTGACGGGGCTGCCGACCGCGTTCATGTATGCGATGAGCACGTGGGCCCTGGCCACGATGACGCTGCCGCGGTTTCGCTCGAATGCCGGGTTCACGCTGCCGGCCGACCCCGTGCCGTGGGCGGGGCTGGTGCTGCTCGTGCTGGCGCTCGTGATGCTCGTGGAGGCGATCCGCGTGATCGCCCTGCCGCAGGGGCCAGGCGGACCATCGGGCACGAAACGCACGAGCCAGCTGCCGGAGCCACGCGGATGGGACGCAAAAACCGCCTGAGCAACGACAAGGCCCGGCTGCCGCAGAAACCGTGCGCGGCCTGCGGCCGGCCGTTCACGTGGCGGAAAAAATGGGAGCGGTGCTGGGAGCAGGTGCGGTATTGCAGCGACCGCTGCCGCAACGCAGGCAAGGCCGGCTGAGCGAGCGGCTACCTCAACTCGCGGCTCACAAACGTCCAGCCGAGAGCGTCCATGAAGGCGCGCTGCTTGTTGTCGGCGGCGCCGCCGTGGCCGCCTTCGATGTTTTCGTAGTACAGGACGTCCTGCTTCCGCTCGAGCAGGAGCGCCGTCATCTTGCGGGCGTGGCCGGGATGCACGCGGTCGTCACGCGTGGAGGTGGTGATCAGGATCGGTGGATACGTCTGCGCCGGGTCCACATTGTGATACGGTGAAAACGTGCGAATGAAGGCCCACTCGTCGGGCTTGTCGGGATCGCCGTATTCGCCCATCCAGCTCGCCCCGGCGAGGAGCTTGTTGAACCGCCGCATGTCGAGCAGCGGCACCTGGCAAACGACCGCGCCGAAGAGATCGGGCCGCATCGTGTACATGTTGCCCACGAGTAGGCCGCCGTTACTGCCTCCCATGCAGCCGAGGTGCCGTGGCGACGTCACCTTCCGGCGGACGAGGTCCTCAGCCACGGCGCTGAAGTCGTGATAGGCCCGCGGCCGCTGTTCCTTGAGCGCCGCCTGATGCCATCGCGGGCCGAACTCGCCGCCGCCCCGGATGTTGGCGATCACATACACGTGGCCTCGTTCGAGCCAGGCCGATCCGGAGACCGCGTGGTAGCCGGGCACGAGCGGAATCTCGAACCCGCCGTAGCCGTAGAGCAGCGTGGGCGCGGAGCCGTCGAGGGGCAGATTCGCCGGCCCGATCTGGAAATACGGAATCCGCGTCCCATCTTTCGAGACGGCTTCGTGCTGCTCGACCGTCAGGCCGTCCGCGTTGAAGAAAGCGGGCGAGTGCTTGAGTTTCTCCGGGGCCGAAGCGGGCAGCGAGGCGGAACCAAGTGCGAGCGTCGACGGCTCGAGCGGGCTCGACGTGACGAGCCAACAGGCGTCTGATTCCAGTTCGTCGACGGCCGTCGCCGAGGCCGTGCCGAATTCCGGTACGCCGGCCAGCGGCTGCCGGGCCCACGCGCGATCGACGAACGTGAGCGATTCCACACGGCTGCGCACGTTGTCGAGCGTGGTGATGAGGACGTGATGCCGGGTGCCGGCCCAGGCGACGAGCGACGTGCGATCGGTCGGCTCGAAGAGCACGTGGAACATCCGGCCCCCGGCCAGAAAACCATCAAAATCTGTGGCGAGCAGGCTCCCTGCCCTGTAGGTCGCGTCGCCGACGGTCCAATCGCTCCGGAGTTCGATCAACAGCCACTCGCGGTGCGCCCCGGCGTTCGCATCATCGGGCTTCTCAACGCGGATCAGTCTGCCGTCGCGCCGCAGGAAGAGCTCATTCGTCCAGAACGTGACCTGCCGCTGCACGAAGTCGCGCTCGAAGCCGGGTGTGAGGTCGCGGTATGCCACCACCCGCATATCGTCGGGCCGGCCCTCGTAGACGAGCGGTGCGGAAGCCAGGGGCGTGCCCCGGGTCCATTCACGCACCGTGCGCGGATACCCCGACGTGGTGAGCGAGCCGGGGCCGAAGTCGGTGGCGACGAACAGGCTGTCGCGGTCCCGCCATGCGACCTGGCTCTTGGCCTCGGGCAAAGAGAAGCCGTCAGCCATGAACTGCTTTGCCGTCAGGTCGAACTCCCGCACCACGTCGGCGTCGGCTCCGCCGCGGGAAAGCGACACGAGGCACAGGTGATCCTCGGGTTTGAGCACGCTGGCCCCGTGCCACACCCAGTTCTCATTTTCAGCCGCGGCCAGCGCATCGAGATCGAGCACGGTCTCCCAGGCGGGCTCCGGCTTCCGGTACTCCTCGAGCGTCGTCCGCCGCCAGACGCCCTTTGGGTTCTTGGCATCGCGCCAGAAGTTGTAGAACCGGTCGCCGATCTTCGACACCATCGGGATTCGGTCTTTCGAATCGAGAATCGCGAGCAGCCGCTTCTCCAGCGTTTTGAAAGCTTCTGATTCAGCGAGCGACTTCACGCTCTCGGCATTCCTCTCACGCACCCACGCGAGCTGTTTTTCGCCCGTCACATCTTCGAGCCAGAGATGGGAATCGGCGGGCGGTTCGGCGGCGTGGGCGGTGTGCATGGGAGTGAAGCAGATGCCAAGGGAAAAAAGACAAAGGATGGAAGGAAATTGCGTCATGATTGTCACCTTATCCACGCCGGCTTCGGGCTCTCCGTATCCCGTCGCCGGACGTTCACTGCGGCCCTCCAGGCCTCCGTTCACTCGACTCCGGCTGCGCTGCGCCATCCATGGCTGCGCTTGCCTGCATACGCCGTCTCCAGGACACGGAGAGCCCGAAACCTCCCGGTCGCGAACCACCATGCACATTCCCTTCGGCTCACGCCTCGGGCTTCCGGTTGGCGAGGCGAGGGGCTGCCCCTACCGTCGAGACGGCGTATGTGACCAGCGAAGCCATGGATGGCGCAGCGCAGGCACATCCGAGTGAGCGGAGGCCACGAGGGCCGCAGCGAACGTCCGGCGAGACGGTACGGGGCAGCACCGAGCCGGATTGTGCAAATTGACAACAACACTACGCCCGCACCTGCCCCGAGCCCGTCACCACGAATTTGTACGTCGTGAGCTCCTTCGTGCCGCAGGGGCCGCGGGCGTGGAGCTTGTCGGTGGAGATGCCGATCTCGGCGCCGAGGCCGAGCTCGCCGCCGTCGTTGAACCGGGTGCTGGCATTCACCATGACCACGGCCGTATCGACCCGAGACGTGAACCGATCGGCCGCGGTCCGGTCGGCCGTGACGATCGAATCGGTGTGCCGTGAGCCGTAGCGATTGACATGCTCGATGGCGGCGTCGACCGAATCAACGACGGCCACGGAGATCTTGGGGCCGAGATACTCGGTGGCCCAGTCGGCCTCGGTGGCCGGGCCCGCCGCCGGCACGAGCCGCCGCGTGGCCTCGTCGCCCACGATTTCCACGTGGAAGCCGGCCAGCGCCCCGGCGACCTCCGGCAAAAACCGGTCGGCCACGTCCTTGTGCACGAGCAGCGACTCGGCCGCGTTGCACACGCCCATCCGCTGGCACTTGGCATTCACCGTGATCGCCTTGGCCATGGCGAGGTCGGCCGCCTTGTCCACATAGACATGGCAGTTACCCGTGAAGTGCTTGAGCACCGGCATCCGCGCCTCGGAGCAGACGCGGCGGATGAGGGCCTCGCCGCCGCGCGGAATGACGATGTCGATGAGGTCGTCCATCTTCAGAAACTCCCCCACCGCCTCGCGGTCGGGCGTATCTACGAGCTGCACGCTATCGACGGGCAGGCCGCTGTCGGCGATGGCCGCCCGCATGCTCTCGACGATCCGGGCGCTGGAGTGAGCCGCCTCCTTGCCGCCGCGGAGGATGATCGCATTGCCGGCGGCGAGGGCCACGGCCGCTGCGTCAGCCGTGACGTTGGGCCGCGACTCGTAGATGAAGAACACCACTCCCAAGGGCACGCGGATCTTTCTGACGACGAGCCCATTCGGCCGCGTGGTTTCCTCGAGCACCTCACCGACGGGGTCGGGCAGATCTGCCACGGCCTCGACGCCCGCGGCGATCCCCTCCACCCGCTTGGCATCGAGCGTGAGCCGGTCGATCGCTGCGGCCGTGAGGCCGAACCCCGGCGCTGCGGCGATGTCGAGGGCGTTGGCAGCGAGAATCGCATCGACGTCGGTGCGGATCCTCGTAGCCGCAGCCCGCAGGCCGGCGGCCTTCGCGGCGGCCGGCACGGAGGCCAGCTCGATGGCCGCCTGACGGGCTCGGGTGGCAGTGTCGCGGCACTGGGAAGCAAGCGTGTTCATCCCGACATCGTAGCAAACAGTTCAAGAGCCGCGCGGGTGAGGCCCACGGCGTGGACGCGCACGATCTGGATGCCCTGCGCGGCCAGGCCGCAGGCGGCGCCTGCCGTGCCCGCATCGAGCTCGTCGCGCGAGGCAGGCCGGCCGAACGCCTGCTCGAGCAACTTCCCGATGAAGCCCTTCCGGGAATGGCCCACGAGGATCGGCACGCCAAGATCGAGAAACCGCCCGGCTGCAGCCATGAGCGCGCGATTATGGGCGTGCGTCTTGCCGAAGCCGATGCCGGGGTCGAGGCAGAGTTTTTCGAGCGGAATGCCGGCGGCGAGCAGGGCATCGCGTCGGGCCAAGAGATGGCCGTGGATTTCGGACACGACGTCGTCATAGTGGGGATCGACCTGCATCGTCTGTGGAGTGCCCCGCATGTGCATGGCACAGATGCCGGCCCCGCTGTCGCGGGCGACCGCGAGCATGTCGGGATCACCCTCGAGGCCGGTGACGTCGTTGATGATCTCCGCGCCGAGTTCCACGGCTCGGGCCGCGACCACGGCCTTCGAGGTGTCGATCGACACGGGTACGCTCGTCTCCGCGGCCAGCCGTCGCACCACGTCGCTCACCCGGCGCAGTTCCTCCGTGGCTTCGACCGGTGTCGCGTAGGGCCGCGTGCTTTCGCCACCGACGTCGAGGATGTCGGCCCCTTCGGCCACGAGCGCCAGGCCGTGGGCCACGGCCGCCTCGACCGAGGCATGCCGGCCGCCGTCGGAAAAACTATCGGGTGTGACGTTCACGATCCCCATCACGAGCGGCCGCTGGAGCGCACCGCCCGGGCGCGGCAAAGGGAGCGATCGCGTGCGGATGTGCCAGTGCGTGGGGATGGCATGCGAGGGCATGCAGGGCAATGTACCGTCCTACCAGGGCTCTTCCATGAGGCCCACGATCTGCTGGGCCATCTTCACGAGGCCCTCCTGCTGCGTGCTCACGACGGAACGGCCGAATTCGGGCACGAGCATCGCGGCCTGGCCCACATCGACGCTCGCCGCCGGCAGCGGGACCTGGCCCGAGGCGAGCACCGAGCCCCCACGGTCGGCCCAGGTGACAAGCACCTGGAGGTTCATCTCCACCTGCCGCGATTGATCGGTGGGGCTCTCCACCACCATGCGCTTCGTGTCGGCCACGATCCGGGCGGTGAGCACGCTGTCGGCATTCGGGTCGCCGACGACCTTGAACGGCGTGCGTTTCTCGATCTCCTTGCAGACGGCCTCCGTGAGTCGCTCGCCGAGGTCGACGCCGGGAGTCGTGCGGTAGCTCTCCGACTGGATCATCGGCACGTACACGGTGCGCACGTTCGGGGCGTAGAGCGTGTTGTTGCCGAGGCGATAGCTCGCGCACCCGACCGTGGCGAGGCTGGCCAGCAGGAGCGTGGCGATGACGGTGCGGCCCATGCAAGCTCCCGGGCTCAGCGGATCGGCGCGCCGGCGCCGGAGGTATCTCCCCGGGCGATCACGGCGTCGGCCTCGGCCATCGCGTCGAGTTCGGCTTCCTTGAGCGAGTCGGGGTTGAGCACGCGCGTGAGCATCGGGAAGGGGTCGTCGGAGACGTCATCCTTCCCGGCGAGCAGGTTGAGCTTTTCCCGCGACACCTGCGCGAGCTGCGTCTTCGGGTAGTCGCGGGCGATGAGGGCGTAGTAGATCCGTGCCGACGTATAGTGCTTTCCCTTGGCATAGAACTCGGCCCGATTCCAATGCCGCTGAGCCTGCTGCGCGGCGATCTCGGCCCGCGTCTTGCCGACGCGGGTCTGCTCCTCGGCGTCGAGCTGGTCGGGAAACTGCACGAGGATCTGATCGGCGAGAATCTCCGCCTCGTCGAGCACGCCCCCCTCGTAGCCGGCTCCCTGGTACGAACGCAGCTTGGCTTGGAGGCCGAGCAGGTGGGCCTGGAGGAGGAAGTCGCTGTCGGGGTATTCGGTGCGCAACAGTCCGTAGAAGTAGTCGGCGTCCATCCACTGGCGATCCATGAAGTGGGCGTTGGCCTGGGCCATGATGCTGTCGTCGGCGAGTGAGCCGCGCGGGTCGTTGATCCGCACGTGGTCGTAGGCCTTGAGGGCCCGTCCGCGGGTGTCGAAAATCGGCCGACTTCGATCGGCGAGGTTCGGCACGAGCAGCGGCAGATGGTGCTTCTGATCGATCGCGATCCAATACTGGGCGATCACGAACTGCCGCTGGGCGATCCGGTCGAGATAGCGGGTGTTGGCGTACTTCTTCACCAGTTCGTCGTACTGGTCTTCCGCCTTCGGATACTGGTCGGTGAAGAACCAGCATTCCGCGAGCTGCCACATCGCGTCTTCCTCGATCACTGAGTCGGGCCAGCGATCGATCGCCACCTTGTACTTCGGGATCGCCTTGGCGTACTTGGCTTCGCGGAACAAGCTGTCGGCCTCGGCGAGCGCGTTGCGGGCGACCGGTTCGTTCGGCCCGCGGCCCACGAGCTTCTTCCAGCGCTTCTTGATGTTCTCGCCCTTGAAGAAGTCCCAGCCGAATTCTGTCTCGGCCTGGGCGTATTCCGAGGAGATCACGGCGGAGTCGGCGTCTTGGCCCGGCTCTCCCGCAACCTTGCCCTCGACGTCGGGCTGCTTCTTGGCCCACGGCATCGTGGGCGCGGAAAACGTCGCACATCCCGACGCTGCCAACAGGCACATGACGATGCCCGCCGTCGCGGCCCGTCTCACACGGCCCGATGCGACACGGAGCGGCCGGCCCAGCAGGTTTGCGAAATAGGTGTTCATGATCGCCCGTAGCTCTCCGGCGACGCGGTCGGGCAGATCGATCGAGCGCCACGCGTCGCGTTCCCCGCCGAGCCTGCGGAGTGCCGCCAGCGCGTCGGCGGACACCGCCACCACCGACCGCTTGCCGGGGCGGCAGCGAGGGCACAGCGTGCCACCGTCGAGCATGCCGAAGGCGGTGCGGCCGGCAGGCGGCAGAGGGTCGGCACACTCCGCGCAGGTAGCGAGTGCCGGCGCATGCCCGGTGAGTTGCAGCAGCGAGAGCTCGGCCTGGATGACG
Source organism: Planctomicrobium piriforme (assembly GCA_945861585.1). Taxonomy (GTDB): domain Bacteria; phylum Planctomycetota; class Planctomycetia; order Pirellulales; family UBA1268; genus RGVT01. The sequence continues at coordinate 25,361 of CAMAVC010000002.1, forward strand.
AGCGCCTGGACGGGGCCGTCGGGCCCGCGCCAGTCAGAGAGCGCGACGATCGTGGCTGTGGCTGCATCGAAGAGTTCCGGGTGCGGATCGGCGTCCGCGGTGAGCACATCGAGCAACTCGGCCATCTGCATTCCGGCACGGAAGGCGACCACGCTGCCGCCGACGCGAAATCGCCGGTCGAGCCGCGCCTCTGTGAGCACGTCGAGCTGATCCGAGGATTTGCGGAGGACGAGTACCTGACCGATCGAAAGCAGGTCAAGGGCGCCGTCGAACGCGCTCTTCGGCCGCCACGCCCCCTTTGCCAGCCCCCGCAGCTTGCCAAAATCACGGGTGAACAGCGTCACCACGGCGCTCGTCTCGCCGAACGGAATCGCCCGGATCACGATCGCCTGCGTCTTGTCGGGGGTCATCAAGGCATTTTAGCCCCGATTGTTTTTGCCTGTGCAGCTCGTTTTGGTGATGCGCCGGCGAGCGGGACACGGGGAGCCCGAAGCCTCCCCAACGAAAGCCCGAGGTGCAAGCCGAGAGGATGCCCCGGTGGCAAAACACTCCGCGTATTCCCTTCGGCTCACGCCTCGGGCTTCCAGGCGGGGAGGCGAGGGGTTACCCCTACCGATGAGACGGCGTATTTGACCAGCGCAGGCAGGATGCCGGAGCGCAGGCAAATCCGAGTGAGCCGAAGCCTGGAGGGCGGAGGCGAACGTCCGGCGAGACGGTACGGGGTAACCCCGAGCCGGATTGGGCGAGTTCGGGCATGACAGGCTGAAGCCTGTCCTCCAGCAGCAAGCGGGATGCTTGCCCCGCACCCTAGCGCACGCGTTCGATGCGCACGAGGTCGATGCGGCGGCCGGTGGCAGCGAGCACTTCGAGGGCCACGCCGTGCGATTCGATGCGGCGGCCCACTTCGGGGATGCGGCCGCACTGGTGAAACACGAAGCCGCCCACCGTCTCGAAGTCGGCCTCCTCTGGCAGGGAGATCCCCATTTTTTCGTTGATCTCGCCGATCCGCACCTGGGCCTGGGCCTCGCACACGTCGGGCGACACCATGCGGATGCCGTCGGAGAGAGCCTCGTCGTGCTCGTCGACGATTTCGCCGACGATCTCCTCGAGCACGTCCTCGATCGTCACGAGGCCGCTCACACCGCCGAATTCGTCGGTCACGATCGCCATGTGGGTGTGGGTGCGCTGGAAGTCGCGGAGCAGGCTCTGCACGCTCATCGATTCGGGGATGAACCATGGCGGCCGGAGGAGCGGTCGCAGGTCGTGGGTGGCGGGCTGGCCGGCGGCCGGCGGAGGCGTCACGAGTTGCGTGAGCAACTCGCGGGTGTGGAGGATGCCGATCACGTCGTCCGGGGAGCGATCCCAGACGGGCAGCCGCGTGTGGGCGCTCTCGGAGGCGATCTGCAGCACGTCCTCCCAGGGGGTCGCGATCGGAATCGTGACCATGGCGGTGCGCGAGGTCATGATCTGAGCCGCGCGGGCCTCCTTGAGGTCCATCACGCCCTCGATCATGTCGCGGGCCGCACCTTCGAGCCGGCCCTCGCGGTGGGCCTCGTCCACCACCAGCCGCAGTTCGTCCTGGGCGCTCGAGTCCGACGGTTCGGCGGGAGCCTTGCTGAGGTGCCGCCCCAGGAAGGCGGCCGCAGAGCCGAGGCACCGCACAGCGGGCGCGGCGACGCCGACGATCGGCTTCCACATACGCCACGTGGCGACCACGATCGCCGCTCCCGCGAGCCGGGTCACGAGCATCGGCACGACCACGAGCATGGCCCACACGAGGGCGATCCAGCCGGCCAGGGCCGTGGCGTCGATGACGAAGGCCCCACCGCTCATGTCGCCGAGCGATCTCGACGCCAGGAGCGTGGCCACGACGGCCGCGATCGCCACGACCGACGCCGCGAGAAAGGCGATCGTTTCGCTCCCGGCCACGATTTCGTCGTACCGTTCGGGCCGGCCTCGCTGGCGGCAGAGTTCGTGCAGGCGATGTCGCTGCGCCCCGCGCACCGCCCGTGCCTGCACGGCGGCCAGGCAGGCCACCACGAGCAGGGCGAGCGCCGTTTCGAGTTCCAAGGCTGCAAGGTTCATAAGGGTCTCGTGCCAGGCCGGCGGCGCGGGGGAACGGGCAGGCCGAGGCCGCGCATCACGCCCCGCTCACGGGCCCGCATCGCCCGCCGCCGTGCGGGCGATGTGTCGTCGTGCCCCGTGAGATGCAAGAGGCCATGCACCACGTAGTAGGCGAGCTCCTGCCGGGCGGCCCAGCCAAACTCGCGGGCCCGCCGCCGGGCCGTTTCCGCGCTCACGACGATGTCGCCCGCGAGCGAGTCGTCCGCCGGGTCCGACAGTGGAAACGTGATCACGTCGGTGGGGCTCGGATCGTCGAACCATTCGGCGTGGAGCCGGCCGATCCGTCGGTCGTCGACGAGCGTGAGAGAGATCTCGGCCCGGGCCACGCCTTCGGCGGCGAGCACCCGGCGCACCAGCCGCTCGAGCCACGGCGCGCCGACGCGCATGCAACGCTGGCGATCGGCCACCGCCACGTTCACCGCCTGTTCGCAGGCCTCGCCAGACCGTCGGCCCACTAGGCGGTCCTTTGGTCGGGATATTTCACGCGGCCGTGATACACGGCGGTGAGGCTCTTCACGAGGCTCTGCTCGACGATCTCGAGCTCCTCGAGCGTGAGTCGGCACTCGTCGAACTGCCCGTCAAGGAGCCGTTTCATGGCGAGCTCGTGGACGAGGCTCGCGATTCTGGCGGGCGTGGGTTCGGTGAGAGCCCGGCTCGCACTCTCGACCGCGTCGGAGAGCATCAGCACCGCCGATTCGCGGGTGCCCGGCTTGGGCCCTGGATAGCGGTAGGTCTGCTCGTCGATCTCCGTGCCGTTGGGGTCGTGCTGCTGGCGTTCGGCGGCGCGGCGGTAGAAATACTCGACGAGTGTGGTGCCGTGGTGCTCGGCGATCAGGTCGACGATCGGTTGGGGGAGGTTGTATTGGCGGGCCAGCTCGGCACCTTCCTTCACGTGCGCAATGATGATCAGCGTGCTCATTGCGGGCACGAGGGATTCATGGCGGTTTTCCTGGCCCTGGTTTTCCACGAAGTAGGCGGGCTTGAGCATCTTGCCGATGTCGTGGAAATACGCGCCGACGCGCACCAGAAGCCCTCGCGCGCCGATCGCCTCGGCCGCCGCTTCGCCGATACTCGCGACGTTGATCGAATGGTTGTAGGTGCCCGGTGCCCGCCGCACGAGCTCCTGGAGCAGCGGGTGGGCGACGTCGCCCACTTCGAGCAGGCTGAGGTCTGTGAGCACGCCGAACGACCGCTCGATGAACGGCAGGAGGCCCGTCATCAGAAAGCCCGCGAGCAGCGTCCACACGCCGAGCCGCCCCGCTTCCTCGAGCAGCTGCATGTCGAACGGCCGCTCCTCGAGCAGATGCGCACCCACCTGGGTGGCCATCGCCACCGCGCCAGCCCACAGGCCCACGTAGATCAGCTTGCTGCGGCTGCGAATCCGGCCCATCCAGAAGATCATGGCCGCGGCTGCGGCGGTGAGCGTGACGTAGTCGCCGAGCCCGTGCCCGAGGCCGACCACCACGACGAGCGCCACTTCGGCGGCGAGGAGGAGGGCGAGGTCTTCGTCGTAGGCGATCGCCACGGTCATCGCGAACACGAGCAGCGGGACGATCTCTGCCTGCCAGTTTTCGTTCGCCGAGAGGAGGCACAGCACGACCGTCGTGATCGAGAGTCCCAGGAGGGTCGCGACGTGGCCGAGGTCGTCGAGCACATCGCGGTGGTGCAGGTGCAGATAGAAGCCGGCGAGCGTGAACATCGCGATGAACAGGCCCACCATCGACGCCGCCCGCCCGGCCCGCTGGCGCACGTCCTGCTGCCGCACGTATTCATCGTGCTCGCGCTCGAGCAGCACGAGCTCGTCGGCCGTGATCGGCTTGCCTGCGGGGGCCAGGAGATCGCCTTCGGCATAGCGCACGAACTGTTGCGGTGTCTTGGCGACGGCGTCGGCCTTGGCTTTCGTGGTCGATTCCCGGTCGGTCTCCAGCGAGCCCGACACTTTCGGCTCGATCCAGCCGAAGATCCGCTCGACGAAGGCCCCCGCGCCGAGTTCCTCCTCGAGGCTGGCCCTGAGCCGCACCTTGGCTTCGCCAAAGAGCACGTCGGCGACCTGCACTCGGGTGAGCTCCGCGGCGTTGCCGAGCGGATGGACGTCGATTTCGGTCTGGCTGCCCTCGTCGATGCCGTGCTGAATCTTGTCGAGCACGCCGATCTTCTCGACCGCGGCGAAGGCACGATCGAGCGCCTTTTCGAATTCCAGCTGGCGCTCCTTCGTGTCGAGCTTCGCCCGAAATTTCTGGAATGCCTCTTCCGCTGCTGCGACCACCCCATCGACCGGCGGCTTCTCCGCCGCGGCGTCGGGGGCGGGATCCGGCCGCTGGCCGCTGGCATCCGCCGCGTCCCCCGTCGGCTTCGGCTCCGGCGCGACGGTTGCAGCGGCGCGGGCGGCCGTGGCGGGCGGCTCCGGGGCAACGGGGGCGTCGGGCTTCGGCGGTTTCATACCGGGAACCGGCTTGGGGAGCCGCTCGAACGCCTTGGCGGCATCCGGGGCGAATTCGAGCCAGGCTTCGCGCGACACCGCAGCCAGCGTTTCGGCCGCCGCGATTTCCGCCACGCGGTTTTTGAGCCCGTCGCGCAGCCGCACGAGCGGCGCCTTGTCTTGGGCGTAGACCACGCGCACCTGGGCCGCGGCTCGGTCTTGCGCGGCCCGCGTGCGTTCGGGATCGGGCTTTTCGAAAGGCACCCGCGCCACCACGCCATGCGGTGCGATCGAGCCCTTCCGAAACGGCTGCGGCTCGCTCCACCCGTGCAGCAGCACGAGCAGTACGAGCGCGCCGGCGAGGCAGAGCGCGAGCCGCACGATGTTTTCGACGCGTGAGATCCGCTCGAGCAGGGCCGCCCAAAACCCCTGCGGGCCCTCGACGGAGCCGCCGCGGCGGGCACGGCGCTGGTAGGAGGAGGGTGCGATCGTCATGGGATTGCGAGGCTCAGGTCTGGTCGTCGTAGGCGTCGACGATCCGCTGCACGAGCGGGTGGCGGACGATGTCCTGGCCGCCCAGGCGAACGCGGCAGCAGCCACGCACGTCTTGCAGCCGGTTCATCGCATCGACGAGGCCGCTCGACCGATTGGGCGGCAGGTCGATCTGGGTGGTGTCGCCGGAGATCACCATCTTCGAGCCCATGCCCAGGCGGGTGAGAAACATTTTCATCTGCGAGATGGTGGTGTTTTGGGCTTCGTCGAGAATCACGAAGGCGTTGTTGAGGGTGCGGCCGCGCATGTAGGCCAGCGGTACCATCTCGATCACATCCTGCTCCGTGAGCCGCTTGAGGATGTCGTAGTCCATCATTTCGCGGAGCGCGTCGAGCAGCGGCCTGAGGTAGGGGTTGATTTTGGCCTGGAGATCACCGGGCAGGAATCCGAGGCTCTCGCCCGCCTCCACGGCCGGCCGCACGAGCACGATCTTGCGCACCTGCTCAGCCCGCAGGGCGGCCACGGCCATTGCCACGGCGAGAAATGTCTTGCCGCTGCCGGCCGGGCCCGCGCAGAGCACGATGTCGTGGTCGCGGATCGCCCGCACGTAGGCCGACTGACCTTCCGACCGCGGCTGCACCTGGCGGCCGGGCCGCTGCACTTCGATCGGATCGTGCGTGGCCGCAGGTTTCTCACCCGTGGCGATGGCGAGCAGGTGGGAAACCTGTTCGGGCTCCACCGCGCCCTGGTCGCGAGCGATGCGATCGAGCTGTTCGAATAGTTCCGTCGCCTTGAGTACGGCCGGCTCTTCCCCCTCGATCTGGATCGAGTCGTCGCGGGCCGACACACCCACACCGAGCGCCGCACGAATGCGACGCAGGTGCTGGTCTCTCGGACCAAAGATCGTCAGCAGCCGTTTGGAGTCGACAACCGCGATGGTCGTGCGGGACATCGGAGCCCGCGGCGACGGTGGGTCGCTGACGGTCTCGAAAGGTACGGGATCACGGAACTCAAATATACCCGCTCTCCGGGCCCGGCCCGCGGATCGGTGAAATTCCCACAAAAACCAACGGTTTTCAGCGGCCGGCGGCCCAGAGGAGCCAGGCCACCGGGGCGGCGAAGAGGAGCGAATCGACGAGGTCGAGCACGCCCCCGAGGCCGCCGAGGGAGCGGCCTGAATCCTTGGCCCCCGCCTCTCTCTTGAGGAGCGATTCGGCGAGATCGCCCACCATGCCGGCGAGTCCCACGGCGAGGCCGTACGCGGGCCAGCCGCCCCAGGGCTGCGCCGCCGGCGCGAGGCTCGTCCCGTGCAGCACCACCCACGCCGCGCCCAGCGATCCGGCCACCGATGCGGCGGCGCCCTCCCATGTTTTGCCGGGGCTCAAGACCGGTGCCATGCGATGGCGGCCGATGAGCGACCCGACCACGTAGGCGGCCACGTCGCCTGCTTTCACCACCGCGACGAGGCTCACGAGCGGCACGATGCCGAGGTGGCCAAGGCCCCTCTGTTCGGGGCCGAGATTCTCCACGCAGATCAGCCGCAGGCTCACCATGAACGCCAGCGGCAGGCCGACATACGCCACGATGAAGGTCGCCGTTGTGAGCCGATCGATCGACCGCCCGTGGGGCCGGTAGCCCGCCACCTCGAACGTGAAGAGGGCGAGCATAAAGAGCGCGAATGCGCCCGCAGCCCAGCCGAGGGCGGCGGTGGGGGCTGCCAAGGCCGTGGCTGCCGAGAAGGCCTGGGCCCCGCAGGCGGCCGCCAGGGGTATCGCCACGGCTGCGGGCCTGAGCAACCACGTCGGCATGAGCAGATCGCTCGTGCCACACAGTCGCACGAGCTCGTCGACGCCGCCGATCGCGACCACGATCACCACCGGAAGCAGCCACCACGCCGGCGCCGCGCCGGCGAGCCCGGTCGTATCGGCCCAGACGAGGCCCGCAAACACGGTCGCAACGATGCTGGCGACGACGATCCGGTTCGATGTGGTGCCCGCGCTCATGACTCGGCGAGCCCCCCGAAGCGGCGCTCACGGCCGGCGAACGAACGGATCGCGTCGTCGAGGTGTGCCTCGGTGAAGTCCGGCCAGCACGTGTCGGTGACCCACAGCTCGGCGTAGCTGCTCTGCCAGAGCAGAAAGTTGCTCAGCCGCAGCTCGCCGGCGGTGCGGATCACGAGGTCGGGGTCGGGCATGCCCGCGGTGTCGAGCCGCGCGGCAAGCGTCTCTTCGGTGATCGAGGCAGGGTCGAGGCGACCCACGCGACACTCCTCGGCGAGCGCCCGGGCCGCTGCCGTGATCTCCGCGCGGGATCCGTAGTTGATCGCCAAGCAAAGCCGCATGCCATCGTTGCCGGCACACATCGCCGCGGTGCGGTCGAGCGCGGCGAGCGTCGCATCGGGCAGGCCGGCACGGCTGCCGATCATCACGATTCGGATCCGTTCGCGCATCAGGAGTTCCCGCTCTTCGATCATGTATTGCTCGAGCAGGTGCATGAGGAAGTCAAGCTCGGCCGCAGGCCGCCGCCAGTTTTCACTCGACAGGCAGTAGAGCGTGAGCTGCTCGATGCCGATCCGGGCACAGTGCTCCGTGATGCGCCGCACACTGGCGACGCCTTGCCTGTGCCCCTCGATCCGTGGCAGGCCCCGCTGCCGCGCCCAGCGGCCGTTGCCGTCCATGATGATGGCGATGTGCCGCGGGAGGGCGTCGGCGCCAGCCGCGGGAGCGGCCGTCACGCGTTCGCCGGCGCGGGGTGCTGGGGTCGTGGCCATGGGTGCCGCTTCGGGGCCGGGTCGCAGAAGATCGTCTGGGCGCGGTCGGGGCCCACCGACACCACCGTCACGGGCCGGCCGAGCAGTTCGCCGATCCGGGCAAGATACCGGCGGGCGTTTTCGGGCAGGTCGTCGTAGCGCCGCACGCCCGTGAGCTCCTCGTGCCAGCCCGGCAGCATCTCGTAGACGGGCTCGGCCCGCTTCACGTCGTCGATATGGCTCGGAAACTGCGTGACCCGTCGGCCGTCGATCATGTAGGCCGAGCAGATCGCGAGTTCGTCGAAGCCCGAGAGCACGTCGAGCAGCATCACGGCCAGTTCGTCGACGCCGGAGAGCCGGGCGGTGTAGCGGGCGGCCACGGCGTCGAACCAGCCGCAGCGCCGCGGACGGCGCGTCACGGTGCCGTATTCGTTGCCGCGGTCGCGGATCCGCTGCCCCACGGCGTTGTCCTGCTCGGTGGGCATCGGGCCCCCGCCCACGCGCGTGGAGTAGGCCTTCACGACGCCGATCACGCGCTCGATCCAACGGCCGGGCACGCCCGAGCCGTTCGAGATGCCGACGCCCGAGGAGTTGCTGCTCGTCACGAAGGGATACGTGCCGTGATCGACGTCGAGGAGCGCGCCCTGCGCCCCTTCGAAGAGCACCTTGCGACCGGCCTCGACGGCGTCGAGCAGATACGACGTGGTGTCGCAGACGAAGGGCCGCAGCCGCTCGGCATACTGCCGATACTGCTCCCGGATTGCAGCCACGTCGAACTCAACGCCGAGCAGTTTCGCCTTCAGGGCCGTGATGTGAGCGAGCTGTGCGGGGAACTCGGGCCGGTAGAGGTCGCCGAGCCGGATGGCGAGCGAGCGGCCCACTTTGTCGCGGTAGCAGGGCCCGATGCCGCGGCCCGTCGTGCCGATCGGCTCGCCACCGGACAGGCTGCCGTCGAGGAGCTTGTCTTCGGCCACGTGCCAGGGAAACACGACGTGGGCCCGGTCGCTCACGAGCAGTTTGCCGGCGATCGTCACGCCGCGCGATTCGAGGCCATCGATTTCCTTGATGACGGCGGCCGGGTCGAGCACCACGCCGCCGGTCACGACGCAGGCCACGCCGTTGCGGAGGATTCCGCTGGGGATCAGCGAGAGCTTCCAGGTCTGGCCGTCGGAAACGACGGTGTGCCCCGCATTCGCCCCGCCCGCATAGCGGACGACGATTTCGTGCTGCTCGGTCAGAATGTCGACGAGCTTGCCCTTGGCCTCGTCACCCCACTGCAGACCGACGACGCATGTGCCGGGCACGGTTGAAAGGTCCTCACGCGGGGGGCAACGGCGAACGCCTCGTGGAGGCTGCCGTCGTGAGGCCTCCCCACAAATCATAAAAACGCCGGGAACAGGGTCAAGGCATGTGGGGCAAGCGTCCCGCGTGCCACGTGGTACGCTCGATCTATGAAGCAAGCTCCGGGCAAGGTGCATCACGTGACGGCCGCCGAGAAAGGGCAGACGCTTGCGGCGTTTCTGCGGGCGAAGCTCGACGGGGCGAGCTGGGGCCGCGTGCAGAAGCTCGTCCGCTCGCGGCACGTGATGATTCACGGCAACATCTGCACCGATGTGGCCCGGCGGCTGAAGGAGCGCGAGGTGGTGAAGGTGCTCGATGCCGCCGCCGCCGCGCCCCCAAAGGCCGACGACGTCCGCATCGTGCACCTCGACGACGAGGTGGTGGTGGTCGAGAAGCCGACGGGCATCACCACCACGCGCCATTCCGAAGAGCAGTCGTGGCCGGCCCGCCGGCGGCAAGTGCAGCCCACGCTCGACGAGATGGTGCCCGACGCGATCGGCAAGTATCTCGCGCGGCGGTTCAAAGCCCGCGGCGCGAAGCCGCGCCGGCAGCCACCGGTGCGGGCCGTTCACCGGATCGACCGCGAGACGAGCGGCCTCGTGGTGTTCGCTCGCACGGTGCCTGCCGAACGGATTCTCGCGGAGCAGTTTCGGGCGCACGCCACGCACCGCCGCTATCTCGCCCTGTGTGTCGGCCGCGTCGGCACGGGCACGATCCGCACGAACCTGATCCGCGACCGGGGCGATGGCCGGCGCGGCTCGAGCGGCACCGAGGAGGGCAAGCCCTCGGTCACGCACGTGCGGCCGGTCGAACATTTCGGCGACGCCTACACGCTCGTCGAATGCCGCCTGGAGACGGGCCGCACGCATCAGATCCGGATTCACCTGGCGGAGACGGGGCATCCGGTGTGCGGCGAGCGGGTGTATTCGGCCCCGCGTCACTTCGAGGTCGTCGACGAGTCGCAGGCCCCGCGCGTGATGCTCCATGCCGCCGAACTTGGTTTCGTGCATCCCGAGACGGGCGAAGAACTGAAGTTCGAGAGTCCGCTGCCTGCGGATATCGAGCGCGTGCTCGCCGCGCTACGGCGTTAACATCTCGCCGCCGGCCCGTGTGGCGAGCGCCTTCCACACGGCGGGATCGACCGCGTCGCTCACGAACTGCCCCGAGCCGTCGGCCATGACCACGTTCACGCCGCCGGTGTGCCGGCTCCGCGCCGCCCGCCAGCCATACCCGGCATACATGCGCGCAAGGTCGGGCGTGCTCATGAGAGCTGCCAGGCAGTCCAGCACGGGCGAGTTGGGAACCCGGGCATGGTTGTACAGCGTCGTCCGATATTCACCGTTGGCCCACGAGAACCCCCGCAGGTCGGTGAAGTTGTAATAGAACGGTCGGCTGCATGGGCCTTCGTCGAGGGGCGCGGTGAATGTAAATCCGTAACCAGTCTGCGCATCGATCCCTGCGCGGTTGGTCGTCGCCCGCTGCCCAGCACCCAGCAGGCTTTCCGAATAGGCGACCGTCCGTGACAGGCCATCGACGATGTCGCGAGGACGAGTCCGTGAGTTGATGCCGAACAGGCCGTCCGTTTCAAACGGGGTTCCTCCGCCCGCGCCGCTGCCCGTGCAGCCGGCGTAGTTGGTGGGACCGAAGGAGTCGGAGACTGCCCGGCCTGCGTCACTCGGGCAGAGAAAGAGCGGCACCGTGAGTTTGACGATCGGCTTGTTCTGCGGCGCGATCGCATCGGCCGTCAGGCCCACGTAGAGCGGCACCGACAGGTCGAGGCCTCGAAGGAGCGTCTCCAACTCGTAGAACGGCGCTAAATGCGCCAAGACCGACCAGCGGAAGAACTGATGCGGGAAGTCCGGCCGCTCGGCCCATTCCCGAGACTCCGAACCGATCGGATACCGGCCCCGGGCTGATTCGTGATTCGCAGTTGCGAGGCCGATCTGGCGAAGGTTGTTGGTGCAGTGGGTTCGTCTCGCCGATTCACGCGCCTGCTGCAGCGCCGGCAGGAGCAGGCCCACGAGCAGGCTGATGATCGCGACCACCACGAGGGTTTCGACGAGCGTGAACGCCCGGCGGCCACGTTGCATCAGTCGACCTTCGATCGGCGCTTCCGTCCGCGGACAGCAGCGAGAGCAACTCCGCCGATCGCGAGGGCCAACGCGGAGGGTTCAGGGACTGCGACCACCCCACCGATCTGACCCAGACCAGTGGCGTAGGTGTCGAGGAGCGTGCCGTCCGATCCAAACCGGTAGATGGCCCCGCTGCCGCTGGGGCTTCCGGCGAGCAGACCACCGTCAGAGAGAAGGGCGAGCGAGCCGACCTCGAACGGGCCGCCGGCGCTGGCAAAGGCAGTCGTCGCGTCGGTCGCGAGATTCGTCTGCACAATAGTTCCGGCCATGATGCTCGCCGTGTAGAGCGTCGAGCCATTGATGGCCAGGCCGGTCGGGCCGAAGAGGCCACTTGACCCGCTCGCGATCACCTCTCCCACATAGACGCCTGCCGGGTCGAAACGTTTCACCGGTCCAGACGCCACGTTGGATATGAAGCTGTATGTCTGGTCGCTCACGTAGAGAGTTCCGTCAGCGCCGAGTGCCAATCCTGGGCTGCTGGCGAGTGTGCCACCGTCCGTGTAGTCGCTGACCGCTATTGGTCCGCTGATGGCGCCCGTCAGTTGCACGATCGGGCCGGTGTTGCTGAAAAACGGATTGCGGCCAACAAGGAGATCGTTGCCCTTGAAGGCGAGGCTGCCTGGAAAAACGTCGAACGCCGCGAATGTATGAACGATAGAGAGCGAGTTGTTGGACAGGTTGAAGCGTGAGATTCGCGGGGCGTACGTGGCACCATCGCCAGCCTCGCCGATGTAGAGGTTTCCATCAGGGCCAAGCGCGAGGGCCGCTGGCTTCACGGTCGAGCCACTTCCGGAAAGCACCGTTGCCGTGCCTGCCGGATTCGTCGTGTCGTACCGAACGAGTGCCCCGGTCGTGAAACTCGTGAAGTACGCGATGTCGGCCCGGGCTGCCGTCGGCGTGCCCACGGCGATCACCAGGCTGAGGATTCCGAGGACGCGGCGAAGCCGGCTGTCGATTGCCCGAGGCATGATGTGCTCCAGAAGGCGGGGCGAAGACCGTCACCATGCTCGCCAACCGCTGCGGCCGATGCAAGCATGTGGCCGTCAGGGGGGACGCCGCTGGAAAGAAACTTGCCCGACTAGGATTCGAACCTAGACAAAGGGAACCAAAATCCCTTGTGCTACCGTTACACCATCGGGCAGGGGGGGCGGCTTCGAATGCTAATGTAATCGATCCTGGTCACGTGCCGCAGAACGTGCGGTAGGGGCCGCAGCCGGCCAGCGGGCCGGTGCGATACGGCTGGTTATCGGGCGTGTCGTCGAACGGCCTTCGGATCGCGGCGAGCACCCGCTCGAAGGGCGCGAGGTCGCCGGCTTCCGCGGCAGTGAGGGCCTCTTCCACGCGGTGGTTGCGCGGGATCACGAGCGGGTTCACGCGGCCCATCTGGGCGGCCGTGTCGGCCGGTGAGCCCGGCTGGCGGGCGAGCCGGGCCCGCCATTGCGTGCACCATGCCGCGAAGGCTGCGCCGGCGGCTCCGCACGATGCGGGGGTGTCTGCTTCCGCCTGCGTCGCGAGGCCCGCGAACGTGGCCGTGAAGTCGGCGCCCGTTTCGTGCATCCACCGCAGGACCGCCATGAAGAGTTCGCGGTCGCCCGGCTCCTCGGTCGTGAGCCCGAGTTTCGCCCGCGCGCCCGCGAGGTAGTGCCGCTCGAACCGCTCTGGGAACGTCGCGATCGTGCTCTTCGCCGCTTCGAGCGCGGCTTCTTCGCCCCCCGGGACGAGCCCGAGCAGGCTCTCCGCGAGTCGGGCCAGGTTCCAGTGGGCGATCCCCGGCTGACTGCCGTAGGCGTAGCGGCCGTCGCGGTCGATCGAGCTAAACGTGGTGGCCGGATCGTACGCATCGAGAAACGCACAGGGCCCGTAGTCGATCGTCTCGCCCGACACGGCCATGTTGTCGGTGTTCATGACGCCGTGCACGAACCCCACGAGCATCCAGCGGGCGATGAGCGCGGCCTGCCGCTCGATCACGGCGTCGAGAAACGCCGCCGCCTTGTCGTCGGCCGCCGCGACCTCGGGATAGTGGCGGGCGATCGCATGGTCGAGAAGCGCGGGGAGCAGGGCAGGATCGCCGAGTGCCGCAGCGTATTCGAACGTGCCCACGCGGATGTGGCTCGCGGCCACGCGTGTGAGCACGGCCCCCGGGAGGGGCCGCTCGCGGAGCACCGCCTCGCCCGTCGTGGCCACGGCGAGGCTGCGCGACGTGGGAATCCCGAGGGCGTGCATTCCTTCGCTGATGAGGTATTCGCGGAGCATCGGCCCGAGGGCGGCCCGGCCGTCGCCGTTGCGCGAGTACGGGGTGCGGCCCGAGCCCTTGAGTTGGATGTCGAACCGCCGGCCGTCGGGAGTGAGCTGCTCGCCGAGGAGGATCGCCCGGCCGTCGCCGAGGTTCGTGAAGTGGCCGAACTGGTGGCCGGCGTAGGCCTGCGCGATCGGCTCGGCACCCGGCGGCACTTCGTTGCCGGCGAAGAGTGCGGCGCCCGCCTCCCGCAGGGCGGCGGTGTCGAGGCCGAGGTCGGCCGCGACGGGGTCGTTGAGCACGACGAGCCGGGGGGCGCTCACGGGCACGGGCATCGTGCGGGTGAAGAGGGCCTCGGGCAGCCGGGCGTAGGAGTTGTCGAACTGCCAGCCGGCGTCGGGTGGGGTGGGGGCGAGCATGGAATCGAGGATAGCAGGAACGTAGGACAGGCTTCAGCCTGTCACGACCGGCAGACAGGCTGAAGCCTGTCCTACATCCGGATCACAGGCTGAAGCCGGTCCTACAACGCGCCAGCCTTCGCGAGCTTGCTCGTAACGGCAAAGGAGAGCTGCTCGAGCTCGATCGCGAGGTCCACCGACACGCTCTGCACGTGTGCGGGCAGCGTGAGCGTGACGGGCGCGAAGTTCACGATCCCCTCGATGCCCGCGGCCACGAGCCGGTCGGCTGCTTCCTGGGCCCGCACGGCAGGCACCACGATCATGCCCAGGCGAATCCCCTTGGATTTCACGACGGCGGGCAGCTCGTCGACGTGCTGGATGCGCAGCCCCTGGATCGTCTGGCCGACCTTCGCGGGGTCGGCGTCGAAGGCCGCCTCGATGGAAAAGTTTTGCCGGCCGAAGCCGCGGTAGCCGAGCAGCGCCTGGCCAAGGTTGCCGACGCCCACCATCACCACGGGCCACGCATGATTCGTGCCCAGGATGTCGCGCATCGCGTGAATCAACTCTTCACAGCGATAGCCCACGCCCGGGTAGCCGAACTGTCCGAAAAACCCGAGATCTTTGCGGACCTGGGCGTCGCTGAATCCCAGGAGCGTGCCGAGCTGGCTCGACGAGATCGTCTGCTGGCCGGAGGCCTCGAGCCGCTGCAATTCGCGCAGGTAGAGGCTGATCCGGCTGACGACGACCTTGGGCACCGTCGCGTCGGAGGGGATCTCCCCAGGCTGTGGTCGAAAGTCGGTCATCAACTCGGCCCGTGATGGCCCGCGGTATGCGCCCCGTCGGCCGGCTGTGGCGAGCCCGACCAGCGGCAGACTCTACCCGCCCCACCCCCCCAATCGCAACGAAACCCAGGATCACGGTCAGCCTGCACCGGTTGTAACGCGCCTGGGGCTCTGGAAAAGACGCGCCGATTGCGGGGAGTGATCAACCTGCGGGGAGTTTATGGCCGATCTTCTAGATGGTGCGGAAGTGGGTCGCCACTGCCGCGCTCCCAGCGTTTCGTTCCCAGTTTTTCCCAGCGTTTTTCAGGAGCCGCCCTCGAGAGAGGCAGCAGACATGAGTAGGACGTGGCTAATGTGTCTGCTGGCACTTTGCTGTATCGCGTCGTCGGTCAACCGAGCCGACGCCGCCTACTGCGGGATCGCCAGCTACAAGCACGGGGCCGCGAAACTGACTACGGTCGGTTTTGCGCATGCCCGGGCGAAGTGTTCGAGTTGTGAGACGTCGGCCAGCGAACCGAGCTGTGCCGCCAAGCCGTCGTGCGCGGGCACGCGGATGGTGAAGGACGTCGTGTACGAGCAGAAGCAGTACACCTGCTACAAGACGGTCTGCGAAAAGATCGTCGAACAGAAGCAGATCGACTGCGTCCGCTACGAGACGGAGAAGTCGTTCAAGAGCGTCGAATACACCGTCTGCAAGCCGGTGTGGGAGACCCGTTCGCGCACCATCAACTACACCGTGTGCAAGCCGGTGTGGGAGACGGTCACGAAGGAGATCCCGTATACGGTGTGCAAGCCCGTGTACGAGACCCGCGAGGAGACCTACACGGTCTGCAAGCCGGTCTCCGAGACGCGGACCCGTGAGATCCGTACGACCGTCTGCAAGCCGGTCTACGAGACCTGCACGAAGGAAATCCCCTACACGGTGTGCAAGCCCGTGTACGAGACCCGCGAGCAGTGCTACACGGTGATGAAGCCGGTGTATGAGACGATGACGAAGGAGATCCCGTATACGGTGTGCAAGCCCGTGTACGAGACCCGTCAGCAGTGCTACACCGTCTGCAAGCCGGTCTACGAGACGCGGACCCGCGAGATCCCCTACACCGTGTGCAAGCCGGTGTACGAGACCCGCGAACAGACCTACACGGTCTGCAAGCCCGTGTACGAGACGATGACGAAGGAGATCCCGTACACGGTGTGCAAGCCCGTGTATGAGACCCGAGAGCAGAGCTACACGGTGTGCAAGCCGGTCTCCGAGACGCGGACCCGCGAGATCCCCTACACCGTGTGCAAGCCGGTGTACGAGACCCGCGAACAGACCTACACGGTCTGCAAGCCGGTCTACGAGACCTGCACGAAGGAGATCCCCTACACGGTCTGCAAGCCCGTGTACGAGGAGCGGCAGGAGACCTACACGGTGTGCAAGCCCGTGAAGGAAGTCTGCACGAAGGAGATCCCTTACACGGTGTGCAAGCCGGTGTGGGAGACCCGCGAGCGCGACGTCTGCAAGACGGTGTGCAAGCCGGTTCACTTCACCAAGACCATCAAGGTCTGCGGTGGCAGTTGGGAGACGGAGACCTGCGAGATCCCCGGCCCGGTGATCACGAAGTGCATCCGCGAGCCCGGCTGCTGGGTGTGCGATCCGTGCACCGGCAAGAAGTGCTACGTGCCCGGCAAGGTGTGCAAGGTCGAGGAGCAGTGCCCGCCCCGCACCATCACGAAGAAGAAGTGGGTGCCGACGGTCTGCGAGAAGGAGATCCAGTGCGTCCGGTACGAGCGCGAGACGATCGTCGAAAAGCAGTGCTACAAGGTCTGCAAGATGGTCGCCGAGCAGCGG
Organism: Planctomicrobium piriforme; assembly: GCA_945861585.1. Classification (GTDB taxonomy): domain Bacteria; phylum Planctomycetota; class Planctomycetia; order Pirellulales; family UBA1268; genus RGVT01. The sequence continues at coordinate 41,868 of CAMAVC010000002.1, forward strand.
GTGAAGACCTGCTCCTACACGGTCTGCAAGATGGTGCCTGAGCAGCGCGTCCGCTGCTACAAGGTCTGCAAGATGGTGCCCGAGCACCGCGTCCGCACCTGCTCCTACCAGGTGTGCCGCATGGTGCCGGAGCAGCGTGTCCGGACGTACCAGGTGTGCCGCATGGTTCCCGAGCAGCGTGTCCGCACGTGCTCGTACCAGGTGTGCCGCATGGTTCCGGAGCAGCGTGTCCGGACGTACCAGGTGTGCCGCATGGTGCCCGAGCAGCGTGTCCGCACGTGCTCGTACCAGGTCTGCCGCATGGTGCCCGAGGTGCAGGTCCGCCACTGCACCTACCAGGTGTGCAAGATGGTTCCGGAACAGCGTGTCCGGACCTACCAGGTCTGCAAGATGGTGCCCGAGCAGCGTGTTCGCACCTGCTCGTACAAGGTCTGCAAGATGGTGCAGGAACAGTGCTCCCGCGAGGAGTGCTACAAGGTCTGCACCATGGTCAAGGAGACCCGCACCAAGGAGGTGCCGGTGTGCACGACCCGTCCGGTCCACTACACGAAGACCGTGGACGTGGTGCGGATGGTGCCGAAGCAGGTCGCCTACACGGTGACCCGCTGCGTGCCCAAGACCGTGTACCGCGAGGTGCCCTGCTGCGAGTAGTCGCAGGCCCCCGGCCGCGGGTTAACGCCCCCGCGGTCCGCTGAAGGCTGATTCGAAACGATTGGGAACGGGCACGGCCCGGGTCAGCAATGGCCCGGGCCGTCGCTTTTTTCCCGCCCCATCGTTGCGATCACGATTTTTTGCATTCGACGCGGGCGTCGGCTAGTGTCGATTCGACATGTGATTCGGCCGCGGCGGATGCGGCCGGTCTTTCCTGGAGATGGGCTGAAGCATGGCGAAATCGTATGGACGGCGATCGAGGACGGCACGGCGACACACGCGAAACCTGTGCGTCGAGCAGTGCGAACGGCGACGGCTGCTGGCCGTCACCACGCCGTTCACCGTGCGGTTCACGGCCAACGACACGGGCGACATCACGTTCGCGGCCAACACGCTCATGACGGCGGGGCCGCCCGCCACGCCCACCGAGATTGCGAACGTGCAAAACGGCATCGGCACGAAGCTCAACAACAACGACTTCACGATGACCTATGTCGACGTCGACGGCGACGCGTCGACGTTTAACTCCAGCACGTCGCAGTTGCTCATGCCGAGTGGCTCGGAGGTGCTGTTCGCGGGCCTCTACTGGGGCGGCCGCACGAACAGCACGTTTCCCACCGGCCTCACCTCGCAGCGTGATACGGTCAAGTTCAAGGCGCCTGGCGATTCGGGCTACCGCGATCTCACCGGCAAGACGGTGGGCACGTCGTCGAGCAGTTACCAGTCGTTCTACGACGTGACGGCGATCGTCGAGGCGGCAGGCGACGGTGCTTACACCGTGGCCAACGTCCGGTCGGTCACCAACGCGAGCGACTACTACGCCGGCTGGTCGCTCGTCGTGGCCTACCGCGCCCCCGGCGCCCCGGCCCGCAACCTCACCGTGTTCGACGGCTACGGCACGGTAGCCAACAACGCGGCCGACAAGACGATCAACGTTTCGGTGTCGGGCTTCAAGGCTCCGCCCAGCGGGCCCGTGCGGGCCACGCTCGGGTTCATCGCCTACGAGGGTGATCTCGGATCCGACGGCGACAAGGTGCTCTTCGACGGCGGCCTCGGTCCAAAGCAGCTCTCCGACGCGTCCAATCCGGCCAACAACTTCTTCAACAGCACGATCTCTAACCGCGGCAGCCTCGTGTCGACGAAGAACCCCAACTACGTCAATCAGATGGGCTTCGATGCCGATCTCGTGAAGGCCGACGGCGTCATCAAGAACGGCGCCACGGGCGCCACGATCACGATGACCACGGGCGGCGAAACCTACTATCCCGGGGTGGTCACGAGCGCCATCGACCTCTTCGCTCCCGAGGTCACGGTCGTCAAGCAGGTGCAAGACCTCAATGGCGGCGTGGTGATGAGCGGCGATGTGCTGCGCTATACGGTGACCGTGTCGAATGCCGCCGCGGCGCTCGACTCGGCCGTCAACGTGCTCTTGAACGACGAGATCCCCGTGGGCACGACGTACAAGCCGGGCAGTCTCGTGGTCACGAGCGGCGCCAATGCCGGCACGAAGACCGACGCCGCCGACGGCGATCAGGCGGAATTTCTGGCGGGCACGAACAGCGTGCGGTTTCAGCTCGGCACGGGTGCCGCCGGTTTCGGCACGAGCGGCGGTAGTCTCGCCGCGGGCCAGTCGACGACGGTCACGTTCGAGGTCACGGTCAACGCGGGGATCCCGCCGGCCACACTGATCGAGAACACGGCCGACGTCACCTACACGGGGGCCACGAGTGGCTTCAACCTCACCGCCACCGCGTCGGCCGACATCGCCAGCTCCGGCGCCGCCGACCTGCGCGTGACGAAGACCGACGGCAAGACGCAGTACGTGCCGGGCACGACGAGCACCTACACGATCGTGGTCACGAACGACGGCCCGACGGCCCTGACGGGCGCCCGGGTTGTCGACGTGATGCCGGCCGAGTTCTCGAGCCCCACGTGGACGGCCACGTACAGTGCGGGATCGAGCGGGCCCGCCTCGGGAAGCGGCACCATCGACGCCCTGGTGAATCTGCTCAATGGCGGCACCGTCACGTTCACGGTCACGGCCCCCGTCCGCTCCGAGGCGTTCGGCGACATCACGAACACGGTCACGGTGACGCCGCCGGCGGGCATTCCCGACCCCGACGAGTCGAACAATACGGCCCGCGACACCAACACGTTCCTGGCCAAGGGCACCCTCCGCCTGCAGAAGACGGTCTCCGACCTGAACGGTGGCTTCGTGCAGGCTGGCGACGTGCTCCGCTACACGCTGATCGTCCGCAGCGGCGCGCCGGGCGCCGCCCCGTCGTCGCAGGAGGCGGCTGCAAACGTCATCCTCACCGACCTGGTCCCGACCAACACGACGTACAAGCCGGGTTCGCTGCGCGTGGTGGACGGCCCCAACGCCGGAACCAAGACCGATGCCGTCGACGCCGATCAGGGCGAGTACTTCAGCGGTTCGAACACCGTGCAGTTCCAACTCGGTGTCGGTGCCGGCTCGGGCACCGGCACGCCGGTGGGCGGCACGCTCGCGGCGGGTGGCTTCACGGAGGTCACGTTCGAGGTCATCGTGGCCGCCGGGATTCCCGCCAGCACGGTGATCACGAACACCGCCACGGTCACGGGCACGGGCGCCACGTCGGGGCTGCCGATTTCGGCGACCGATAGCGTGGGGATCGCCACCCCCACGGCGGCCGATCTCTCGATCCAGAAGCAGGCGGCGGCCACGTTTACGCCCGGCAGCACGGTGACCTACATCGTCACGGCCGCCAACCTGGGGCCGAGCGCGGTGACCGGGGCCACCGTCGTCGACACGCTGCCCGCGGGGCTCTCGGGGGCCACCTGGACGGCGACGTATACGGGCGGGTCGACGGGGCCGGCGTCGGGCTCGGGGTCGCTCAATGCCACGGTCAACCTCGCGAATCAGGGGACGGCCCGATTCGTGATCCGGGCGACGGCCGCCGCTGATTTTCCGCTCACCGACGAACTCACCAACACCGCCACGGTGAGCGGTCCGGCGGGTGTGCCCGACCCGAATCCAGGCAACAACACCTCCACCGTCACGACCACCCCTGCGGCCGTCACCGATCTGGCCGTCACGAAGACCAATAGCCAATCGCAATACGTGCCGGGGAGGCCCGTCACCTACACGATCACGGTGACCAACGCCGGGCCGAGTTTTGCACCGCAGGCCGCCGTCGTGGACACGCTCGATCCCGCGATCATTTCCTCGGCCACCTGGACGGCCGTGTTCACTGGCACGGGCTCGACCGGCACCGCCTCGGGCACGGGGTCGATCAGCGAGAACATCGATCTGGCCGTCGGTGGCACCGCGGTCTACACCGTCGTCGCCCAGACGCGAAGTACGGCGACGACGAGCCTCGTCAACACCGTCACCGTCGCGTCGTCGAACCTGTCGAACGACCCCAACCCCGGCAACAACACCGCCACCGACACCGACACGGTCCTCCTGCCCGCGTCGCTCACGCTCGCCAAGACCGTGCGCGATCTCAACGGCGGCGTCGTGCTCGATGGCGACAGGCTCCGCTACACGATCGTGGTCACGAACCAGGCCGGCACACCCGCCCGCGAGGCGGCCGTCAACGTCACGCTTGCCGACCTGATTCCTTCCTTCACGACCTACGCCGGCAACCTCACGTTCACGCAGGGCTCGCTCACCGGCTCGCAGGGCGCGGGCGTCGCCGGCACGCTCGGCACGCTGGCGGCGGGTCAGTCGGCCACGGTCACCTTCGACGTGACGGTCAACGCCAGTACCCCGAGCAGCACCGTGATCAGCAACACCGCGACCGCTTCGGGCGCAGGCCAGGTGAGCGGCCAGCCGCTCTCGGCCTCCGACACGGTGGGCGTGGTGACGCCGCCGGGCGCCGATGTGGCCGTGAAGAAGACGGCTGCCGCGACCTACGTGCCCGGCAGCCCGCTCGTCTACACGATCGTCATTTCGAACGCGGGCCCGAGCACCTCCACGAACGCCCGTGTCGACGACGCGCTGCCAGCCGGCGTGACGGCCGCCTCGTGGTCGGCAGTCACCGCGGGCGGGGCCACGATCGCCGGCGGCTCGAGCGGCAGCGGCTCCATCAGCAAGTTCGTGACGCTGCCGGCCGGCTCCACTGTCACGTTCACCGTGACGGCGCAGACGAATCCCGCCTTCCGCACCGTGATCACCAACGAGGCGACCGTCACGCCCACCGATGGCCTCCCCGACCCGAATCCCGACAATGACCAGTCGACGGTCACGAGCGATCCGCGGCCCACGGCCGACCTGCAGATCGTGAAGACCGATGGCGTGACGACCTACACGCCGGGCCAGTCGGTGACCTACACGATCACCGTCACGAACGCCGGCCCGAGCGCCGTCACCGGTGCCCGCGTGCGCGACGCCTTCCCGGCGGTCATCTCCTATGCCACGTGGACGGCTTCCATCACGAGCGGTTCGGGCACGCTGCCGCGCCCCTCGGGCACGGGGAATATCGACGAACTCGTCGACCTCGCCCCGGGGGCGGTCGCGACGTTCGTCGTGCAGGCGCTCACGAGTTCCGCGGCCACCACCACCCTCACGAACACGGCGACGGTGACGGCTCCTGCGGACGTGACCGATCCGAACCCCGCCAACGATTCGTCAACCGACATCGACACGCCGAAATTCGCGCCGGCGCTCATCGTGTCGGACGACGGCAGCTGCGGGATCTCCGCACCGGTGCGGGTGCTCGATCCGGTCACCGGTGCCGAGAAGGCGGCATTCTTTCCCTACGAGCCGACGTTCAAGGGAGGCGTGCGGACGTTCGGCTACGACGTCACGGGCGACGGCATCCAGGAGATCATCACGGCCCCGGGCCGCGGCCGCCCCGGCGAGGTGCGGGTGTTCACGCAGAACGGCGTCGAATTGCCGCAGTATCGCTTCTTCCCGTATGGGCCAGGCTATGTCGGTGGCGTCGAGGTGGCGGGCGGGCCGGTGCTCGGCGTCGGCCGGACGAACATCGTCACCGCGCAGAGTTCGGGCACGAGCCTGGTGAGCGTGTTCGACGTCACGCCCGCCGCACCGCGGCCTGTGGCACCGGCCCCGGCGCGGCAGTTCCAGCCGTTCGGCGCCCGCTACGCGGGCGGAGTCACGATCACCACGGCCGACATGGGCACGTTCGCCGGGCGCACGCTCACGGCCGCGGCCCCCGACGGCATCCTGGAGATCGCGGTGGGCACGGGCCCCGGCATCCGGGCGATGGTCAACACCTACAACGCCGTGACGGCGCCGGTGTCGCTCGTGAATACGGTGTTGCCTATCGGCCCGGCCTTCACCGGCGGTGTCCAGGTGGCCGCGCTGCCGATGGGCGGCGGGCTCGCCGACCGCCTGCTCGTGGCGGCCGGCCCGGGCGGTGGATCGAAAGTGGAGACGTACTCGGGCGTCGGCAAGTTGCCGACGGCATCATTCGCCGCGATCGGGGGCACGGCCGCGCGGGCCGGAGTGTCCGTGGCGGCGCTCGGTGCCACGGAGATTTTCAACGTCCAGGGAACCGGTGGCACCACCGGGGGCGTGCGCAAGAACACGTCGCCATCCGGTGGCGCGTCGTCGACGCTGCCCTCGTCGACCGGGCTCCTGCCGCCGATGCGGATCAGCGTGCTGCGGAACTGAGCGGCACTACCAGCGGGCCTCAAGGCCGAGATTCGCGCCCGTCAGAAACACGCTCCCCGACGGCTGGAGGAGCGTGCCGGCGGTCGAGGCTGCGCTGAAGTCGAATTGGTTCAGCGCCTGGGCGATGCCGCCCAGCCAGATCACGTTGTAGCCGGCGCGAATCCCCCATGTGTCCGTGAGGCGGTAGATCGCGGTCAGGTTGATGTCGGCGATCATTCCCGCCGTCGTGCCGGTCGACGATCGCGCGTCGCGCACGAGCGCCCCGTTCTCGTCGAGGATCGTGCCTTGATATTGCGACTGGAAGTTGCCGAGGAGGCCGGCCTTGCCCCACGTCTCGACCGCCCAGCGGTTCCAATTCCAGCGGGCGCGGCCGCCCACCTGACCGCCGAACATGTTGTTGCTCGTGCCAGCGTCGTACGAGGGAGTCGAGGTGCCGTTGCAGCAGACCAGGCCGATGGTCGCCGCGTCCTCGACACCCACGTAGCGAAAGCCCGTGAGCCAGTCGATCTCCATCCACGCGTCGCGGCGATCGTTCCAGCGCTCGAAGTGATGGAACACGTTCGCCTCGGCGCCGTTGATCGTCGTCCGCGTGGTCACAGTCGCGAGATCGGCCCCGACCGGATCGATCGCGAACCCCAGCGCGCCGGGCATGTAGAGGAGCGTGCCGACGGCGGCGGCCGACGTGCTCGCGGCTGCCGTGAGGTTGTAGAGGCCGAAGTAGCCGACTTCCCAGCCGCGGCAGTCGGGGCCGATCGCTCCATAGAACGTGCGGAATCCGCCGCCGAAGGGAGACTGCGGACTCTGCGCCGAGAGAAAGTTTTCCACGCCGCCGATGTCGGTGACGAGCGTCCGGTCGAAGGCCTGGTTGTCGCGGCCCATGATCAGGGCCTCGCCATAGGCGTAGCGCGTCCAGTCGGGGGAAGGCGTCAAAGCATCGTCGGCCCGGGCCCCGGCCGCCATCAGCATCAGAACGAGGGCCGCGAGCGACGACGCGGCCAGGCGGTGTACGGCACCCATGAAGATTCCCTCCGAGGATTGAACGGAGGAATCGTCATCATCCGCGGGCCGGGTGAATCCGTTGCAACCACTACGACCGGTCCGCCAGGACCACCCACCTTGCCATGGCGACTATCCGCCCGCGCGAGTACGCCCGGAGAGGCTCGAACTCCCAACCCTCGGTTCCGAAGACCGATGCTCTATCCAATTGAGCTACGGGCGCGTCGTAATGATCGTAGCGGTTGGATGGTGACGGGGCGATGGGTTCGTTTGACCGCCGGGCGAATTTGGGCAATCATCGCTCCTATGGCCCACGTCACGCTCAGAGTGCTGCACGGCTCCGATCGCGGGCGGACGTTCGATCATCTGCCGACACCAGTGACCATCGGCCGCGAGGAGGGCAACTCGATCCAGCTCAACGACGAGCGGATCAGTCGCTACCACCTCAAGCTCCAGGAAGACAACGACAAGATCGTGCTCACCGACCTCGAGAGCACCAACGGCACGAAGGTCAACGGTGAAGACATCCATGTGCGCATCCTCAGAGATGGCGACCTGATCTCCGTCGGCCGCTCGCTCCTGCTCGTCGGATCCCACAGCGACATCGACCGCCGCATCGCCGAGATCGCCGCCAAGCTGCCCGGCCATGCCGAGGCCCGGGCCAAGCAGATGGGGGAGCGGCTCGATCGGATCGCGAGCCATGAGTCCGACGTCATCGAAGACCTGTCGGAGGTGCGCACACCGCTCCTGCCTGGCGGCCCGCCGCCGCTCCCGGGCCGGCTCTCGCCGGCCCAGTCAGCCGAGCTTGCGGAACTGCTCGACTACATTCAGGGGATCCTGCGCGAGGCGAGCGAAGACGCCGTGATGCGGCCAGGCAACGAGACCGTCGAGATCGATTTCGCCCACTGGCAGGCGATGCTCGACCTTCAGGCCCGCCTCGCCGCGATGCTGCGCGAGATCGGCCAGGCATAGGGCATACGGACGACAGGCTTCAGCTTGTCCCACGGCACAGGAACCTCTCGCACATGCACCTCGAGCGCATCGCAGTCTTCTTCCCCTGCCATTCGCTCGACGATTTCCCGATCTGGCTCGACGAGCCCGAAGCCGACGAGCTGCTCGCGGCGTGGACGGCCGCCTGGCATCCCGCCCTGATCGCCGCAGTGGGGGCGGCCCCCGGCTGGGCGAGCGTCGAGGTGCCGCCGAGTGATCCGGCCGGCCTGCTCGGCATCGTGCCCCCGGCGTGCGATGAACGTTTTGCCGCCATGCTCGACATCGCCGGCCTCGCCGGCTCCCACTTCGTGCGGCAGGTTCATGGCCACCACGCAGTCGTCGCAGCCGCGCAGGCCGCCCTCGCCGACGCGGGCGTCGCGGTCGCCGCTGGTACCTCGCTCGACGACGATTTCCAGGCGCTCGGTCTGGCCTGGCTGCTCGCCGAGCTCCTCGCCCGACGCATGCGATCGTCGATGGGCATCGTGGCCGATGATTTCGCGGCGGCCGTCGTGGCCGCGGCGCGGGCTGCAGTCGCGGGCGACGAGCCCGCCGCCCGCGAGAAGCTCCGTGAGTGCTTCGCCGCCCTCGAGGCCACACGGTCGCAATACTATGCCGTAGACGTCTGGCTGCTCGATCTCGTGCTCGTGGCCGAGTCCACGCTCGGCGCCAGGCTTGCAGGCGAGCTCGATTCGCCGGTGCCGCTCGGGCTCGTCGTCACGGGCCAGCTCCTCGAACGGATCGCCCACGACGATCCCGCGCTGCTCGCGCGGCTGCGAGCCTGCATCGCCGCCGGCGCCGTGGAAATCGTGGGCGGTCGCGACGATGCCACGCCGGTCGACTGTCTGCTGCTCGAAAGCCTCGCCGCCTCGCTCGACCGCGGGCAGGCGATCTGTCGCGACCTCGTCGGCGCCGTGCCGACCACCTTCGGCCAATGCACCGGCGGCTCGTCGGCGTTTCTGCCCAAGCTGCTCGTCGAGCGTGGCTACCGCGGCATGCTCTGGAACCTGTTCGACGGCACACCGCTCCCAGATCCGGGCACGAGCCGGATCCGCTGGCAGGGCACCGAAGGCTCGTGCATCGACGCGGTGGCCCATGTACCGCTCGACGCCCGCGCCGCCGGCACGATCCTCCAACTAGCCGACAAGATCGGCGACGCGATGGATCACGATCACAGTTGCATCGTGTCGTTCGCGCACTACGCCGGCACAGCCAGCCCGTGGTTCGCCATCCTGCGGCGGGTCGCCTCCTGGACGACGCTCCTCGGCCGATTCGTGACGCCCGCCACGCTGTTCGCCGAGACGGAGCATGCGGGCACGCTGGCGGATTTTCCCGCCGATGCGTTTTCGCCTAGCCTGCCGCCCGAAAGCCGGGCGGGCGGAGGTGATCCCATCGGCGAGCGGGTGGCGGCCGCGGAGGTGGAGGCCCGGTCGCTCGCCGAGTCGGTGCCGGCGCTCGACCACGCCGTGCCGGGGGCCACCACCGCCGGCCCGGCCACGCATCGAGCAGGAGAGAGTGCGGGCCTCTGGCGCGGGCTCGTGGGCGGCTTCGGCCGATCGAGGAACGACGCCGACACCCGCTTCGTGCTCGAAAACGGCGCGTTTCGAATCGCGGTGCATCCGCGCACCGGGGGCCTCGTGTCGCTGCGCGGGGCGCACGCCCGGGCCAACCGGCTTTCGCAGGTGCTCGCGGTGCGGTCCACGCGGCCGGCGCCGCCCGTCGGCTCCGCCTGGGAAAGCGTGGAGGAGCGGGCCGAGTATTCCCGGATGGTCGCCGAGCGGATCGACCGCGAGTCAGACACGCGGATCGTGAGCCAGGGCACGCTCGTCGCGACGTCGGGCGCACGGCTCGGCTCGTTCACGCAGCGGTTCATGCTCGTAGGCGCTCTTCCACTCGTGCGGCTCGAGATCGACGTTCATCTCGATCAGCCCCTCGATGGTCCGCTCTTCGAGTCGCATGTGGCCTGTCGGTTTGCCTGGAATGAAAACGACGACATCGACCTCTGCCGCAGCCTGCACGGCGAGTCGATCGTGACGGAGCGATCCCGATTCACGGCGCCGCATTTTCTCGAGCTGCGGAGTGCCGGCGACCGCACTGCCGCCGACCGTGTGCTCATCGCCACGGGGGGCCTCCCCTGGCACGCGCGGTGCACGCCGCACACCGTCGACACGATCCTCATGGGCCCGGGAGTGGCTCATGCCTCGCGGCGGCTCGTGCTTGGGCTTGGCATCGCGGAGCCGCGGCCGGTAGCGTTGTCGGCGTTGTGCCAGCAGGCCGCCCTCCCGACAGCAGCCGGAGCCGTGTCATGATCATCACCCTCGACGGCCCCGCCGGCGCCGGCAAGAGCTCTGCGGCGCGGGCGCTGGCGAAGCGGCTCGGGTGGTGCTACATCGACACCGGCGCGATGTACCGCGCGGTGGCGCTTGTGGCGCTCGAGCAGGGAGTGCCGCTCGACGAGGCCGCCCGGCTGGCGGCGCTCGCCGAGTCGATCCGAATCATGTTCGCCGACGGCTGCGTGCTCGTGGATGGCCGCGACGTGTCGCGCGAGATTCGCACCGAACGGATCACGCAGGCCACCCGCCCGGTGGCCGACGCCCCTGCCGTGCGCGATGCGATGAAGCAGCTGCAGCGGCGGATGGCCGATGGGATCGACGTGGTCACGGAAGGCCGCGACCAGGGTTCGGTGGTATTTCCGTACGCCGAGGTGAAGGTGTTCCTGACGGCGTCAGCCGAGGAACGGGCCCGCCGCCGGCATCGTGAGGAGGAGGCCCGCGGAGCCGGCATCACGCTCGACCAGGTGCGCGACTCCCAGGCCCAACGCGATGAAGGCGATCGCACGCGGCCGGTGGGCCGGCTCGAACCGGCCGCCGACGCGATTCTGCTCGAGACCGACGCGCTCTCTTGCGACGAAGTGGTCGATCGGCTCGTAGCCCTGATCGAGGCACGGCGCCGAGCCGGGGCGGAAGCATGAACGACGCGGCCACGCGGCCACGCGGCCACAGCGTATTCGGTCGCTGTCTGTATATGGTGTTGTGGATCGTCTCTCGGGCGCTCGGCGTGTCGGTGTTCGGGGTGCGCACCCGGTTCGCCGAGCCGCTGCCCGAGCGGGGCGGGCTGATCATGCTCTCCAGCCACCAGAGCCATCTCGACCCGCTCCTGCTGGGGCTGGCATGCGACCGCCGGCTGTCGAGCCTGGCGCGGAGTTCGCTTTATAAGTTCAAGCCGTTTGGCTTCATCATCACCGCGCTCGACGCGGTGCCGATCGACCGCGAGGCGTCGGCCGTGACGGCGATGAAGACGGTGATCAAGCGACTGGAGGACGGTGCGGCCGTGATCATCTTTCCGGAGGGCACGCGCACGGCCACGGGCCGCCTTGGTGAGATCAAAAGCGGCTTCGCCTTGATCGCGAAGAAGGCGAAGGTGCCGATCGTGCCGGTGGCGATCGTGGGCGCGTGGGAGTGCTGGCCGAAGACGCGGCTCCTGCCCCGGCCGGGCCGGATCCGGCTCGAGTTTGGCAGGGTGATCCGGCCGGAAGAGATCGCGGCCCTCGACGACCGTACGCTCGTGGCGGAGTGCACGCAGCGGCTCACGGACCTCGATGCTGCAGCACGTGCAGCGCTTTTGTAGGACAGGCTTCAGCCTGTCGCCATGCACGACAGGCTGAAGCCTGTCCTACAAAGGGCACACGACAGGCTGAAGCCTGTCCTCCATAGGGCACGACCGTCGAGACGGCTGTCGCTACGGCTGCTGTGCCCGGGCCCGTTTGAAGGGATCGACGCGGCCGCCGCCGGGGCCTGGCGGCGGCGCGTTCGACGGCTGGCCGAAGGGGAGGAGCTTCGGCCATTCGAGGTTCATGCCCGGCCACTGCGGCACAGCCGGCAGCGGCCGCGTTGTGTCGGCTTGCGCGTCGGGGCCCGCCGGCGGGCGCGGTACGGCCGGCCCGGGGAGTGGCACGGCGATCGTGCCCGGGCCCAGCATGTCGCCCGGCTTTGGAAAGGCACTCGCTCCCGGTGTTGGCGGCGTCGTCGAGACGAGCGTGCCACCCACGCCACCCATCCGGTCGAGCACCCGCACGGTCACCTCGTCGATGCGCGCTTCGCCGAGGCCGGTGAGTGCAAAGGTCAGCGTGAAGGGTTCGCCTGCCGCGTCGGCTGGCACGATCCGGTAGAGCACGAGCCGGCGCCAGCCTGGCGACTGCCCCACCCGTTCGGCGAGCGCGGGCCCGCCCAGCGAGTCGAACACGAGCAGTCCGTCGACGCTCCCCTTGATCGGCTGCGGCACCCACACGCGGGCCTCGATCTCGAGCAGCTTGCCAGTCGGTGGCTGGAGCGGCGGGGTGGTGATCCAGACGGGCGGCGTCTCCACCACGTCGGGGGCGGCTGCCGCATTGACGGCCTCTGCCCGCATTCGCAGCGATGCGTTGCCGCCGGCGGGTTCGCTGCGGGTGATTTCGACGGCCGTGCGCAGATCGGTCTGGGGGAGGGCGAAGTGCCGCCAGCCCGCGCCGGCGAGATCCTCGATGCGCTCCATGCCTCCGGCGGGCAGCAGGTTGTCGCCGGCCGCGATGCCGCCGAGGGCGTCGATGAATCGCCAGTGCTCGGCGAGCGTGGCGTCGGAGGTGGCGAGCGGCCCGGCCACGAGCGAGCCGATGGCCACGATGCCGCGCTCCCACGTGAGCCGTTCGAACTGCCCGCCGATCGCGGCTGCGCGTTCGAAGCGGGCGAGCGCCGTCGCGGGGTCGGTGACGGCGAGCGCTTCGCCTTCGGCGGCCGATCGCTGCGCCTCCCCGAGCATCCTCGCGGCCGGCAGGTGGCCGAGTGCCGAGGGGGGCAGCCGAGCCAGCAATTCGGCGCCGTCTGCCAGCACGATCGCCGCCTGGGCACGGGCGGAGGAGAGTGCGATCGGCGCGAGCTCCCGGGCCCGTTCCTGCACGTGCCCGGTCACGGCCGGTTCACCACTCAAGAGCAGCAGGCCCGACGAGCGAAACCCGTCGATCACGATCGACACGCCGCCGGTCACGCGGCGCTGGCGGGCGGGCCGCAGGCCGCCGGGATGCACCTCCCACGCCTGGTGCGCTTCCGGCACACCCGGCACGAGGAGCGTCAGCGGCGCTCCGTCGTCGGGCAGGTCGCCTGCGTAGTGGCGGGCGACCACCTGTGAGCCCTGCACGCCCCGCCACACGAGCACCATGCGGGCCCGCGCCGCCTCCACGACCACGGCCTTCACCTCCGGGTCGCTCGCCTGGGCGGTGGAGGCGTAGCGGCCGGCGGCGGCCCACGGTTCGAGGAGTTTGAGCTCGAGGTTCATCGCCTGGGCGGCGGTCGCCCGCGCTCGCGACTCACGGTCGTCGCCATCGATGCGGCGGGTCGACGCGAAGAGAATGCCGCGGCTGCCGGCGGCCACGGCCGTGAAGGCGGCGAGTGTCAGGCTCTCGGGATCGACCGCCAGCCCCCGGGCTCCGATGCCCGAGAGCGCCGCGGCCTGCCTGGCCGTGCGCGGATCGAGCTCCGTCGAGAGCGTGGCGATGATCGGGGTGCCGGGCCGCGAGAGCCGCGGCCGCTCCTTGAGCCAGGTGAGATAATCGTCGAGCTCGAGGCTTGTTCCCAGCACCGTGCGCCGCGCCACGAGCATGTCGACATGCCGCGAGATCGTGCGCAGCCCCGAGTCGGCCGAGGCGATGAGCCCGCGGCCGCCGCGTAGGTCGCAGGCCCGCACCCGGCGGGCCCGTTCCGCGAGCGCCTCCACGTCGGCCTCGGCGAGGCCCGCGCCGAGATCCCAGAGCAGCACGCGGTCCCAGTTCGAGGAAAAGACCGGTAGCGACTCGGGATCGCGGATATCCACGTCGGGCAAGAGGGGCGGCGGGCAGATCACCCACATGCCGGTGCGGCGCGCCTCGGCGAGCAGATCGCTCGAGGCGGGTGCCGGCAGCCGTACGCAGTTGAAGCCGAGCGCGGCGATCGTCTCGAGCGGCTCGCCATTGTGGTCGAGCGCTCGCGGGAAGAACGGCAGGCCGGCCACTTCCAACACGCCGCGGTTGATGCCGCTGGTCAGGTCGGCCGGTGCCGCGACTGGCGCGGGGGTGGTGGGCGCTGCGGGCGGCTGGGCCGGCTGGGCCGGTCCACTGCCTGCCGGCGGTGCGAACTGCGCCGGCACGACGGCGGGGTCGTGTCGCGTGGTGATGGGCGCTGTGGCCACCGCGGGTGCCGGTGGCGTGGCGGCGAGCGTGGTGATGCTGCCCTGCACGAGCAGGTCGTCGATCGCCACGTCGTAGCGGCCCGGGCTCGAATAGAGTTCGAGCACGAGGTGCGTGACGACCGCGCCCGACAGGTCTCCCGTGGGGCCGTGTTCGGCGCGGAGGGCGAGCAGTTGTCGCTTGAGGCCGTCTGCGAGCGAGCCCACTTCGAGCAGTTCCCAGCGGTCGGCGTCTTTCGAGATCGAGCCCGGCACGAGCACGTCCACGGGCTGTCCGGTCTTGGGTGCGATGAAGTTTGGCAGCCGCACGCGGGCCGCGAGGCGGATGTCGGGCCGGGTGGCGCGCACCCAGAGCCCGGCCTTCCATTCGTCGATCACCCGGGCCTCGCCAACGGGCGTGTGCAGCCGCAGGGTGGTGCCGGCCGAGGCGTCGATCACGACGCGTTCGCAGGCGGCCCCACGATGCGGAGCTTCGCGCGATCGGGTGTGGGAGACGACGCGATGATTCACGTCCGACTCAGCCACCGTCCAGCTCGTGGCCGGCTCCTCGAAGGTCTCCTCGATCGTGGCGGCGGCCGCGGCATTCGCGAGGCCGATGCCCCACGCGACGAGGGCAGCCCGGCGCAGCCAGGCTGGAGGCGCGCGGCCGGCGGCAGATGGGCGAGGGTGCAGCGCAGCTCTCTGCATCGGCGGTTCCGCAGGGATTCGGTGTGAACGCGGCTTGTAGCAGTCAACGCCGCGCCGGCTCCAGACCACCCTCCCGCCCCAAGCCACCCAAAGCCCTTGCACTCTCGCGGCGGGGGTGAAAAATGAAGAATTCGCCAGCTCCGCCGGTCGCCCTGCGTCAGCCCACTCGCATGAAACCCACCACGGCCGAGGAGCTCGCCAGCCGCGCCGAGGAGTTGCAACTCCTCGGTGCTGGCGATCTGCACGAGGTGTGGGCTGAGCTCGGCGGCCGCAACGTGCCGATCGAGGCGTTCGGGTCGGCGCTCCTGCGCCACGAACTGCTCACAAGCTACCAACTCGAGCGGCTGATCCGTGGCGACAAGCAGGGGTTTTTCTACGGCACCGCGAAGATCCTCTATCAGGTCGGTGCCGGGTCGTTCGCCCGGGTCTACCGTGCTCGGCACGTCGACACCGGTGCGACGATCGCCGTGAAGGTGCTCCGCAGTCGCTTCAGCGCCGATCCGGAGAAGTGCAAGTCGTTTCGGCGCGAGGGCGAGATGGGCCGCCTGCTCCGCCATCCCAACATCGTCGCGATCGAAGACGTGGGGCAGCAAAACAACACGAGCTACATCACGATGGAGTTCGTCGAGGGGCAGACGCTCCGCGAGCTCATCCGCATCCGCGGCGCGGTCGACGTGCCCCATGCCGTCGACATCCTCGCCCAGCTGCTCGCCGGCCTCGAGTATGCCCACCGGCGCGGCCTCACGCATCGCGATCTGAAGGCCTCCAACGTGCTCGTATCGGCGACGGGCGTGGCGAAGCTCGTAGACTTCGGTCTGGCGGGTGTCGATGCCGAGACGGGCGACAAGTCGCTTGGCAAGATGGATCAGCCGCGCACGATCGACTACGCGACGCTCGAGAATCTCGCCGGCATGAAAGACGACAGCCTGCGGAGCGACATCTTCTTCCTCGGCACGATCGTCTACCTGGCGTTGTCGGGCAAATCGGCCCTCAAGGAAACTCGGGATCGCGCGGAGCGGGGCAACCCGCGGCGGTTCACGTCGATCGAGCCCTTGCAAGCGGCTGCCCCGAAGGTGCCGCGCGACGTGGTCGACGTCGTGTCGCGGATGCTGGCGCTCGATCCGATGGATCGCTGGCAGACGGCGGCGGACGCCCGGCGGGCCGTCGAGCCGTTGCAGGCGAAATATGCCGGGGGCGACGGGGCCGTCGCCGCGGTCGGGGCGACGGCGGCCACGCCGGCCGGGGTGGCTCCGAAGGCCGCGACACGCGGCACGCTGATGGTCGTCGAGACCGGGGAGGAGTCGCAGCAATCGCTGCGGCAGATGTTTACGGGCCTCGGGTATCGCGTGCTCATGACGGAGAACCCGGAGCGTGCCCTGGGCCGGTTTTCCACGACGCCGCTGCCGGCCGATTGCCTCGTGGTGAGCGCCCAGGCGCTCGGTGACAAGGCACTCGAAGCCTTCAATAGGCTCTCGACCGACTCGTTTTTTTCAGGCGTGCCGGCGATCCTGCTCGTGAGCCCGGGCCAGCGCGAACTCGCCGCCCGGGCGCTCGTAGACGACCGCCGCAAGACGCTCGAAGCGCCCGTGAAGGGCCCCGAGATCACGGCCCTCATCGACGCGGTCGTCAAGAAGTAACTGTGTGACCAGCCAATGCCAGGCCCGGAGGCCTGTCGCTATTTCGAATGCAGGCCGCACTCGGTCTTCGCCGTGCCACTCCAGCGGCCGGCGCGTTCGTCTTCGCCGGCCGTCACCGCCCGGGTGCATGGCCAGCAGCCGATGCTCACGTAGCCCTGATCGTGGAGCGGGTTGTAGGGGATGGCTTCCTTCACGATCAGGTCCCACACCTTGGCCTTCGTCCAGTTGGCCAGCGGCGAGATCTTCACCACGCCGAACTTCGCATCCCAGCCCACGATGGGCACCACGGCGCGGTCGTTGCTCTGGTCGCGACGGATACCGCTCATCCAGGCGTCGAAGTTCGTGAGCACCCGCTGGATGATCACGATCTTTCGGTCGTGGCAGCAGCGGTTGGAGTCGGTGCGGTAGAGCGGGCCTCCGTGGAGCCGCTCGTATTCCTCGACCGTCGTCTCGGGCCGCTCCAAGGCCACCTCGATGCCATACCGCTTCGCGAGGCGGTCCCGAAGTTCCAGCGTCTCGGCAAACTGGTAGCCCGTTTCCAGGTTGAAGACGTGCGTTTTCGGGGCCACGGCGGCGAGCCAGTGGATGATCGCGCAGCCCTCGGGCCCGAAGGCGGTGGCCATCGTGAGTCGGTCGCCAAACCGTTCGGCCGCCCAGCGGATGATCTCCGGTGGCTCAGCGGTTTCGAGCGCCGCGCTGGCGGCAGCCAGCTGCTCGAGCAGGGCGGGCGCGGGTTCGCGAGGTTCTGCGGAATTCGTCATGCTTATCTAACGATAGGGGTTTTTGGGGGATTTATCGACCCTGGCTGTGGCGGCCGTTAGGCTGACGCCCACGCGGGTTTCCCCCCACACTTCAGGAGCAAAGGCGCATGGCGCGGACCGTAGCATTGGCAGTCGATTTGGGGGCATCGGGTGGACGGGTGGTCTCCGGAGCGTTCGACGGCCGGCTTCTCGAACTCGAGGAGATTCATCGCTTCGAGAATGGGCCCGTGATGTTCGCCGGGGAGCTGGTCTGGGATCTCGTCCGGCTCTGGCACGAGGTGGTCCGGGGGCTGCGGCTGGCCGCCGACCGGCATGGCGCGGCGGTGAAGACCGTGGGCGTCGACACCTGGGGCGTCGACTTCTCGTTTCTGGGCGGCGACGGCACGCTGCTTGCCAATCCCGTCTGCTACCGCGACGCCCGCACCCACGGCATGCTCGCAGCCGCCGAGGCGATCGTGCCTCGCGCCGAGATCTTCGCGGCCACGGGCCTGCAGTTCATGGAGATTAATTCGCTCTATCAACTGCTCGCCCTCAAGAAGCGAAACGCCACCGTGCTCGAGGCGGCCGACCGGCTCCTGATGATCCCCGACATCTTCCATTGGCTGCTCTCGGGGCAGGCGTCCAACGAGCACACCAACGCCTCTACGTCGCAGTGCTACGACCCTCAGACGCATGACTGGGCGTTTGGGATGCTCGAGCGGTTCGGTCTGCCGCGGCAGGCATTCGGCCCGCTCGTGGAGCCGGGCACGTCGCTCGGTGGCCTGCGGCCCGAGGTCGCGGCCGAAACGAGCCTCAGGGGCGTGTCGGTCGTCGTACCCGGCACGCACGACACGGCCAGTGCCGTCGCCGCGGTGCCCGCCACCGAGCCGCCGAGCCCCCGGCCCGACTGGTGCTATGTGAGCCTGGGCACGTGGGCCCTCGTCGGCGCCGAGCTCGATCGACCGCTCGTCACGCCCGCGTGCCGGGCGCGCAACTTCACCAACGAGGGCGGCATCGGTGGCACGACGCGGCTCCTGAAAAACGTCTGCGGCCTGTGGCTCGTGCAGCAGTGCCGCGCCGCCTGGCAACGGGCGGGCAAGGAATGGACGTGGGAGCAGCTCACGGCGCTCGCCGCCGAGGCGCCGCCGCTCGTCACGCTCGTCGACCCAAATCATCCGTCGCTCGTCGCGCCGGCCGACATGCCCGAGGCCATCCGAAAGCTTGCCCGCGAGTCGGGCGAACCGGTGCCCGAGTCGACCGCCGCCGTGGTGCGCACGGCACTCGAGAGCGTGGCCGCGGCCGTGCGGGCCACGCTCGTCGAACTCGACGAACTGGTCGGCCGCAGAATCTCGCGCATTCACGTGGTGGGTGGCGGCGTGAAAAACGCCCTGCTGTGCCAGATGATCGCCGATGCCACCGATCGACCGGTACTGGCGGGTCCCGTGGAGGCCACGGCAATCGGCAATCTGCTCGTCCAGCATCTCGCTCGGGAAGGGGCGGTCGATCTGCGGAGTGTGCGGGCGGTGGTCCGCGACAGCTTCGAGATCACTCGCTTTGAACCGCGGGATCCGGCTCGCTGGGCGCTTCGGCTGGCGGGGGCAACGGGGCCCGAAAGGCGACGCTGAAGGCGATCATCCCCACGAGCGACGCCACGATGAAGGCGGCCGCCCAGATCGACCGCTTCAGCCAGAGCTTCGCGATCCGCTCTTCCTCGGCATGCCGGGCCTTCGCCTGCTTCTTGCGATGCTCGAGGCTGTCTTCCTTGCGGAGCGTGAAGAGCTCGTTGCATTCCGGGCACACCACCTGCTGCTCGAGCATGTGGGGCTTGGCGGTGAGCACGTGGCCGCGCGGGCAGGGAATGCGATAGGTCTTCTGTTTCGTGGCCGCCTTTGGAGCCGCCGTCTGCGCGGGGGGAGCCGCCGGCAGGGCGGGCATGCCGGGCGGCGCTGGCGCCGCGGCCGCAGCCCGACAGATCGGGCAGACGGCCTGGCCGCCGACCGTGACGGTGGGGCCGCGATATCCGCAGGCACAACTGACGGCTTCGGCCACCCGCTCCGTCACGCAGCCTGCATCTGGGCAGCCGGCCGCTTCGTGACGACTCCGTGTTCCACCTTGATGATCGCGTCGGCGAGCGCCAGCGTGCTCGCCCGGTGCGTGATCATGATCACGGTACGGTTTTCGACATAGCGTGCAAGGGCCTCGTGGATGAGCCGCTCGCTCTCCACGTCGATCTGGCTCGTGGCCTCGTCGAGCACGAGGATCTCGGCGTTGCGGAGAAACGCCCGGGCAAGCGCGATTCGCTGCCGCTGGCCGCCGGACAAGCGAAAGCCGTTGGGGCCCACCATCGTGCGGTAGCCGTCGGGAAATTCGGAGATGAATTCGTGGGCGTGGGCCTTCGTCGCCGCTTCGATGATTTCCTCTTCCGATGCGTCCCAGCGGCCGTAGCGGATGTTGTAGAGGATCGACTCGTTGAACAGCTCCGTCTGCTGCGTGACCATCGCGATCCGGCGACGCAGATCGTGGAGCATCATGTCAGTGAGCGGCACGCCATCGAGGAGCACGGCGCCCTGCGTCGGGTCGTAGAACCGGCAGACAAGGTTCACGAGCGTGCTCTTGCCGCCGCCGTTGGGGCCCACGATCGCCACCCGTTCGCCGAACGGGATCGTGAGGTTCACGCCTGAGAGCACCGTGTCGATGCCGTCGTAGCTGAACGACACGTTCTCCAGGCGGATCTCGCGATGCGGGCTGGCCACGGTCTTGGGCTCGGCCGGCTCGCTGAGCTTCGAGGGCGTGTCGAGCAGCGGGTAGAGCTGCTGGGCGCCCACGATGCCGAGGTTCACGCCGGTGAACACGCCCGAGAGCTTGCGCACCGGGTCACTCGCCCCGATGAGCATTCCGAAAAACACCATGATCCCGGGCACCGTCATCGGCCGCTCCGTCATCGTGAGCCCGAAGATCTGCGTCTCTTGGTTGATCACCAGCCAGGCGCCGACGGCGATCGACGTGGCCACCATCCCGATGCCGAGGATCTCGGTGATCGGGTTGGCAAGCGCGAAGTAGAAGCTGTGCCACATGCCCGTCTTCATCATGTCGCGGGTGCAGGAGCGGAAGCGTTGCCGCTCGAAATCCTCCATCGTGTAGGCCTGCACGGTGAGCACGTTGTTGAGCGCCTCGAGGAGCACGTGGTGGAAGCCGAGCGCCTTGGCGAGGATGCCTCGCGAGATGCCGCGGATCTGCCGGTTGAGCCACACCATCAGAAAGCCCACCACCGGGGCCATCGTCAGGCAGGCGAGCGTGAGCTGCCAGGAGATGCACATGGCCCCCGCGAGGCAGGCGGCGATCTTCAAGGGCTCGGTGACGGCCCCGCCGAACACGCTCGTGATGCCGCTTGTGAGCATCTCCGACGTGCCTGTGACCTGGGCCATGAAGCCGGCCGAGCCGTTGCGCATGAACTGCGCGCGGTCGAGCGACAGCGCCTTGTCGAACACACGGAGACGCAGATCGCGGCTGATGTTCATAGCCACCCAGGTGACGATCAGCGTGCTCGTGAGCAGGAAGGCATGTTTGATGAACGTGCTGGCCACGACGAAGGCCACGACCCACAGCACGGTGGTGAACGGATCGGTGGGCAAGAGGCGGTCGAGCCAGGGCCCGAGCTTCTCAGAGGAGTAGACCACGGCCTCGTCGCCACGAACCGCGAGCGAGAGTGCGTCGAGCCGGGTGCGGATGCGGGCCGCGTCGGCCACCGGCATCTCGCCGGCGGCGAGCTTCGTTTCGAGATCGGCCTGTTCCTTGCGGGCCGCCTCGACCCGCGTCTGGGCGTCGGAGAGGCGCCGGGTGTTCCATGACTGGAGCGAGTCGCCGTTGAGGGTCACCTCGATGATCGGAAACAGGGCGGCGATATTCGCGCCCCACAGGCTGGCCACGCCCGCCGAGCAGAGAAACGAGGCCACCAGCAGGGGCCATCGTTTGGCGGCGTCACGAAGGGCACGAAGAAAGTAGTGCATTGAGGAGAGGAATCGGAATCGCGGGCAGGCGGCGTCAGTCAACGACCATTCATGACCACCCGGGAAAGCTGCCGCGGCTGCGCGAAACTGCGCAAGCAGGTGCGGCGGGCGATCCCGTGCGGGTGGGGAGAGTAGTACGGGCCCGGTCTCGGGCTCAAGCCCGGAAATGACCACGGAGGACAGGCTTCAGCCTGTCGGGAAGGTAGGACAGGCTTCAGCCTGTCGGCAGGTTGACAGGCTAAAGCCTGTCCTACGCGCAGGTTGACAGGCTAAAGCCTGTCCTACGCGCAGGTTGACAGGCTCAAGCCTGTCCTACATAGCCAGCTCCGCGGCCAGAAGCGTGTTGGCCAGGAGCATCGCCACCGTCAGCGGGCCCACGCCGCCCGGCACCGGCGAAATCTGGCCGGCCACGTTCTTCACGGCCTCGAAGTCGACGTCGCCCACGAGCCGGCCCTTGCCGTCTTCCTCGATCCGGTTGATGCCGACGTCGATCACGGCAGCGCCCGGTTTCACCATGTCGGCCGTGATCAGCCGTGGCCTGCCCACCGCCGCCACGAGGATGTCGGCCCGGCGGCAGTGGTCGGCGAGATCGGCCGAGCGGCTATGGCAGAGCGTCACGGTCGCATCGCCGCCCGGTCCCTTCGCCGCGAGCAGGAGCGCCAGCGGCTTGCCCACGATGTCGCTGCGGCCCACGATCACCACGTGCCGGCCAGCCGTCTCGAGCCCGGCATCGAGAATCATGCGTTGTACGCCGGCCGCCGTGCAGGGAATGAACCGCGGCCGCCCCTGCGAGAGCAGCCCGGCGTTCTCCGGGTGGAAGCCGTCCACATCCCGGTCGGGTGGCACGGCATCGAGCACGGCGACGGTGTCCACATGCGGCGGCAGCGGCAGTTGCACGAGAATTCCGTCGGCGGTCCCGTGGTGGCCGGCTGCGATCGCCTCGACGAGGGCCACGAGGTCGGCCGTCGACGCGGTCGCCGGCACGGCGAGCACGTCGGAGTCGATGCCCACGCGGGCCGCCGCCTGCTGCTTGCTCTTCACATACGAGGCACTCGCGGCAAGATCGCCCACCAGCACGACCACGAGCCGGGGGCGGCGCTTGAACATGCCGACGAACGTCGTCACCTCGTCGCGCAGCGAGCCCTCGATCGTCGCGGCGAGTGCCCGGCCGTCGAGAACCCGCGCCGTCATGGCTGGTCGAGAAACATCATGCGCAGCTGGTGTTGGATTTCTTCCAACTGCTGCCGTTCCTCGGTCGTGAGATTGCCGGCCGTCTTGTGCTCGAGCATGGCCAGCGTGTCGATGAAATGTTTGGCGGTCGCCAGGTTTTTGTGGGCCTGCTTCGTGATCGGATTCGGAATCCGGCCGAGGGCCATCAGCGCCTGCGTGAACAGCGTGTGGATGAGAAACTCGAACGTCGCCGGAGGAACCGGCGGCGACGACGAATCGGCGGGGTCGAGGGCGTCGCTCATGCTTCGGTCACCCAGGCGCTCCCGGCATGCCGCTCCACGGCCGCGGCCACGAGGCCGGCGAACAGCGGATGGGCCGCGGTCGGCTTGCTCTTGAACTCCGGGTGAAACTGCACGGCCACGAACCAGGGGTGGTCGGCCAGTTCCACGATTTCGACGAGCGATCCGTCGGGGCTCGTGCCGGCGATCACGAGGCCGGCCTGCTCGAGCTGGCTGCGATACTTCGGATTGAACTCGTAGCGATGGCGGTGCCGCTCCGAGATCCGCGTGGTCCCGTAGGCGGCTGCGGCCTTCGTGCCCTCGCCGAGCACGCAGGGCTGGGCGCCCAGCCGCATAGTGCCCCCCTTCTCCACCACGCCCTGCTGCTCGTCCATCAGGCAGATCACGGGGTGCGGCGTGTTCTTGGCGAACTCGGTCGAGTGGGCCCCCGCGAGCCCGGCGCAGTTCCGGGCCACGTCGATCACGGCGCACTGCATCCCGAGGCAGATGCCGAGGAAGGGCAGCCGCCGCTCGCGGGCGAACGTGATCGCCTCCACCTTCCCCTCGACGCCGCGCTCGCCGAAGCCGCCGGGCACGATCAGGCCGTCGAAGCCGGCCAAGAGCCGCTCGGCCCCTTCGCGTTCGATATCTTCGCTCTTGATCGGCTGCACCCGCACCTGCGTCTTGTGGGCGATGCCGCCATGGTCGAGCGCCTCGTAGATGCTCTTGTAGGCGTCACGGTGCTCGGCGTACTTGCCCACGAGCGCGATCGACACCTCGTGCTCGGGGTTCCGCAGCCGGTGCAGGAGATCGTGCCAATCGTCGAGATCAGCCGGGCCGGCCTGCATGCCGAATCGCTTCAGCACGAGGTCGTCGATCTTGTTCGACTGCAGCGAGAGCGGCACCTCGTAGATCGAGAAGTCCTTGTCGCGCTCCTCGATCACGGCGTCGAGTGGCACGTTGCAGAAGAGCGCGATCTTCTCCCGGTCCGACACATCAAGCGCCCGCTCCGTGCGGCACACGAGCACGTCGGGCTGGATGCCGATCTGTCGGAGGATCCCCACCGAGTGCTGCGTGGGCTTGGTCTTGAGTTCGCCGGCCGCCTTCAGATAGGGCACGAGCGTGAGGTGGATGAACATGCAGTTCTCGCGGCCCACCTCCAGCGGAATCTGCCGGATCGCCTCCAGAAACGGCAGGCTCTCGATGTCGCCGACCGTGCCGCCGATCTCGGTGATCACGATGTCGGTCTCGGGATCGGCGAGGTTCCTCACCATCTCCTTGATCTCATTGGTGATGTGGGGGATCACCTGCACGGTCTTGCCGAGAAACTCGCCGCGCCGCTCCTTGTTGATCACCGAGAGGTAGATCTGGCCCGTCGTGTAGTTGCTCTCGCGGGTGAGCTTCGTCGACGTGAACCGCTCGTAGTGGCCGAGATCGAGGTCGGTCTCGCTGCCATCGTCCAGCACGTACACCTCCCCGTGCTGGTAGGGGCTCATCGTGCCGGGGTCGACGTTGATGTACGGGTCGAGCTTCTGCATCTTCACCCGCAGTCCGCGGGCTTCGAGCAGCATGCCGATCGAGGCGCTCGTGAGCCCCTTGCCGAGGGAGCTCACCACGCCGCCGGTCACGAAGATATGCCTGGTCACGCTCGCGAGTTCCTTCCCGTCCGCCGGTGTCGCATCCTGTCGGCCGCCTCGCAGCCGTTCCGGAACCGGATTGAACCAGCCGCTGTGAGGCCGGTCAAATGGCCTCCGTCGCAGCCGATGAAAGCCCGGCGGTCAGCCGCCGATCAATTGCTGCACGAGCTGCCGCAGGGACCGGGATGCGGGCGTATTTTTGCGCAGCGTTTCGACGATCAGCCGTGCGAGCCGCACGTCGGAAAGGTGTTTGCCGAGGCGGGAAATGTCGAGGTGCGTGTCGGACGGCGGGAAGACGAATGCCGCCGCATCGGCCACGTTGCCAAAGCGGGCCAGTTCCACCGTCGGGATCGCCCCAGCCAGCGGGTTCATGAAAGCCTCGTCCCAGCCAAGCGCATGGCTGGCAGAGCCCTGGCCGACGGGCCGGGTGTTGTGGGCCTCGATGGCGTCGATGACGAACGTCCGCGGCGTGCGCCCAAACACCGCCTCGGTCGTCCGCTGCAGCAGCGCCTCGGTCATGAGAGGAGAGCCGGGGCGCGTGCCCGGTGCGGATCGGCGATGACGGTGGCCACGGTCGACATCGCCTGCGCGATGACCTGGTGCATGTCGAAATACTGGAAGGTGCCCAGTCGGCCGCCGAAGATCACGTTCGACGCAGCGGCGAGCGCCCGGTAGCGGTCGTAGAGCGCCGCATTGCGGGCATCGCGCACGGGATAGTAGGGCGTCGTCGTGGCGGCGTAGTCGGCGGGGTATTCGCGCGTGATCACGCTCTCCGGCAGGCGTCCCTGGCCGGCGAAGTGCTTGTGCTCGCAGATCCGCGTGAAGGGCACCGCCTGCTCGGGGTAATTGACGATCGCCCTGCCCTGGAAGTCGCCGGTCAGGATCTCGTCCTCGAACCGCAGCGAGCGGTATTCGAGCCTTCCGAACCGATGTCCGAAAAACTCGTCGATGCAGCCGGTGAACACGACCTGCGTCGCGAGCGGCTCCAGCCGGCGGCGGTCGACGCAGAAGTCCACGCCCGTCTCGATCTGGATCAGGTCGTGGTCGAGCATGTTCTCGAAGAGCCGCGTGTAGCCGCCGACGGGAATCCCCTGGTGGCGGTCGGTGAAGTATCGGTCGTCGTCGTCGAACCGGATCGGGATGCGGCGGACGATCGTAGCCGGCAACTGGCTGGGGTCGCGGTTCCACTGCTTGACGGTGTAGCCGCGGAAGAAGGTCTCGTAGAGCTCGCGGCCGACCTGCGCCAGAATCCATTCTTCGCACGTGCGCGGGTTGTCACACGGAATCCGTTCGCGGGCCAGACGCTCCTCGACGGCGGCCGGGGTGCGTGCGCCCCACAGCTGCGCGAACGTGCGGAGATTGATCGGGAACGACAGCAGCCTGTCGCCCTGGCGAACGGCCACACGGTGGACGTAGGGGTGGAAGTCGGCGAACCGGTTCACGAACGCCCACACGCGGCTGTCGTTGGTATGGAAGATGTGGGGCCCGTACCGGTGCACGTCGATGCCGCGAACCCGTTCGGTGTAGCAATTGCCGGCAACGTGGGGTCGGCGATCGACCACGAGCGACCGGTGGCCTGCTTCGGCGGCGATGCGGGCGAACGTGGCGCCGAACGGGCCCGCGCCCACGATCAGGAAGTCGAACGGGGGCCGGCGGGTGGTCATCAAAACGCATCCTCGTGGGCGAGTGTATACCCTCGTCGGTGCCGCCGCCGTGGCCTGGCGACGCATGGCGCCGCGACACCACCGTGGGAGGCATGAGAGAGGGCGTTTTTTGGTGTAGAGTTCTGGGATGAATCCACCTGCCACCACGCCCGCCGCAACCGGCCGCGCCACGTCGAATCTCCGGATCCGGAGCCTCGAGCCGCTCATTCCGCCGGCTCGGCTGATGGCGCTTCTGCCGCTCGACGACGCGGCGACCGCCACGATCGTCAGCGGGCGCCGTGAGGTGGAGCGGGTGCTCGCTGGCGAGGATCCCAGGCTCTTGGCCGTGGTCGGGCCGTGTTCGATCCACGATCTCGACGCGGCCCGTGAGTATGCGGGGCGGCTCAAGGCGCTGGCCGATCGCGTGGCCGACCGGCTACTCGTGGTGATGCGGGTGTATTTCGAGAAGCCGCGGACCACCGTCGGCTGGAAGGGGCTGATCAACGATCCGCACATGGACGATTCGTTCGACGTGGCGACCGGCCTGCGGCTGGCGCGAGGCCTCCTCATCGAAGTGGCGCGGATGGGGCTGTTTTCGGCGACCGAGTTTCTCGAGCCGATCACGCCGCAATACATCGCCGACACGATCGTGCTCGGCGCGATCGGCGCCCGCACGACGGAGAGCCCCACGCACCGGCAGATGGCCAGCGGCCTGTCGATGCCGGTGGGCTTCAAGAATTCGACCGACGGCTCGCTCCAGGCGGCGGTCGATGCGATGCAGTCGGCCCGGGCGCCCCATAGTTTCCTCGGCATCGACAACGAGGGGGGCACGGCGGTCGTCTCCACCACGGGCAATCCGTGGGGCGTGCTCATGCTCCGTGGCGGCCGCAGCGGGTCGAACTACTCGGCCGAGGTGATGGAGGAGGCCCGCACGAAGCTCGAGAAGGCGGGGCTGCCGGCCCGGATCATCGTCGATTGTAGCCATGCCAATTCGGGTAAGGATCCGACGCGGCAGTCGGTCGTATGGCGCGACGTGCTCGAGCAGCGGCGGGCTGGCGACACGTCGATCGTGGGGATGATGCTCGAGAGCAACATCCACCCGGGCAGCCAGCCGGCGGTGCGCGACCGTTCGAAGCTGCAGTACGGCGTGTCGATCACCGACGCCTGCATCGGCTGGGGCGAGACAGAAGAGCTGCTGCTCGAGGCCCACGCCCGGCTGTGATCACGCGACGGCTCGCGTCCTCTCGGCTTACGCCTCGGGCTTCCTCAGCGGCCGGGCATCCTCTCTGCGCTCCCTCAGGAAGCCCGAGGCGTGAGCCGAGAAGAAATTCGCGTGGCGGTTCGCAAGCGACCCTGCGCTCCCTCAGGAAGCCCGAGGCGTGAGCCGAGAGGAAATTCGCTTGGCGGTTCGCAAGCGACCCGTGAGCGGCGGGACCGTCAGCGGGCCCGCTTCCCGAACCGCCGCGCGACGATCGCCAGGCCGGCGGCCGTGAGCACGATGGCCGAGGGCTCCGGCACGACTTCCGCCTGCACCTGCACGATCGCCCGCTCGGCGATGCCGCCCCAGCCGCTGCCGGTGTTTACCATCAGGTTGTCGACGGTGCCGGGGCCGGTCTGATTCAAGCCGGTCGTGAATGGGAGGAGCAGTGCAGTGCCGGCGCCGGGGTCACTCGCGAATTGGAATGCCACCGTGAGCCAGTACGACGTGTTCGATTGGAAGTTGATGCTGGGATCGGCCACGAGGTCGGCGTAGGAAAACTCCACGACGCCGGGTGCCGAGAGGGTGCCTGTGGCAGGCCCGAGGGCGAGGAGACTGGAGCCCGGTGCCCCTGCGGCGTCTGTGAAAAGATTCACCGCATAGGTCGTGTCCAGGTTGGAAAAATTTTCGTTGATCGGATCGAAAGCCTGCGCGGGCAGCAGATCCCAACCGAAGCGATAGAGAATCTGTCCGCTCGAGTCGCCGTCGCCGATCGCCGGGAGCGTGCCCGTGGTGAACCGTTGGGCGAACGTCGTGCCGATGAGCGGCTGGAAGACGATCGAGCCCGACGTCTGGCTGGTCGCGCCGAGATTGCCGGCGAGCGTGGCGTAGGTCGTTTCGGCCCGGGCCGCGGCGAGCGGTGAGGCAGCGAGGAGCGCGAGCGACACGAGGCGATGAAGCATGGGCGATTTCCAGGAAAAGAGAGCCTAGTTTGAGTCCCGGTGGATTTCCACCTTTTGGTGGAAAAGCGCGCTGGGATACACTTTTGCCACGTTCCCTCAGCGAAAGGATTCGCCATGCGTGCCCGCTTTTTGTTCACCAGCGTCTGTGTCGTCGCCACTGTGCTCGGAACTGTCGCCCCCGCCCAGCAGATGACCTACGGCGAGGCCGAGGTGCAGACCGTCGTCGGCGCGAAGAACGCGCTCGATCAGTTCTTCGGGCTCGAGATCGAATCGCTCCCGCCGGCGATGCTCCAGCGGGCGGAAGGGATTGCGATCTTCCCCAACATGATCAAGGGCGGCTTCATTCTCGGTGTGAACTACGGCAAGGGCGTGCTCTCGGTCCGGAAGCCCGACCGCACGTGGAGCGCGCCGGTGCTCGTGACGATGGGCGGCGGCAGCCTCGGCTTCCAGGCCGGCGTGCAGGCGGCCGACATCGTGCTCGTCTTCGCAACGCCGCGCAGCCTGCAGGGAATTCTCAACGGCCAGAAAGTGACGCTCGGGGCTGATGCCTCGATCGCAGCCGGCCCGGTGGGGCGGCAGGCCAACGCCGGCACCGATGCCCGGCTCGGCGCCGAGATCTATTCGTATGCCCGTAGCCGCGGCCTGTTTCTTGGCGTCTCGCTCGGCGGGTCCGACATCTCCGTCGACCACAATGCCGATTCGATGCTCTACGGTCGCTTCGGGGTCACGCCCGCCGATGTGTTCGAAGGCCGGGGTATCGGCATCCGCCCGGAAGTGCAGCAGTTGATCGATGACCTCAACGCGCGCTCGGTGCAGGCCGCTGCGCCGGCTGCCCGCGTGTCGGCCGTGCCGCAGCCCGTGGCCATGCCGCAGCCAGTGGCCGCGCCGCCGCTTGCCATGCCAGCGCCGGCTGCCGTGCCAGCGCAAACGCCGCCCGTCAGGCTCCAGCCGCTCGCCCCGGCCACGCCCGTGCCCGTGGCCGATCCGCCGCTCGTGCCGATCCGGTAGCGTCATGCCGAGCGTCGGCGACGACCAGCGTCGCACCCTCCGCATCAAGTTCGTCGGGTTCTGGGATAGCTTCGACACCCGCGACAATTTTTTCACACGGGTGCTCGAGCCGCGGTATCGCCTCGAGATCTGCGACGATCCCGAGTACGTCGTCTATGCCTACGTTGGCCGGTGGCGCAAGGAGTTTCTGCAGTACGACTGCGTGCGGATCTTCTACACCGGCGAAAACCTGCCGCCCGACTGGCAGGCGTGCGACTGGGCGTTCACCTTCGAGCACACCGGCCATC
This sequence comes from Planctomicrobium piriforme, assembly GCA_945861585.1. Lineage (GTDB taxonomy): Bacteria > Planctomycetota > Planctomycetia > Pirellulales > UBA1268 > RGVT01. The sequence goes on from CAMAVC010000002.1 coordinate 71,568, forward strand.
CCCGGCATTTCCGGCTCCCGCACTGGCCGTTCTACGTGCCCCCCGAAGCGCTCGTGAAGCCGGCCGACTACGACCCCGCGGTTGTCGCCGCCCGGAAGACGAAGTTTTGCGCGTTCGTGGTGTCGAATCCGCTGTGCAACGCCCGCAACGATTTCTTTCGCCGGCTCTCCCGCTACAAGCCGGTCGATTCCGGCGGCAAGGTGCTCAACACGCTCGGTCATCGCGTGGCCGACAAGCGGGCGTTTCTGGCCGACTACAAGTTCACGATCGCGTTCGAAAACGAATCCCATCCCGGCTATACGACGGAAAAGGTCGTCGAGCCGATGCTTGTCGATTCGATCCCGATCTACTGGGGCGATCCCTGCGTGGGCCGCGACTTCGACACCCGCAGCTTTCTCTCGGTCCACGACCAGGGGCCGCTCACGCGCCGGTCGCTCGACGACCTCGTCGACCGCGTCGTGGCCGTCGACCGCGATCCTGCTCTCCACGCCGCGCTCCTCGGGCAGCCGTGGCTGCGAGACAACCGCGTGCCCGCGTGCGCGTCGTCGGCTGCGATCCTCGAGCAGTTCACGACCATCTTCGAGACGCCCGTCGAGCCGGTGGCCAGGCGACGTTCCGCGGCGCGGGCGATCGGGCTGCACCGCGTGCCGGCCGAGGCGGCGAGCATTCGGCGGCGGATCGTGCGGAAGTGGCGGAAGATCACGCGGAATGCGTAGGACAGGCTTTAGCCTGTCACATGCATCGACAGGCTGAAGCCTGTCCTACGCACGGATGCCGAGGCCCGTTGTCTTGCGCGGGCCTCCGGTCATACTGGGAGCCTTCCCCGAGGAGTTTCACGGCATGACGACCAGAGCGGCAGGCGCGGCGGGCTACATCACCGACGTCGCATACATCCCCGGCTTCTATCCCAACATGGCGCCCGTGGCGATGCGCTACGTTGCGGCGCTCAATCGCGTGGTCCCGCCGCAGGCATCCTCCGGCTTCCGCTATCTCGAGCTCGGGTGTGGCCTCGGCCGCTCGTTCACGACGCTGGCGGCGGCGAATCCGACCAGCGAGTTCGTCGGCGTCGACGTCAATCCAGACCACACCCGCGCCATCGAGCACGACCTCGCGGCCGGGCGGCTCACGAACGCCCGCGCGATCACGTCCGACTTCGCCCACCTGCCCGCCGATCTGGGCACCTTCGATTTCATCACGCTCCACGGCGTGTTCAGCTGGGTGTCCGACGACGTGCGGAAAGACATCCTGGCCATTGCCCGTGAGCGGCTCGCGCCCGGCGGACTCCTGCTCGTAAGCTACAACTCGATGCCGGGCTGGGCCCACCTCCAGCCGATCCGGGGCATCCTGCGGCAGTATGCCCAGCTGCGGCAGGGCGACAGCGTGCAAAAAATTCGCGATGCGCTCGCCTATCTGGTGTTCATTCGCGATCGGCACGCCCGCTACTTCGACGACAACCCGAAGGCCGCGGCCTATGTCGATGGTCTGCTCAAGCAAGACATGCGCTATCTGGCCCACGAGTATCTCAACGAACACTGGACGAGCTTTTACTTCAGCGAGGTGGCCGGGATGTTCGGGAGCGCCGGCCTGTCGTTCGTGGGCAGTCTGCCCGTGTTCACGAACTTCTGGGACCTCTGCGTGCGGCCGGAATTCCAGGAGCTCTTCCGCACCACGAGCGACCGGCTGGTGACGGAGGCCCACAAGGATTTCTGTGCCAACACGGCGTTTCGCTGGGATATCTACGCCAAAGAGCCCCGGCTGATGGCCGACCCCACTGAGCGGCTCGGTCTGGCCGACGATCTGTATTTTCACCTCGCCAAGTCGGACGTGACGCTGCCCTACAAGGCGAATCTCGGCGTCGTGACCTCGACGGTGCAGGGGCCGGTCTATGAGCGGCTGCTCGGACTCTTCAAGAACCGCAGCCTCCGGCTGTCCGAGATCGTCGCGGCCTCGGAGATGCGCGAAACGCAGCCGATGGATGTGATCCGGGCGGTCGATGCGGGCGTGGCGATGGGGCTCTTCGAGGTCACGAATTCCCCGCTCGATCCGCCGCCGGCCTCAGTCGAAGGCACGGTGTCGCTGACGTCGCTGTTCAACCGGGCGATCCTCGTGTCGGACGCGCTGGCCGGCCGGCCCGTGGCCCTTGCGAGCCAGAAGAGTGGCACGGGCCACACCCTCGGCGATCTCGATGCCGCGATGCTGCACGAGCTGGCCGAACGCGGCCGGAGCGGCTTGGCAGAACGGGTTGAATCGCGGCTCATGGCTTCCGGCCGCTCGATCCAGCAGGACGGCAAGCCGGTGGTGAATCCGGACGTGCGGCGGCAGTTGATCACCGACGCCTGCGATGCCTTTATCACGAAGAGCCTCCCGCAGCTGGTGCGGCTGGGGATCGTGACGGCGTAGAGGAAATCGGTGCCAGGCACCGTTTGCCGGTCGCCGCAGGCGACACGGCCCCGGCCGAAGGCCGGGGTCTCCAGACAATCGGTGCCTGGCACCGTTTTCCTACTTGCAGAGCATGAGGTTGTCGACGAAGCCGCAGCTTTCCGGGCCGAGGGAGGCGTCGGCGGCTCGCAGGTCACTCTCGGCCCGCCAGTAGTCCTGCCGCGCCCCGATCTCGTAGATGTCGGCATCGAACTTCGCCTGTTCGCGGAGCGTCACGCGCAGCACGTCGCTGCGTCCGAGCCGCAGCTGCTCCCGCTCGGCGCGGGCCACGACCCTGGCGAGGTCGAGCCGTTGGGAAGCCTGCTTGTGAAACTCGTAGGCCCGCTCGAGCGCCGAATAGGTGTCTTGCACCTCGGCCCGAATCTGATCTTCGGCGTATTGCAGCTGGCGGTCGATCTGCACGAGCTGGGCCTGGGCTGCAGTCACGCGGCCGCGGGCATCGCGCCGCTGGGCGGGCATTTGAAACACGAGCGACGCTTCGAGCACCTGTCGATCGAGGCCGAAAGGGCCGGAGAGTGAGCTCTTGCCGAAGCCGGCGTCTTGGTTGCCCGCGATCTGGGCGTCGAGCCCGGGGAGTGTCTGGTTTTCCGCGAAGCGGCGCTCCACGAGGAGTTTTTCCCGCTGCAGGGCCAGCCGCTGAAATTCGGGCCGGGCGGCGAGCGCCCGGGTGAGTGACTGCTGAAACACCACCGGGCTCGGCGGCACGGGCTCGGGCAGGGGCCGCATCCGGGGGCGGCCCGCGAGCAGAGGCTTGCCGCTCGGGTCGCGATAATACAGCGAGAGGTCGATCGTCGCCTGTTGCACCGAGCGGTCGGCCTGCACCACCGTCGCCTGGCGGAGGGCGATGTTTTGTTGATTGTCGATCCGTTCGATGTTGGCGACCGCCCCGCTTTCAACCCGAAACCCGATCTCCACGTCGCGCTCGACGGCCAGATCGACGAGGTAGTCGGCGGCCCGGCGGCGCTCGCCGCTGCCCGTCCAGTTCCAGTAGGTGCGGGCTGCGGCCCGCATGTAGTCGAGCCGGCTCCGCAGGATTGCCGGCTCCGCCAGCGACACGTCGAGCTGGGCCTGCGCCCGCGTGGCCCGGGCCCGGTCGATGTCGCGGTTTTTCGCGAGTGGCATCGTGAGCCCGCCGCGGAATTCGCCGGCATCGGCGGTGAGCCGCTGGAGGTTGTAGGTGGGGAAGTTGCCGTAGCCGGTGCGGAAGCCGCCGAACATCGTCACACCGCCATACGGCAGGAGTTGCTGCGCACCGAAGTCAGACCGGTAGTTTTCGTAGGTGCCGGGCGCGAGCGCGTTGCCGGCGCCCGTGACGTTCGTATCGAAGGCGCCCATGGCGCTCGTGAGCCGGCCGGCGGCGACCGCGCGTTCCCGCTCCACGGCGAGGAGCAACGGATAGTGCATGTTCACGCTTTGCAGCACCTCGCAGAGCGTGAGCGGCGTGTCGCGGTTGTCGGTGGCGGCGCCCGGGATCGGCGGCTCGGAGGGCGTGAAGAGCTTCGCTCCGCCGGGCACTTGCGGCAGCTCTTCAGAGGGCGTGGGCGCGTCGTCCTCGGGGATATCGGGAAGGCGTTCGAACAGGTCTTCGGTGGTGAGCGGCTCGGCTTGGGCAGCCGGGGCGGGGAGCGTCTCGGCGGGCTCGAGCTCGAGGAACGACTGCTGCGCGACGCTCGGCGGCGTGGCCGGGGCGGCGGCCTGGGTTTCGAGCGCCGTCAGGCTTCGAGCGGGCGTGAAGAGCCGAGGCTCGGCGGCAGCGGCCGTGGTAGCGAGAAGGAGCCAGAGTAGGACAGGCTTCAGCCTGTCATTCTTCAGCGTGGGCCGTCGGTGGCAGAAAGACAGACAGGCTGAAGCCTGTCCTCCTGTCACTTCACCTTGATCTTGGGCGGCTTGGGGCCGTCCTTGTCCTTGGTGATCGGCGACACGACAGGCGGGAAGCCGTTGAGGCGGCGCCAGATCTCGTAGCCGAGAGACACGCGGTTCAAAAACACCCACCCGATCGCCTGGTTGCCCTGCCGTAGAAACTCCGAGTCGGGCCACATCTCGCCGGGCCGCATCGCGTCGGGCTCGATGAGCACGCGAAACTTGCCCGAGGTGCCGCTGGCCGCCGCGTCGATCTGCCGCACCTTCCCGCCAAACGTGCCGATTGCCAGTTCCGGAAAGCCCGAAAACTGCACCGCCGGCCAGCCCTCGAACTGCAGCCGCACCTGCGGCAAGGAGCCCGTGCGTTCCGCGAACCCACGCACCAGTGGTGCGTCGAGTCCGTCGAGCAAGAGCTCGACGACGCGGTCGTTGGTGTCGGGCACGATCGTGCACAGCTCGTCGCCTTCTTTTACGTACTGTCCACCCTGGCCCACGTTGGCCTCCACGCGGAACACCGTTCCGTCGCAGGGCGCCACCACGAGCCGGGCTTTGAAGCGTTCGATCCGGTTGTCGATCTCCTGGATCTCGCGCTCGATCGAAAACAGGTTTTGCTCGCTCTTGCGAAGGTTGGAACGGGCCACGGCGATCGCCGAGAGACCGGCGGCGTCGGCCTGCAGGAGCAAAGCTTCCTGCGTGAGCAGGGCGGCCTGGGCCCGCTGGATCTCCGCAGCGGCCTTCTCTGTGTCGGTGAAGGCGCGATCCGCCCGCATCCGGGCCTCGTCGCGGTTGAGCTTGCTTTCGAGACCGCCAAACGTGGGGTTCGTGAACAGGTCTTCGAACATCTCGAAGCGGCTCTTCTCGAACGTCTGCGCAAACTCGGCGTTGGCGCCGACCTGCCTGGCCACCTCGATTGACTTGCGTGCCGCCTCACGATTCGCCTCTGCCGCCTTCACTGCCGCGTCGCGGGCCGATTCCTGGGCCTTTGCCGCGGCATCCTGTTCAATCACTTCGAGCTTCGCTGCCGCCAAGCGCCCGGCGAGAAACTCGCGCTGGGCCTCCAACCTTGCGGCAAGCTCAGGGTCGTTGTCTTCGATATCGACGACGGGATCGTTCATCTTTACGCGGCTTCCCTCGACCACATGCCACTTGCGCACCTGCCCCGAAACCCGCGCCGTGAGCACCTGCATGCGCTCGACTGGGGAATATGCGACGACCTGCCCCCGCCCCTGCACGGTCTGCTGCCAAGGTACGAAAGCCAGGAGGAATGGCGTGGCCAGGAAAAGCAGGACGACCACCCGCCCCATCCCGCGCACCATCCGCGGCGTGGCCGAGCGGGCGAGAACGTCGTCGAAGCCGTGGTTGTGCGTGTGTGTGCGCGCGTCGCTCATGACCACTCCACCGTCTTGTCGCAGCGGTTGCGGAGCTCGTCGCGGGCCGTCACCACCACGAGCGTCCAAGGGGCCTGGCGGTCGAAGAGCGCCTCGATGAGCTGCGGGCACTCGTGGATGTCGAGGCCGTCGAGCAGGCCGTCGATGAGCAGCAGCCGCGGCCGGCCGGCGATCGCGCGGGCGATCGAGAGCCGCAGCAATGCATTCGTGGAGAGTGGCAGGCCGTCGGACGCCAGCGGCGTGGCGGCACCCTGCGGCAGCCGGGCCACGGTGTCGTCGAGCCCCACCATGTCGAGCGCCCGCTGCACGTCGAGCGCCGTGATCTCGGTGCGGCCCACCCGGATGTTTTCCGCCACGGTGCCGGCGAAGGTCTCGGCCTGGCCCACGAAGGCGATGCCCAGCCTGGTCGACGCACGGTCGAGCGAGCGGGCGTCGATGCCGTCGAATTCGAGCAGCCCTTCGTGCGGCAGCCGAAGGAGGCAGAGCGTCTCGAGGAGAAACGTCTTGCCCGAACCCGACGGGCCGATCACGGCCACGCGCTCGCCCGGGCGGGCCACCAGTTTGTGGGTCTTGTCGCGCCGGCGAATCTCCGCCACGGCCTGCATGGGCGTGTCGCGGGGCGGCAGCTGCTCCCCGCCTTCGGGCTCGAGCACAAGCGTGCTGATCACGCCCAGCTTGTCGAGCGAGGCCTGGAGGTCATAAAAGATCTCCACGTATTTGCCGAGCTTCGAGAGGGCCGTGAGCACGAGCGTCACGATCAGCTCGCCTGCCACGAGCTGGCCGAGGTTGAGCTGCCGGTTGATCACGAGCCAGCCGCCGAGGCCCAAGAGCACGGTGCTGGCCACGGCCTCGAGCAGGAGCGCGAAGAGCGTCTGCCGCCAGACCACGCGAAAGTGCTTGCGGCGCGAGTCGATGTAGGCCTCGGTGAGCATGCCCGCCCGCTCGATCGCCACCGCTCCGCCCTTGCCAAAGCGGAAGGTGTGCGGGCACTTCGCGATCTCCTCGAGCCAAGCTGCCATGTCGAACTTGGCGTAGCTCTCGGCGATGCTCGTGCGCACGCCGCCGAGGCCGAGCACGCCCACGAGAAACGCGATCATCAGCACCATCACGAGCGCGAAGGTGAGCAGGTAGGGATGGTAGAAGGCGAGCACGGCGAGGCCGACGACCGTGGTCATCACGATCGCCACGCCGTCGACGAGCAGCGACGTGATCGCCTTCTGCACGGAAGCGACCTCGAAAAACCGGTTCACGATGTCGGTGGGATTGCGGCCGTCAAACGACTCGATCTCGGCGCGTGCGAAGCGGGTGGCGAAGGTGTTGGCGGTGCGGGCGAAGATCCGCCGCTGCATGTATTCGGCCACGGCCACCTGCATCGCCCGCAGGATCGCGGAGAAGATCAGGAAGGCGAGCATCACGAGCGAGAGCACGACCACCGGCCAGAGCAGCACGCCGAAGGCCACGGTGTTGACGAGGGCCTCGATGGCGGCCGGCGTCACGATCGAAAGCAGCCCCACGCCCAGGGCGAAGGCCAAGATCGTGGCCACGTCACGGCGCTCGAGGCGCAGCAAGTCCATCAGCCGTGCCCACGGCCGAATTACGGCGTCGCCATGATGCCCAGCAGTTTCTGCCATAGGGTCCAGAGACCAACCATGATGAAGCCCGCCGCCGAGACCCACAACAGCAAATCCCACGGCTTCGAGGGGGTCAGCCGCGGCTCCATCGCCCGATAGCGAAACCAGAGCACGGCCACTCCCAGGGCGGCGAGCATCACGGCCTGCATCGCGCCGCTGGCGAGCACCATCCCCACGGGCTCACGGATCAAGAGGGCGAGGGCGAGCGCCACGAGCGGCCAGGCCGTGGCGATCCGGCGCGTCCAGGTGCGGCGGGCGTCGTCCCCCGCTGGAATCCAGCCGGCGAGCGTGAGGCCGTCGGTGACGATCCGCGCGTTGCCGTCGGCCGCGGCGAAGAGCGTGGAATAGAGCACGGCGAACGCGCCCACGAGAAACAGTTCTTCAGCCCACGCCCCAAACACGGGCGCATACATCGCGCCGAGCGACCGCACCATCTCACCGCCGCCGGGCCGCAGGCCGAGCCGGCCGAGCGTGGCGGCGCCCAAAAGATAGAAAGCCACCGTCACCACGGTGTAGACCACCATCGACGCCCACGCGTCGAACTGCATCACGCGGAGCCAGCCCCGGGCCCGGGCCGCCCAGGCGGGCGAATCGTCGCGCGGGCCCACCGCGCGGCCGTAGCCCTTCTCGAGGCACCAGTAGGGATAAAACATGAGCTCGCTCGCCCCCACGCCGATGATGCCGAAGGTGGCAAGCGCCGTCATCAGAGGAGAGCGGCCGCCGATGGCCGGCGGGATCGAGGGCACGATGCCCCCCATGAGCTCGCGCGAAGAGATCGCCCACGCGGGGTCGAACTGCAGCATCGCGAGCGCGAGGAGTGTCACGAGCGTGAACGTGCCCACGAGCACGATCGACACGCGCTCGATCACGCCGTAGCGGCCGATCGAGAGCAGGATCGAGGTCACGACGCCGACGACCACGGCCCAGAAGGTGTCGTCGGTGGGGCGGGCGAGGGTTTTTGATTCGGCTTCGAGGGCGGCGAAGCGGGCGTCGAGCGCGGTCGCTTGCGCGGCATCGCCGCTGCGGCGGGCGGTGGCGGCCTGGATGCGCGTGGCGGCGGCTGCGTCGTGCACGCGGTTCCACTCGCGGCCGGCAGCGGTCACGGGCACGCCGGCGGCGAGCGTCTGGGCCACGCCGGCGAGAATTCCGCCCTGCTGCACGACCACGAGCGCCGTCATGATCGCCCAGCCCCATACGATCCAGCCGAGGCCACCGATGCGTGGGCCGGGCACGCGGTCGAAGGCTACGAGTGGCGTGCGGCCCCAGGCGAGCGTGTGGCGGCCGATCTCGATCTGAGCCGCCACCTTGATCGCGCAGCCGATCACGATCAGCCAGAGGAGCACAAACCCCGCCTCGGCGCCCACGGTGGTGGCGGCGATCAGTTCGCCGCTGCCCACGATGGAGCTCGCGAGAATGATGCCCGGCCCGAGGTGGGAGAGCGTTTCGCGAAGCGTGGTCGGGGGTGCTTGCATGACTCTGTTGTAGGACAGGCTTCAGCCTGTCAGTTCGGATGACTTGGATGTGCCGTTCCAAAAAGCCCGAAGCGTGAGCTGAAGGGAATGCGGTGGCGATTCTCGCCAAACCGCGCGTTTTCCTCTCGGCTCGCGCCTCGGGCTTGCGAAGACAGGGGAATGACAGGCTGAAGCCTGTCCTACAAAGAGGCTTCGAGCCACTTTGCAAACTGAAGATACGTCTTTTCGCGATCGAACACGGCCTCGGCCAGCCGGCGGCTGCCCTGGCGGCAGTCGTTGAGGAGCCGCCGATCCGATGCGAATGCTGCAATCGCCCGGGCGAGCGAGGCGGCGTCGTCGGCCGTATAGGTGAGCCCGGCCTGATGCTCGCTCACCAGCCGTTCAAGTTCCCCAGGCAGTGAATTCACGAGGGCCAGGCCGGCGGCCGCGTAGTCGCAGGCCTTGTTGGGGATGGCCACTCTTGTCTCGGGCTTCACAAGCACAAGGCCGATGTCGGCCTTCGAGAGCAGGTCCACATAGTCGCGTCGTCCGAGCAGGCCGTGCACGACGAGCCGGCAAGCTCCCCGAAGTCCCTCGGCCGCGCTGCGGAGCCGCGGTTCGAGCGAGCCAGTGCCCGCCACATGGATTTCGGCCGCAGTTCCTGCAGAGCCGAGCAGCCGGGCGGCGGTGATCAAGGTGTCGATGTCCTGCCCCGCCTCCAGCGAGCCGGCATACACGCACTTCACCGGCTGCGAGGCATCGGGCCCCGCTTCGAGCGAGGCGTCGATCTCGGCGGGAGATAGCCGCGGTGGCTCGGCGTATTCCTGGAGGTAAGCGCCGAGGTTGCAGACGTGCGACGGTGTCGACGCTGCAGTCGCGTCAGCAGGAGCAGCCTTCGCCGCAACGGCATCCAGATAGGTTTGAGACGTGGCGGAAATCGCATCGGCAGCGGCGAGCACTGCCTTCCGTCGCTTCTCCATACCGCCAAGAAAGAGCGGGGCCACGAGGCCGCGCAACCACTTCGGGCCGGGCAGCAGCCGCTCGAACGTTTCCGGCCACAGGTCCTGCACGTCGCACACAAACAGTGCATCGAGCCGCTTGGCGAGGCGGGCGGCGGCCTCCGGGCCTTCGAGCGGCGGGAAGCTCGCGAGGATGATGTCGGGCCGGTCCAGTTGCCCCGAGGCCACGCCTTCGCTCGCCAGCCGTTCAAACGTGCGGCCGAAGTCGCGGTGGCTGGCGATCCGAGCCAGCGACACGTTCTTCTCGTAGGGCCGCACGGCCACGAGCCGCACGGCGAAGTTCTCGTCTTCGCGAATCCCGAGGGGCACGTCACGGCGAGCCTTGCGGCGGTGGCTCCAGGTAGCGCTCCACCAGGTCACATCGTGGCCGCGGGCGGCGAGGATGCGGGCCAGCGACCAGTAGCGGAGCGGCGGCAGACCCTCGCCGGGGATGTCATCGAACGGATTGACGATCCAGATCGTGAGGGGCTGGGGCAGCTGCTCGGCTCGACTCATGGGGGGAGCCTAACAAAAGGCGTGCGCGAGGGAGAGAGCCGCGCGCCGTGCGGCAGTAGGACAGGCTTTAGCCTGTCGGCGCGAGAACGTCGGAGGGATGACAGGCTAAAGCCTGTCCTACAGCGCAAACAATCGCGATGCCGTGCGGAAGTAGATCCTGCCGCCCGCGGCGGCGGGCGTGGCCCGGCAGGTGTCGCCGAGCGGCACGCGGCCGAGCACCTCGAAGGCGTCGCCGTCGGCGATCATCACCACCTCGCCGTCGGCCGACACGTTGATCACACAATCTCCCACCACGATCGGCGACGCCGAAAACATCCCGCCCACGCGCCCCCGCCAGAGCGTTTCGCCCGTGCCGGCCTTCACGCAGGTCACGACGCCGCGGTCGCCCCAGAGATAGAGCCGCTCGCCCGAGCACACGGGCGTGGGCACGTAGGGAGCCACGCTGCGATCGAGCGTGTAGGCGGGCTCGGGCGCGAGCGGCGGGCTGCCGGCTGCCGGGAGCGCGGTGGGCAGCGGGATCGCCACGAGCAGGTTGTCGCCGCCCCCTTCGCCGCAGGTGCAGAGCACGAGCGGTCCGGCCAGAATCGGCGACGACACGGTCCGCCGCGGAAAGCATTTGGTCTCCCAGAGCAGCGCCCCCGTGGCCGGGTCGAGGCCGGTAAGCCCGTTGCCGTTGCTCGCCACCACGACCTGCGGCCGAGAGCCTGCGCCGCGGTCGATCACAAGCGGCGTCGAGTAGGCCGCGCGGCCCGTCTCGCGGTTCACGCGCCAGCGCTCCCGGCCGGTCTTGGCGTCGAGGGCCACGATCGCGCTCGGGCCGTCGTGGTCGATCGGCACGATCACGAGGTCGCGCCACACCGCCGGCGACGCTCCAAACCCATGCTCACAGGCGTAGGGGCCGAGGTCGGCGTGCCAGAGCGGTTCGCCCGTGGGCGTAAACGCCTCCACCCGCAGGTTGTCTTTTGTGGCCCAGAGCCAAAACACGCCGTCGTTGCTCGCGGCCACGGTGCCGGAGGCAGAGCTGTTTTGCGCGTGGTGCGGCTCGATCGGCCCGGCAAACTCGCGCTGCCAGCGGAGGCCTCCAGCGGCCGCATCGTGGCAGGTGAGAAACCGCTTGCCCGCCGCCTCGTCGGCCGCTGCCGTGTACACGCCGCCGCGAAACACCACCGGTGAGCCATGCCCCTGCCCGGGCAGCGTCGCCTGCCACTTCCAGTCGGCCGCCGTCCAGCCTCGGGGCAGGGCCACGTCGCCCCCCTGCCCGCCGCCCTCATGCCCGCGCCACCGCGGCCAGTCCGCCGGCCCCGCCGCGAGTGCCGTCGCTGCGCCAAAAGTGGTCGCGACAAGCGAAGCGACAGCGAATCCGGTCCGCAGGATGATCGTCATGCTGCAGTAATGTCGACGTGTGCGACGTAGCCCAACTGCTTCAGTAACTGCTCGCAGTCTTCCCACGACAGCCCGAAGTTCCTCACGTCGGCCGCTCCGAGCCTGCCGACGATTGCGGCCAGTTCGCTCGCATCATTCTCGGCGAAATCCTCACGAAGCAAGGCATTCTCAGCCCAGTCGACCAGTTCGCAGAGAGTGAGGTCATGGTGCAGCCACGCGGCAATTTTGTCAGCAATGAGACTACGGGTGATCATCTGAAGCACCTGAAGGAGGGCGTTCATGCCGGGCTCGCCAACCGAGTTTGCCAGCGACATCGAGCGAATACAGGCGGCCGCCGTCAGGCCGTGCTTCCCAAGAGCCGAATTTGCGTTCGTTTTGAGAGCGAGCCGTCATCGCTTTGGCCGATCGCGAGGCGTCGTTTCCGCAATGCCCGGGAAGTGTACAAAAGAACACCTGTAAGTGCCAGGGCGAGGGTGCCGGGTTCGGGGACGGCGACGATGCTGTTCACCATCACGAGGTTTTGTGGCCTGAGCGAGGGATTGAGGAGTGGCAGTTCGCTGAAGGCGGGGTTGAGGAGTACGCTCGACGCGTCGTACACGGGCACCGCGCCGATAGCCTCGATCACGCTGATCCCGCCGCCGATCACAGCGCCAAACACGGCGTAGCCGTCGTTCCCCGGGCTGGGGTCGAGATCGAGATTGTCGGTGACGTTGAAAAACCACTGGCTCGTGGCGCTATCCGGGGCAGCCGTGCGGGCCATCGCGATCGTGCCCTTGAGGTTTGAGAGCCCGGCCTGGAGCGGGATCGGGGCGGCCGTGGCGATAGGATCGATCGAGGCCGTCGTCGCCGTCGTGACCAGCTTGAAGCCGCCCCCCTGCACGATCTGGATATCGGCCGGGTTGTTGGTCGTGCTCCGATGGAAGATCGAATTCGTGTAGCTGCCGGCGTTCACGTAGCTGAGAAAGTTCGCCACGGTCGTGGGCACCTGCGTGTCGTAGAGCTGCACGTCGAAGGTGCCGAGGTTCGTGGTGAAGGTCACGATCGTGTCGGCAGATGCCGGCCGTGCCGCGAGGCAGGCGCAGAGGGCGAGTGCCTGGAAAATCGTGCCTGAAATCAGCCGCGCGTCGTGTCGCATGTTCCTGTTCCCCGCAAGCCGGGCGAACGGTCGCGACTGCGCTCACAAGCCTGCGATCAGGCGACGTGTCTGGAGGGAAGGGCGGGGGGAAAAGAGAAGGAAAATCCGCTCTGCCGAAACACCGTCAGCCAATTCGCCGCCAGGCGAGAGCCGTCGAGATGTTCGCTCGGTCAGTAGCGTTTCCTGAAAACCCGCTCGGGCGACGTGTCCGCACGCCAGCCTCGAGACTTCCCTCATTCTGCTCCGGCCCGCCGGAAAGTCAAATTTCTGGCAAACGCCCGTTTTTCACGCCCAATCCCGTCGCTTCCGCTCCGGGCCTGATGGATCGTGGGAAGCCCGGGGGCTCCGCGTGAATCGCGCCGCCTCACTGCGTGCCTTGCAGGGCCTCGATGCTCGTGATGTGAAGCATCGAGCAGATCACGAGGCGGTCGTCCTCGGGGTAGGAGACGTAAACCCGTGTCTTCCCGATCGCCAGACACTCTGGGTGGCGAACCTCGTGCGACTCGCCGCTTGAGAGATTGATCACGAACGGCTCGAACGGCCGCCGGAGCACAAGGTCACGAAGCATGTCAACGGTCATGACGAACCTCCATTCAAGCAGCAGTATACGCCAGTTCACATTGTGGCGTCAATCGTGGCCGTTCAACGGTGCGTCGGGGGAAAGCGTCCCGCGGGCCGCTCGGCCCGTTTTCTGGCACTCTCGCCAGATTTGGGTGCTCATGCGTCGCTCGCTTGCCCTCCGTGCCATAATGCTCCACTAAATCAGAGGCTCGAGCATGTGTGGGATCGCCGGAGTGGTGAGTGCCGACGAGCGGCTCGTGGAGCCGGCTGTTCGCTCCATGATGCGGGCGATGGTGCATCGCGGCCCCGACGACGAGGGATACGAGGAGTTTCCGGTCGCAGCGGGCCTGCATGCGGCGGGGCCGACCACGGGCACGGTAGGGTTTGGGTTTCGCAGGCTTGCGATCCTCGATCTTTCGCCCACCGGTCATCAGCCGATGATCCATCGGGAGACGGGCGATTGCCTCGTCTTCAATGGCGAGATCTACAACTTCCGCTGGCTGCGGGCCAAGCTCGAGGGGCTCGGCTTCGCGGTGCATAGCTCCGGCGACACAGAGGTCCTGCTCCACGCGCTCGTCGCCTGGGGTGAGAAGGCCCTCGACGAGCTCGACGGCATGTTTGCCTTCGCCTTCTATCATGCGAAAAGCCGCCGCGTGCTGCTCGCCCGCGATCCCTTTGGCATCAAGCCGCTCTACGTGGCCCGGGCACAGCGGGCGTTTGTGTTTGCGAGCGAGGTGCGGGCCGTGCTCGCCTCGGGCCTCGTGCCCGACGATCTCGATCCAGCCGGGATCGCGTCATTCCTGGCCTACGGGGCCCCGCAAGATCCGCTCACGGTGCATCGGGCGATCCAGTCGTTCCCAGCCGGCTCCTGTGAATGGATCGGCAGCGACGCCGCCGCCCACGCCCCCCGCAGCCGGCGATTCTGGTCGTTTCCTGCCGAGGGGGCCGACGCCGATGAGAAGAAGGCCGTGCGCACCGTGCAGATGCAGCTCAACGCCGCCGTGCGGGATCAGTGCATTTCCGACGTGCCGCTGGGCGTGTTCCTCTCGGGAGGCATCGACTCGGCTGCGCTCGCCGCGCTGGCTCGAAACCACAAATCGCCCGTGAACACGTTTTCGGTCGGCTACGAGAGCGCCGGCGGCCAAGACGAGCTCGCCGACGCCGCCGCCACGGCCCGCGGCCTGGGCACGGTGCACCAGCAGACCATTCTCGACGACGCCTGGATCATGCTGCAGTGGCAGGAATGGCTGCGTGCGGCCGACCGGCCGAGCATCGACGGGCTGAACACATACGTCGTGAGCGGCGTCGTGAAAGATGCCGGAGCCACGGTCGCCCTCTCGGGCCTCGGGGCAGACGAACTGTTTGGCGGGTATCCAAGCTTCGCGCGGGCGGCGAAGGCCGAGCGGCTGCTGCGGCCGCTCGGATTCGTGCCAGCCAGCCTGCGGCGCGCGGCTGCCAAGATCGCATTCGCACCGCTGCCCGCCGGCAAGCGGGCGAAGGCGATCGATCTCGTCTCAGGGGGCACGACGGCGCTCGAATTGGCCAGCCAGTTTCGCCGGCTTACAAGCGATAGCGATCTCCGCAGCCTCGGCTTTGCTCCGCGGTCGCTCGGGCTCACGAGCGAGTTTCTCCCGCCCGCCGCATTCGCGCCGTTTAACGACGCTGGCCGCGATCCCTTTCGGGCCATGTCGCAGGCGGAGTGTTCCCTCTACATGGGCAACACGCTCCTGCGCGATTCCGACACCAACAGCATGGCCCATTCGCTGGAGATCCGTGTGCCGTTCCTGGGCCGGTGGTTCGCCGACGGCGTGGCGAGTCTGCCGAGCCGCGTGAAGCAGCCGCCGGGTGCTCCGCCCAAGCACCTGTTACGAAAAGCGACGGGCTCTGTTCTCCCTTACGACATCTTCACGCGGCCCAAGCGCGGCTTTTCGCTACCGATCGGGGAATGGATGTTTGGGCCCCTGCGCGACCAATGCACAGCGGCGATTGCCACGCTTGCCGACTGCCCCATCTTCGGGTCGGCCTCCGTCACCCGGCTCTGGGATCGCTATGCGGCCCAGCGGCACGCCATGCACTGGTCGCGGCCGCTCTCCCTCGTCGTCCTCGGCAGCTACCTCCAGCAATCTCGCCGCCATGTAGGACAGGCTTCAGCCTGTCTCCCGTAGGGAAGGCGTCCCGCCTGCCGGCCTTCTCCCCACGCCCCCGCCTTACAACCCGGCAAGCCTCCCGATTCGCTCCTCCCGCCACGCCCGCCGGGATATATGTTTCTTCTGTCGGGGGAAGCATCCTGCAAGTTCTGCGTTGTATACTCCCCCAAGAGGACTACCTGCTTGCCGCGGCCCTGCCATCACCTGTTCGCATGCCCGCTCCACGCGATGATCGCGATTGGTGTCGCCGTTCTCGCCTCGCTGGCGTGCGTCGGGGCCATGATGCCGCCGCCGGGCAGCCATCACTCCCCAGCCAGTGCAATCTCGCCCGGGCACGCGTCGCTCGCGGTAGCGCCGATCCTTCAGGCTGCAGAGCACCCGCTGCCGGTCAACGTGTCGACTCGCAATCTTCAGCTCCCCCGTGCCCCGCGGCACCGCAGCGAGAGGCCGACTTCCGGTGCCGTTGACGCTGAGGCGATCACGGCAACAGAAATCTTCGACACGCTCGGTGCCGACACCCACGGCTCGTTCGTCACCGACGGTGTCCGCGCCTGCCCCCTTGCCGGGCATCCGCTTTCTCTCTTGCGTCCGCCTTCTCTTCTGGCGGGCTGATCGGCGCGCGGAGCGTATACCGCGCGCCCGATGCGTGGCCGTGTGCGCTCGAAGAGCGCCCCAGCAGCAAGAGAAATCCCCCCATGTGCGGTATCTGTGGCGTCATCAGTGCAGACCCGCGGCCGGTCGAGCCGGCTGTCAGGGCGATGATGCGCGCGATGGTCCATCGCGGTCCCGACGACGAGGGCTTCGAAGTGCTCTCGCTGGGCGGCAGTGAAGCCAGCGGCCCCGTCGCGGGCCTCGGCTTCCGGCGGCTTGCGATCCTCGATCTCTCCGCCGCCGGCCATCAGCCGATGTTCAATCAGCGCACCGGCGACTGCCTGATCTTCAACGGCGAGATCTACAACTTCCGACAGTTGCGCACCGAGCTCCAGATGGCTGGTGTCGTGTTTCGGAGCACGAGCGACACGGAAGTCTTGCTCCAAGCCCTCTGCACCTGGGGCGAGGCCGCCGTGGAGAAGCTGCAGGGCATGTTCGCCTTCGCGTTCTATCACGCGTCGTCGCAGCGAATCCTGCTCGCCCGCGATCCGCTCGGCATCAAGCCGCTGTATGTGGCGGCGCTGCCGGATCGCCTCCTGTTTGCAAGCGAGATCAAGCCGCTACTTGCGTCGGGGCTCGTCCCGAAGGATCTCGACCTCGCCGGCATCTCCGGCATGCTCGCCTACGGTGCCGTGCAATCACCGCGCACGGTCTACGAGCACATCCGGTCGTTCCCCGCCGGGCACACCCAGTGGATCGACGGTCGCGTCACCACGGGCGACGTCCCGCCGCGGCCGCGCCGTTTCTGGAGTTTTCCACAGCAGACGCTGGCCGATCATCAAGTTCAGGCCGCGAGCGCCGTCCACGACATGCTCCACGACGCCGTCTTGCGGCATCTCATCGCCGACGTGCCGGTGGGCATCTTTCTCTCGGCAGGGATCGACTCCACGATCATCGCGTCGTTGGCCCGCGAATACACGCCGCGAGTCGTGGCTTTCACCGTCGGATTTGGAGCCGTTCACGGCCAGGATGAGGTGGTGCTCGCCTCCGAGACGGCGAAAGCGCTCGGCATCAAGCATGTATCGGTTGAACTCGACGCCGCCAACATGCCCGGAAAGTGGCACGACTGGCTCGCCGGCATGGATAGCCCGAGCATCGACGGCTTCAACACATATGTGGTGAGCCGTCGTCTGGCAGCAGAGGGCGTTGTCGTGGGCCTGTCGGGCCTCGGTGCCGACGAACTCTTCGGCGGCTACGCCACGTTCGACCGAGCGCCGCGCTGGTCGCGGATGCTGCGGGCCCTGCGATTCATTCCTCGCGGCCTGCGGGCGAGCGTGCTGTCGGCGGCGGGTGCGGCAGGCGGCCCGCCGGGCGCGATGGAGAAACTGGCCGATCTGGTCGCCGGCGACACGAGCGTGGCCGGCGTCGCCCGTTCGCTGCGACGGGCCCTGTCGGACTCGCGGATTCGAGCGATGGGGCTCGGGACCGACCGCGTCGGCCTCGCGGCCGATTATCTAGAAGGGGCCCCGAATCGCATCGAGCCGGTGCTCGACGGCGATTCGTTCAACACGGTGGCCCGTCTGGAAGCCACGCACTACATGGGCGACACGCTCCTCCGCGACACCGATGCCAACAGCATGCGGCATTCGCTCGAGGTGCGGGTGCCGTTCCTGGATCTACCGCTCGTGAACTACGTGTCGGCCTTGCCGGGCTCCGTGAAGCGGGGCGGATCGTCGAAGGCACTGCTGCGGATGGCGGGCAATCACGTGCTCAGCAAGCAGATCTCGAACAGGCCCAAGACAGGCTTCACGCTCCCGATCGGCGCCTGGATGCGCGGCGAAATGCGTGAGCCATGCGAGGCGGCGATCAAGCATCTGGCGTCGCAGTCGTTCATCGACGCGGCAGAAGTGGACCGCACATGGTGGTCGTTCATCAACGATCCGCGATCGATGCACTGGTCGCGCCCCCTCGCGCTCGTTGTTCTTGGCACTTATCTGCCGTAGGGCAGGCTTCAGCTTTTCGGCCGCGCGAACATCATGGGCTCACAGGCTGAAGCCTGTCCTACGGCGCCGCCGATTCGTCCCTGCTCAATCCCGTTTCGTCACTTTGCGCATTCCGCGCATTGCAGGGAACAAAGCCACACGTACTGTGAGCTGTGGAGAGAGCGGCAATTTTTCCCCGAGGGCTTGAGTCATGAAGTCGTCTTCCACGTTTCGTGCTGCAGCGCTTGCATTCGCCATCGCGCTTGCAGCAACGAGCGCCCACGCGCAATTCGTCTCGGGGACGATCTTCGGCACGGGCCTCGGCTCGAGCCCTGGCGGCCGCGACTCCAACTGGAGCGTCGTCGCCGTGCCAAGTGGCTTCACGCCGCCGAGTAGCCAGACCACGCCCTATGACGCCTACGTGCCGACGAACACGGTGAACTCATTCGTCGGCGGCGGCTCTCCGCAGGCCGGGCTCGTCTACCTTGGCGGCACAAACTACTGGATCGCGCCGCAGACGACGACCTCGTCGCTCGTGGGCGGGCTCTACAACTGGGTCGCCCAGCAAAACTTCTATGTCCCGGTGGCTGGCTTCTATCGGTTCGACTTTCCGGGGGCGGGTGACAACGAGCTCGAGTTTTATATTGATGGCTCGCTCAACACGACTGATTCCAAACGACCGACGATCACGGGTGGCCAGCAGATCGGTGGCCGGGCCGGCACGTTCACGGCGATCACCACGTTCACGGGCGGGGCTCAACTCTCCGCTGGCAACCACACCGCCTCGATGGTGCTGTGGGACTACGGCGGAGAAACCGGAGCCATCATCGGCTCATCTACCTTCGCCCCGGCCGTGGCCTACTGGGCCCCGGGTTCGGGAGCGGGGGGCAACGGCACGTGGACAAACTCGAATGCCTACTGGACCACGGACGCCGCCGGGCAGACCACGAAGCAGCCGTGGACCAATGGCGTGGGCGTGGCCTATTTCGGCGGGACCTCCGGCACAGTGTCGGTGGGCGAGAACGTGAACGTGAGCCAGATCTACTTCACGACCGGGGGCTACGTGGTCCAGGGCGGTGGTGGCGGGCTCATCTACGGCAACGGCGGCACGATCACGGCCCAAAGCGGAACGTCCACGATCTCTGCGGCCCAGGAGGCAGGTTCTGGGCTCAAGATCGCTGCTGGCAACGGCACCGTCGTGCTTTCGGGTGTGACGGCCCTTGGGTGGGAGAGAACGCTGCTCGTCGACGGCGGCAAGCTCTACATGAACGGCACCGTCAATAGCCCGATCAGCAATGGCGTGGTGTACGTGTCGAACGGCTTCCTCGGCGGTACCGGCACCATCAACAATCCCGTCGCTGGAAATGGCACGCTCAACCCCGGGCCCACGGGCACTGCGTCGGGCATTCTCACTGCCCAGCAGCTCAATCCGACAGATGGGCTCGACCTGCAATTCGTGTTCAGCGGCACGGCCCCGACGTACGGGAGTGCGAGTAACAGCGCAAACGACCTCGTCAGGCTCACGGGCGGCACACCGTTCGCTTCGGCCCTCGACGCCGATAACACGAAAACCCTGTTCCTGAATTTCACGAAGACGGAACTGACCGTCGGCACGGGGAGCATTACGTCTCTGAAGGGCGGCTTCTTCACCGACACCGCGGCCGACTTCACGTCGTCGCTCTACAACGCCAGGTGGAACAACGGCGGGTTCACTGTCTACGTGCTTGGCGACGGCCTCGGCACCGACAACTTCATCAACGGCCAGGGCTACTACAACTGGCGAAACCCTGCCATGTTCGGCTGGGATCAGAGCCTGTTCCTCTCGACCGTTCCGCAGACGGCGAACTTTGGCAGTGGCAACGTGAATGGCCAGGTGATGCTGCTCACGGTCGCCGTGCCCGAGCCGTCGACGTTCGCGATGCTCAGCGTGGCAGGCGTCGCCTACGCCTGCTGGCGGCGACGACGAGCGTGATGCTGCCGAGCCCGGCGAGCATGAGCGCCCCGGGTTCCGGCACCACCTGCACGATCTGCGAGCGGTAGTACGAAAGATCGGCAGAGAAGGTGTTGTTGCCGAACACCGCTGTGCTGCCGGGCTGCCCGCTGAATGCATCGGTCACGAGCATGATTCCTGACAGCTCCCACGTGCTGCCGTTCTTGTGGAACATTGCGCCGCCCGAATCGCCTGGGGCGGCCTGGGACTCGTTCGAAAAGCTTCCCAAATCGTTGAACGTGGTCTGCATCACATAGGCGCTCTTCGGCGTATCGATCGTGTAGGTGATCCAGCCGGCGCCTTCGACGGCGTTCGTGCCCCAGCGCATCGTTCGCGTCGAGCCCCACAGGTAGCCGGCGGCATTCGCGTTTGACCCGGTCACTGTCCACACCCACGGTGTCGTGCCGGTGTTCACGTTCCACGTCGTAAATGCCCCGCGATCACGCCCGGCCCCAATCATCGTCACGGCCGAGCCGTTCGCCGGCGTCGACGATGCGATCGTAAGCGCCGGGAGGCCGGGGTCGGTGGCGAGCTGGTAGAGCACGAGATCGGTGTAAGGGGTTTTTCCGGCTGCACCGTTGTTCGAGAGCGTGATCTCGCTGCCGGGCACGTTTTGATAGGTCGTGCCGCTGAACGTGGTGGGGCCGGTCCAGACGTGGGTCGCTGTGATCGCCCACCGGTTGCCCAGATACACCGCGCTGCCGTTGGCGACGGTGCCCACGTTGGCCCAGCCAGGATTGTCGACCGGGGCGGTTGTATTTCCGGCGCCGGTCTCCGTGTCGATGATCACGCCGCGGGCCGGGGTGGCAGCCAGCAAAAATGCCGCGCACAGGGCCGCGCAGGCCCGTGGGATGCTTCGGGATGTGGTACGGTTCACGAGCGGTTCTCCGGTCCTTTCGATCCGCTGCCTGCCCCGCCGACTATAGTAGATCGCGGGGCAACGAAATGCCAGGATTCGGCCGGTCTTTCCGGCGGGCCCGCCGATGTTCACAGCCGTCATCCCGCTTTTTGACAAGGCCGCCACGATTCAGCGGGCCGTCGATTCGGTCGCGGCGCAGACGTGTGCCCCGGCCGAGATCCTGATCGTGAACGACGGCTCCACCGACGGAGGGGAGGCCATCGCCCGGCAGCAGGCGAACGTTCGAGTGCGCGTGATCGACCAGCCCAACCGGGGCGTCAGCGCCGCCCGCAACACTGGCCTGCGAGAAGCCGCCCAGCCCTTCGTCGCGTTTCTCGATGCCGACGACCGCTGGCGGCCGGGGTTTCTCGCCGGCATGCGGCGCCTCATCGAGGCTCGCCCCGGAGCCGCGCTCTATGGGGCCGGCTTTTTCACGGTCGAAGGCGACTCGATCAAGCGGTATCACGGCATCGGCCGTTCAGCCACTGATTCGCGCCCTGCCGGCGTCGTCGATTTCTTTGCCGAGCGGCTGCGCGACTTTCCGCTCCACACATCCACCACCGTCGTCGCGAAGGATGCGGCGCTGGCGATCGGAGGGTTTTCGGAGGGCGTGGCGTTTGCCGAGGATCATCTGTTTTGGACGAAGCTCGCCTTAGCGGGCCCCGTCGTGATCACGCCCGAGCCGCTCGCTGAATACGACGTCGCGGTGCCGGGGCAGGCGATTGAGTACTGGCAACGCCGCTATCGCGAACGGTTCGACATCCTCGAGTATCATCGGTTTTTAGCGGCAGAACTCGGCCGCCGGGAGCGGTCGGGCACGGGGCCGGTGTCGTTCATCCGATTGGCACGTCGAGAACTCCAAACAGCCGTATTGCAGCGGGCGTGGTGGGGAGATTTTGCAGCCGTGCGCCGAATCTGGGATGAACTCGATCTCGCCAGCTTTGGCCTCGGCCCTGCCGCCGCCGCCAGCGCCTGGGTGAGCCGGCATCCGGCCGTGCAGCCTGCTGCCCGTTCGATGCTCGCCGTCCTCCGGAGCCTGCGTTACCGATGATGTTCCTCCACAAATGCCGGCAGATCTTCCGCACGTGCAAGTGGCAGCGGCAGGTGCGGCAGGCCGTATCCACGCAGCTCGAACTGCTCGAGAACCCCTCGGTGTTTGCCCTGGGCGGGCTCACCGATGAAGAAGAAGCAGCTGTGGCGAAGCTCGTCGCCGAGGCAGGCCCTGGCCGGGTCGTAGAGTTTGGCACGCTCTTCGGGCTCACCACGCGGCTCATCGCCGAAGCCGCCCGCCCCGATCAGCAGGTGACCACGATCGACAACTTCTGCTGGAATCCCTTTGGGCTGCCGGCGTCGCTCCACGAAGCCTTCGCTCGCAAGGTGATGCGCACAGAGCTGGCCAGCGGCCGCGTGGAACTCGTGGTCGCAGCGAGCGAGGCGTTTCGCACCTCGTTCGCCCGCCCCGCCCCGGCGCTCGTGTTCCTCGATGCCGACCACTCGTATGCGGCCGTCCGCGACGAAATCGTATGGGCAAAAAGCCTCGGCGTGCCCGTGATCGCCGGCCACGACTACGGCAACCCACGGTTCGGCGTCACCCGCGCCGTGGAAGAAGCCTTTCCCGAAGGCGTCGCCGTGCACGGCACGGTGTGGGCGTGGGGCGCACGGCGATGAACGTCGTCTTTTGTTGGACGGGCGTGACGCCTGCGATGGTCGCCTGCTGGCGGGCGTTTGCCGCCCGGCCGGGCGTACGGCTCAAGCTTTTGATCGAACTCCCGCGGCGATCCAACACGGCCTTCGACGCGAGCACAGTGCTCGCCGGGCTCGATTGCACGCTTCGCTATTCCGACGAGCCACTCGATCGACTGGCGCTCGAACACGAGGTGGCGGCGTTCGCCCCCGACGTGATCGTGGTGCTCGGCTGGCGGAGCCCGATGTGCCGCGCCGTGGCGGAGAGCCCAGCGCTCGGCATGGTGCCGAAGATTTTTGCGTTCGACATGACGTTTCGCTGGTCGCTCCGCAAGCTGCTTGCGCCGCTCGTGCTGCGCCGATATTTGAAGAGGTTCAAGGCGGCGCTTGTGACGGGCGCACGATCTGCCTCCTACGCGAGATTTCTCGGGTTCCCTGCCTCGGCCGTCGAGACCGGGCTCATCGGCCTCGACACAGCCGCGTATCAGGCCGCCCGCCTGGCTCGGCCCGAGGCCGAGCGGTATCCGCGGCAGTTTCTCTCCGTGGGCCGGTATGCCCCCGAGAAGCGGCTCGATCTGCTGATGGCGGCCTACGCGAGGTATCGCAGCCGCGTGGCCGACCCGTGGGGGCTCACTTGCGCCGGCATGGGGCCCGAGAAGAGCCGGCTCGCCGGCCAGCCCGGCGTCACCGACCTCGGCTTCGTGCAGCCCGATGAGCTGCCCGGCCTCTTCGCCCGGCATAGCTGCTTTGTGATCGCGAGCGACTACGACCCGTGGCCGCTCGTGATCGCCGAGGCCCTCGCGTCAGGCATGCCGGTGATCTGCACCGACGCCTGCGGCAGCCACGTGGAGCTCGTGCAGCCCCGCAGCAACGGCATCGTCTGCCCCACGGGCAGCGTCGCAAGCCTCGCCCAGGCCATGGAGCAGATCCACGCCCACGCCGCCGACCTCCCCGCCATGGGCGCCTGCGGCATCGCCGCCGCCGCGCCCTATTCCGCCGAAGCCTGGGCCACCCGCTTCACGGCCCTCTGCGAGCGGGTCTTGTGAGAACAGCCCTGGGCCTGTCCTCCAGCCTCGCTGCCGCAACCGAAACGCTTGTGGCAAAGAGTGTACATATATACACTCATTGCCGCAAGCCGTGGGTTTCGATCGCAAGCGTGGCCATGGATATTCGCTTTTATTTCGACGCGGACTCCGAACTTCCCCACATCTACAATCATGGTGTGCATGAAGACGAGGTAGAATCCGTACTCCGGCATCCGCTTGAGGATCGTCCCGGGCGCGATGGTTCACGAGTGGCCATCGGGCAAAGTGCGGCTGGTCGGTACATTCGCGTGATTTACGTCCCGGACGAGCGAGACGAAGGATTGTTTGTCATTACGGCGTACCCAGTCACGGGAAATGCCTTACGAGCGTTTCGGCGTCGACGAAGGAAAAAAAGATCATGAACGACAGAAGGTTTCCACCAGGCTGGACAGCGGAACGCGTTCAGAAGTTGGTCAAAACCTACGACTCGCTGTCGGAAGAGCAGTGGATTGCCGAGGACGAGGCTGCTCAAGAGGCAACGAGCGATCAGGCAACAGTGACGGTGCCGCTCGATCTGTTGCCGGAAATTCGCCGCCTATTGGCAGGCTATAAATCCGCTTGAGCTTGAACGCTGGCATACAGTTCAGCCATCGCCTGCCCCACGCTTGCCCATTGATACTTGGCCTCGACGAGCGCGCGGCCCCGCGCGCCCATTGCCGCCCGCTCGGCATCGCTGAGCCGCATGGCGGCAGCGAGGGCCGCTGCGATCGCGTGGGCGTTCACATCCACCCACCAGCCGCACGAG
The DNA here is from genome assembly GCA_945861585.1 of Planctomicrobium piriforme. GTDB lineage: Bacteria > Planctomycetota > Planctomycetia > Pirellulales > UBA1268 > RGVT01. The sequence continues at coordinate 96,051 of CAMAVC010000002.1, forward strand.
CCATCGATCTCCTGCCAGGGTGTGCCCTTGGTCGTGATCACAGGCACGCCCGCGGCGAGCGCCTCGGCGACCACGATGCCGAAGTTTTCGCTGCGTGAGGGGAGCACGAAGAGATTCGCGTTGGCGATCGCCCGATCCTTCTCCGCCCCGTAGAGCGGCCCGGCAAACTGCACGTTCCCGAGCCCGAGCCCCTGCGCCTGGCGTTCGAGCCCGGCCCGCGTGCCTTGCTCGTCGGGGCCGGCGATCACGAGTTCCCAGCGGGCGTCCGGCCCGAGTGCCCGCATCGCGATCGGCCAGGCTTCGAGCAGGAGATCGAGCCCTTTGAGCGGGTGCAGCCGGCCGAGGAAGAGCGCGGTGCGCGTTCGCTCCGCGGGGTTTGCGGTTTCTCGCAAGGCGGGCAGATCGACGCCGATCGGGATCACCTCGATCCGGGGGCCGCCGCCCACATACTGCTCGATCCAGTCGCGCTCGGCCTCGCTCGTCGCATGGATCACATCGGCTTGGCGGAGGTAGCGCTGGTCGAAGCAGCCGGCCAGCCGCTTCTTCCACGCCGAGTGGGCCAGCCGTACGGGATCGAGGCAGCCATGGGGCGACATCACGAGCGGCTTCCCCGCCGCGATCGCCGCCTGGCAGCCCCACCACACCGGGAACGTCCAGTTGGAATGGACGTGCACGACGTCGGCCCGCGCGGCAAGTGCCGCCAGCCTGCGGAGCATATTCCGCGAAAAATAGATCGCCCGTGGGGCACTCGGCTCATGCCGCACGATCCGCACTCCCGCAGCCTCAGCCTCCCGAGCCGCGCTCGCGAGCGGATCGTCCCGCCCGGCCACGGTGGCGATCGTCACATCATGCCCGAGCCGGCAGGCCTCCCGAGCCATTCGCGCCACGGCGTCTGCCAGCCCGCCGCCCGCCGCCGGGAGCCCGGCCACAACGTGAAGAATCCTCATTCACGCGACTCAGCGAGCCGCCGGACTGCGAACACCTCGTCTGCGGCAAGCGGCTCGACGGCAGAAACTGGAACCGCGACGACGGCGATCGACTCGCCGAGCGCGTTGAAGACCTCGAGCACGCAGCCCGATTCGCCTCCCGCTGGATGAGGCACCAAGTCAACGACGTAGGCAACATCTCCGGCGCACAGGTGATGCTCCGTAATGTCGCGGGTGAGTGCAACTCGCTGAAATTGAGCGACCACCGTGTTCACCGCTCCCTTCGTGGCTTCATGGACACCTTTCAGCCACCAGAAAACGCCGTAATGATTACTTGCATCTTCTTGCGACACAGCTAGCAATGCAAGTTCCCGTATCTATTTTTTAAGAACCGCATGCGGCGGTGCCGTCGTGAACGGTCTCCGTCATGAATAACCCGTCAGATTAGTCGCCTGACTTCGCGGAGAACTTCTGGAGTTCATCTTGAATGGCTTGTTTCAAAAGGAGAGTTCCTCGATACGCAAGGTGACCGCGGTCTTGGAAAAGGCTGTTTCCGGAAGCATCGAACACGCGCATGACTCCGTTCTCGTCGACAAAATGGTTGTCGACATCGATAGCCGTCACGTTCCCTCCGGCGAGTTCACGAAGGGCAGCGTTTATCCGCTTCCGTGAAATACTCTGATCAACATCCTCATGAAGCGGAAGTTGCCCGGCGTCCCGGAGGTATTTTCGGACTTCATCAATGGGCAGTGACGGCGCCGCTGTCAGCAGAACTATCCGATCGGCCATCGGGCGCAGTTCTTCAATCATACGGCGGATGAGCGGGGGATCTTTCTCGAGATACGAGCCCCAAGCGATCGAGACGATCACAATATTGGGCTTTTGTCGCCGCCACGCGGCTACTGCTTCCTCCCACATCCCGTCGGGGTCTGTTTGCCCTTTTGGCACAGGTTTGCCTGCCGGAACCGCCATAATCCGACACTCAAACCCATTCGCCGCGCACACTTCCTTGACGACTTTGGCGAACGATGCAGCAATACTGTCGCCGTACAGCGCAACTGTGCCGCGCTCTCCACCGCGATTAAATATCCGGCCGCCGTTCGGGAGATCCTTAAGCCATGCTCGTGGGTAGCCTTCGCGATTGATCAACAAGCCTAGTGGACTGAGTGAAATAGAAAAAAGCACCAGTGCGAATGCTGCCCAGCGTGCGGTCGGGGCCGCAAGCCATTTCCGAAGAGGTGACTCTATGATGTGAAACGAAAGTATCGACAGTGCAATCGTGGCTGCGACCTTGACGCACGCCCGGCGAACATCACTCTGACTGGCAGCCGCGTAATCGACGAACGAGTTGATAGGCCAATGCCACAGGTAGAGGGAATATGACAGTCGGCCGATAAATACCGGTACTCGATGACTCAGGAGCCGCTTAGCGACGCCGCAGCCATCGTGCATCCCGCCTATCAGTGCGACGGTAGCCAGCACCGGTATAAGTGCTAAGGCCCCGGGAAAGGGTTGCGACTCGTTCAGGAATATGAACGCCCCGACAAGGCCAAGGAGCCCGATTACCTGAAATGCAAGGCTCGGAAACGCGAGTTGTCGAAAGCTATATCCGTGCAAGTAATGTGCGAGGATGCCACCGGATAGCAACTCCCAAGCGCGGGTGGGTAGAAGAAAGAATGCCCAAGTCGGTCGCGACTGTGTCAAAGCCACGCAGGCTGCGAAACTCGCAAGGGTGACCCCAAGCCCGACAAGTGCCATTGATTTGCCAGCAAATTGATACCCCAGCATCAGTAGCACTGGGAATACGACATAGAACTGCTCTTCAAGAGATAAAGACCAGAAATGCATAAACGGTTGCGTGTCTGGGCTGAGACTGAAGTAGTTGCCTTGAAGCATCAACTTCATGTTTTCGATCGACAGAATCGCGGCCGTGAAATTTGCGCCAGCTGATGCTCGATCTTGTGCGTCATACAAGAGCATCGCGCCCATGAGCGTGAAGGTGGCGGTGGCGAGCAATGCAGGAAAAATGCGGGCGATTCGCCGCTGGTAAAAGCGAGCGATGCTGAATGTGCCTGCCCGAAGTTCGGCAAGTTGAATGCTGGTGATCAAGTAACCAGAAATCACGAAGAAGACATCAACTCCGCAAAATCCGCCTGGCAACGAGCGTGGTGCAAGGTGAAAGAGCAAGACAGCGCCAATCGCGATTGCCCGAAGCCCGTCGATGGCTGGCTCGTATCGGATGGCCGACATAACAGGCTCCCAGTTTGAAATGGCAGATAAACTTCACTCAACCCTCAGTAATTGAACAAGAATCGATTCCAGGCGGCGACGCTGGTTGCGTGGAATGCGGCGTAGTCGAAGGCGGGCTCGCTGCCTGGGCTGAGCCGGGCGTTGATGAGGGCGGCTAGTTCGCGCGGGTTGTCGCTCGAGGGAATCGCAGGCCCGATCGTGTTGCTGAACGCGGTCGATACGACCGGCACGCCCCTCGCCAGGGCATCGAGCAGCTTGATCTGAAAGCCGCTCCCAAGCCGCGTGGGGTTTACGGCCACGGCCGTGCGGGCAAAGGCGTCGTCGAGTTCTGCAGGCGGGAGGCAGCCGGCGTACGTGGTGCGCCGCTGAGAGCGGCAGAGCCTGGCGAGCCGGTCGTTGTCGTCCTTGCCTGTGACGGTCAGTCGTGCGTGCTCGCTCACGTGCGGCCAACACTCGCGGAAAAACCACTCGAGCGACGTCACGTTAGGCGAATAGGTGAAATTCGTCGTAATGAGCACGGTTCCGGGGTCCACATGAGAGCGGTCCGCCAGTCGGGGCCGCATGAGCGGCGGCACGTAGGCCACGTCCTGTCGGCCTCCCATACGGCTGAGCGTGGGCACGTCGGCTGCCGAGATTGCTCCGACATGCCTGGCCGTAGCCAGAGCCGTGCGGCATAGCCGATCGACCTTCGGCCGATCGACCATGCAAGCGAGCCGCCGCTTGAGCGAAGGCCCATCATACCGAACGATCTCAGGATCGACGTTGATCATGAACAGCCGGGCATCGTGCGGGAGCTTCTGGACCCGATACGCGGCGAGCGCCCACGACGACACAGCGAGTTCAACGGTCGGCTCGAATGTCTCGCGCAGCCGTTCAAGCGTCCCATGGTTCTCGGCAGTCGCGACCTTCGCTGCATCCGAGGGCAGCTGCCCTCCGAGCCGCTCGACGTAGCCAAGAAAGCCAGGCGTCCGGCTTTCAGTCAGCCCATGCCATTCGATCCCCGCAAGATCAGGATGGCCCGCACAAGCCGCAAGCAACGGCTGAGTCAGTTGGTTGACCGGCACCACCGCAGCCACGCGGCCGCGCGACGCGAGAAATGCGAGCAACTCAAGGAGCAACACACCGCCGCCCGTGCTGGATTCGGGGACGGCGGGCAGCACGCACAGGATTGTGGTCAGGCGAGCGATCGCAGGCCTTTCCAAACCCCGTGATGAAACGCCACATCGAGCGACCGGCTCTTGCCGCGGTGCTTGATGCCGGCGAATGCGAGCCCTGTCTTTGCCAGCGCGATCAGTTTCCTGCCTCGCGACTCCTCGCCCCGGATCGCGAGCAAGCGGCCGTACGAGTAGCCGATGTCGGTAGCCAGCCGCTTCTGGTACGCGAATTCGAGCCGCGCGGCGGGAATCACATGCGTGAGGTGGAGGGCAGTGAACCGTCCCATGCCCCAGCCCGCATCGGCGCAGGAAAGCACCATGTCGGTGTCGCCGCAGGAAAGGGTGCCGGCTGCAGAGCGATCGAGTGCCCGACGCCGGGGATCCGCTGCGACCGCCTCGGAGTAGGCGAGTGCTGCTTCTCGGCGGATGCAGAGCCCTGCCCCGCAGGGAATAGCTGCATGGTCGGCGGGATTATTCGTCCAGACATCGCGGTCAAGGTCGATCAGCGCAAGATGCGACCGAAACGGCCGCAGCCAGTCAGGCTCCGGCACTTCGAACTCGGGCGATATCCGCCCACCGAATGTGCCGATCCGGGGATACTCCTTCGCGATCCGCAAAGCCTGCTCGAGGTAATCAGAGTCGAGCAGGTTGTCGTCGTCTACGAAGACGAGCAGCCGGCTGGTCGTCTCGCGGATTGCCCGCAACCGGGCCGCGGTGAGGCCGACCTCGGGTTCGACGACGACTCGGCACTCCACACCCGCCTGTTCAACGACGGCCGAAACAGGCTGATCCGAGGCGTTATCAATGACCAGGCATTCCCTCTGGTGGCCCGACAGCGTCTGCGACGCTGTGCATCCTAATGCCCGAGCCAAAACGGCAGGGCGAGGATTCCGGGTGCAGATAACCACCGAGATCGCGGGGGCACTGCTCATCACGGGGCCTCAGTGGGCGAGGGACGCGCCGTCCCGTGCGGCGTCAGCCGAGTCATTCCAGAGCGCGTCGCGATGCAGCCGCCCGTCGTCTTCGTAGATCGCCTCGACGATGCGGCGAGCCTCGTCATCGAGCGAGTAGGCATCACTATCACCGGATGCGGATCGGTTGACGGCGGGGAGTTGGAATGGCCGGCCGAGGATCTTCTGCATTCGGCCCGGTGCGTTATCGAGCCGTTCGAAGGGAATTAAATGATCGATGGCAACGGCGCCCGCCCGATCTCGAAGAAAATCCACCTGTCGCCTGAAATGAAACCCGGTCGTGAGTGCCAACTTCTGGGTCGTTGGCGTAAGCAACGCTCGGGCGAAGTCACTCGCAGTATCGCACGATCCGAGCGTGCGGCGGGCAAACTCTGCATCGGCGGCGTTCATGCCGCCTTTCTTGAGGTAGCGGAAGGCGGATAGAAAGCGATCCACCGGGTCGCGGACGATCGCGATCGTGGGCATGCCTGCCGTCGACCGGGGGTAATTGGTCTGCCACTCCGCAAGCGTCTGGTGGCCAAATGAGCGGCCGTAGAGGGCAAGCGAAAAGCTTGTGCCGGCGGCCTTGGGAACGTGGATGAAGAGGTGGCCGGCGTCTCTGATCTCACGTGGAAACGCTCCGAACCTCCGCCCACTATCCCATTCGCAGAACGCCGTCGACGCACGTCGCATGGCGCCCACTGTGCAGCGTTTGATCGCATTTATGGCCCGGATACCCGTCCCACGCTCCGTGCCTCTAAGGGGCCCCATCGAGGAGCCGAAGTGTGCGCGAACGGACCACTCACGCACAGTGTCCGATTGATCTGCAAGCGTGAAGCCATCGCTTCGTTTTTCGATGAGAAACTGGTTGTCTGGCAGGATCGTGATCGGAGCCCGCATCGCCTCGGCAAAATAGGCGACCCACGGGCTCACCATCGTCGGTTCATACGCCAGCCCATGCTGCCAGGCAGTCGGGCAGCAATCGTCGCCGCCGATCGCCCCGCCTGCTCGGATCTTCGGCCACACGAGTAAAAGGTCGAGCGTTATCCCGCGAAGCGTGTGATCGCCGTCGATATAAGCGAAATCGAGGCTGCCGTCCGGGATCTGATCGATCACCTCGGCCGTCGTGCCACGAAGCACTCGCCTGACTGCCGAGTGGCTCTCGGTGGCTGCCAAAGCGTCACGATACACAGAATCGAATTGTTCATCGGTGACGTTGAAGGGCTTGTTCCAGTTCGGCAGGCGTCGCCACGGATCGATCATCCAGTAGGCGGAGATGTCTGGGCCCGAATCGAGCAATGCACGAGCAAAGGCTCCCTTCCAAACGCCAATTTCGGCGATCGAGCGAAACCGGCCACTGCGAACCGTGTCCGCCCACAATGCCTCTCTGGCCAGCGCAGAGTGAATCAAAACCCCTGCTCCCGTAGAAGACAAGGCGGAATCACTGTCGCCATATCTGTGATGTCCATTCGAAGGCGCAGTGAGTCAGCGACCGTCAACCTTGGCGCCTCGCCGGGTGATTCGCTTGGGTCAACAGATCCTGGCTCCCTTCAACGTATTAAGCGACACAACGAAGTCTCCACGATTGAGAACCTTTTCATGAGGGGCTGGGCGCCACGCGTGTAGTGCAAATGGCTGAAGCGGAGACGGGGCGACACCAAAGCGGCAATCACGGACACGCCCCGGCCGCTACCGAGCATAAGTACATTTAGCGATCAAAAATTTTTGTCGACTTGCCGGAAACGAGGGCGGAACCCGATGTAGCATCAAAAGCGCGGCGGGCTCGAGAGGGCTGCTCCCGCAAGAAAGATCGCGATTCTCAGCATGCATTCAGCCGCTGGCGCCGACATACTGAACAGCCGCTCGCAAGGTCAAGCCCGTATTTGCTGCCGTGATCGCATCCAGAAGAAAGCCATCTCTGCAGGGCGCCCCTCGTGCATCGCTCGGATCTTTAGTTGGTCGTTGCCATACTCAACATGCGGCGGCCAATCCGCGAGCGTCCGTACGCATGTTGGCACAACAACAATTTGATGGGATTGCTCGAAGCGTGCAGTCAATACTGCTGAAATATCCGGTTGGATAAAGTCGTGCACCTCTACCAGTATGTCTGTGTTTTGTAGCGAAGGCACGATTGAGGGGTCGAGCAATTCCAACTCAAATCCTTCGACATCGCAAACAATCAGCGACCGCCTACAAGTCGATAGGCAGCGCCCTAGTAGTTCAGCGGTCGCAAAGCCATGCAGCTCAATCCGGTTGCTTACGCCATTTGACTCAGCCATGTTGAGCAGTACGTCATGGTGCGCCGCCTGCGCCTCAAATGCAATGACGCGCGCCTGTGGCATGAGCCTCGCCAATCCAACAGCGTAATACCCCTCAGCCGCGCCCAAATCTATTACCGACTCGTAGTCTGTGGTAATGATCCCACTTACAATGGACCAAAGTTCCTTCTCGTAGGTGCCCAGCAGTTTCGGCGCAAGCGCGCTGCCAAGCGAACGCCATGTATAAACCATGCCGATGAATGGCCCCGACGCAACACTCGATTGCGTGGCCGCCCTCACGCCGCTCTCGAGTCGCCGCAGGTTTCGGTAAGGCCTACTAAACATGGCCCTGAAAATAGATGGAGCATAAGGGTCAGTCGGCAGAAACTGCCGAATAAAAGCCCGTAACATTGCCCTGCCCCTTCATGCGTCTTGGTGTTGAATGGGAAGTGACTTCAAAATTTCTGTGAATCTAAACGTACTGCCTTGAAGACTCTACGACTAGATGGCTGATTGAGAGGATTCTTTTGATTAGTTACCAGCGCTATCTCAAGAGTTGCGCTGAATGCATTTGATTCTGCAGCGATTGGAGGATTGAGTCGGACAAGACCTTTCCTTCGAACCCAAGAGCAGTGCAACGGCTCTAAGTGGTCGCGAAACTGTCGAAGCGTGATCATCAGGGAGGTAAGCTTCAGGAAGGCCAAGAACATCTTGGACTTGCATTCAGAACGAACGACGAGTCTTTTAACGCTTTCGAGCCATGCTTTCTATCGTCCAGCGACCACGATAACGCCGCAGGGATCGGCCATCCTGTAGCACAGGCCGTTTGGGATGCGACTGATAAGGACAGGTCACCTCATCCCGCGTTTCTTTAACCTCAGCCGCAGGGCGTTACTGTTGGCCGGCTTGAAATAGATGAGCCGTCGCGGCTTCGTCTGCGAATGGCCAGGGCCGGATCGCCTGACGACTAATTTCTCGAGCGTCGACTCGATGAGCAGGACTTCTGCAGGGGGCGCTGGGGCAATGCGAACTCCCAGAGGTATACCCCGGCCGTTTAACGCCAGAACTAGCTTTTCTGCTCTTTACGCGTTCGGTTTTGCCGATGTCGGCGTCGGTTTTTGCGGGCGAGAACGTTCCGTCGCTGAAGGTCTCGTCCCATGATAAGATGCCTTCCTCGTCGAGTTACCCGAGGAACTTCCTCCAGAGGTTGAGCCAGACGCCTGCGGCCTCCCGCTCCTGCAATCGTCGCGAACGCGTCGCGGGCGAAAGGTACTGGGCTAGAAGATCCTTCGAGTGTGCACCGCTGCGAAGCTCCCACAGGATGCCCTCAAAGCAGCGGCGATCATAGACATGTTTGCGCCAGCCCCTCTTCGAAGGCTTCCGATTCGGGAGGAGTGGATTGATCTTCGACCATGGTTCGTTAGTCAGTTCGTATTCATGGCGGCTATTCGAGAGAGCCCTTTCGATCAGCCTTGTAGTCGCAAGTCGTTGTAGGGCGCAAGTCGTTGTAGGGCGCAAGTCTGGATTTTCAGGGTCTTGAAACCGCTTCTAGTCATGCTTGGCGAGGTGCGGGGTATTTCAAGTCGCCGACCACATCAGTGAGACGCAGTGTAGACCATGCAAACGAGTCGACCTCCGCCACCTTCTTCCCGAGATACTCGCTAAATCCGAACATATGAGACACGCGAGTGTTGCGCAGGTACCGGGCGGATTGCTTCATAAATCGGCCTACGATGGGATTTGACATGCATGCATCGATGCATTCCATGCCCATGGCGGCAGGAAAGAGCACGCGAAGGCCCATGTCAGTGAAGTGAAAGAAGTGCCACGGGCGTTCGTGGGATGAAAATGCAAAGTGCGTCTCGACGAAGCAATGCCCCCCCACTTTTAGCAGCTTCACAATCTCGCGTGAGACGATCCAAGGCATCGCGAAATGCTCAAAGCAGGCGCTAGAGAATATAAGGTCAAACCTGTCGTCAGGTTTGAAGTACTCAGAAAGACGATGGGCATCCCCAACGACATCGACGTTTGCCCCTGGATAAAAATCAAAACCGACGTACTCAGCCTTGTCAAAATACTTGCGAGCGACGGATGGGCCGCAGACTTCACGGCTCCCGACCTCGAGGACCCGCATTCCTGGTTTGTTCGCCAACGAAAACACGTGTTCGTGCCATTCCGGATGCGCGAGGCGGGAAGATGTGGGCACATCCGTCGCGACCCATCGGTTGTCAAAGATCGACTCAATCGCAGCCAATGACCTTGCGCATCGAGTAAGAAACGAACGGATCAGTGGATTTCTTGTCATGTGTATATCACTGAATAACGGGAGTACGGGCCATGCTTATGGCGTGCAGCCGTCGAAGAAGATTTCCGGACCCACGGCCGATGCGTTAAGATTGTCGGGCTTGCACGCTGGGGTCGGGAATGCCTGCTCCCACTCTCTCGCGGCGGCAGATCTTGCCGAACGCACGGATCGACTCAATCCATGCCGAAATTCTTGAGCAACGGGAGTCAGCAACTTCCCGCCCGGGGTGCCAGCAACCCCTTGATCTTCGACACCCAAAGTTCCCGCGTGATTTGAAGTGAGAGTTCGTGGCTTCGCCGGCCAAACTTGGCGAGGCGATCATTCGGAAGTGACATGAGGGACTCGAGGGCACGCCCGAGGCTGCGAACATCACGGGCCGCACAGCGAAACCCGTTGTACCCGTCATGGACAAACGCGCTGACGGCCCCACAAACGTCCGTTGCAATGACGGGGAGGCCCGCACAGCATGCCTCGTGAATGACCACCGCCCACTGATCGTGGTAGCTGGGCAGGCAGAACGCCGTGGCCCCGACGAGAATGCCGGGCAAATCGGCAGGCTGCCTGAACCCCATCACGTCGATCCGAGAATCGTGCCCGCGATAACGATCGACCAATGGCCCGCCTCCCACGAGCTGCAGCCGCCACTCAGGAAAACGCGGAGCCAGGTTACGAAAGGCCTCTACCAACTCATTGACGCCCTTGTCCTGCCACATATTCCCGACGAAGACGAGGTTCTTCAAGTGCCCCGATCCGGGTGTCGCACGGACACCGTCGTACAGGCCATTGTTAGCGGAATACAGCCCCGTGAGGATCGAATCCCGGGGGAACCCTAGTCGCCTTGCATACTCGTATTGGTAAAGCCCGGGAATCCATATGCGGTTGCAGAACGATCGCACCCAGGGCGCGAGTACGCTCGACATGAATCGCTGTTTGACGGTGCCCTTCCACAGGTTATCCATGCCCATGATCACGGGCACGCGGTGTCGCAAGGCGGCGCCAACCCGGCGATACGCGGCGTCGGACCACCCGCCCAGGTACGCGATCGCCGGCTGCGCGTTGACGAGCCCCAGCCAGTCGGCGGACGTAAATACATCACGATCGCGGATGCAAATCCGCGGATGATCTGGAAACTCAAACGGAGCCTGAGGCGCGTTCGGTTGAGAAACGATCGTCACGTCGAGGTTCGGCACCGCGTCTGCGAAGGCCTCGATACAGCCATGCATGTATCCGGCGAGCCTGGGCACCATGAAGAGTGCGTTCATGACGATTGCCGCTTGCTCTCGATCAGTTTGTCCATTCCGGCCTCGAGCGGCGTGAGATCCCGACCGAGCAAGGCCCGCATCTTGGCGATATCAGGGCATCGCCGAGTCATGTCGCCCTCCGGCAAGGGTGGTAAATGAACAATTTCCGATTTGCTCCGTGTTCGGTCCTTCACCATCTTGGCAAGTTCCAAGATCGTGATCTCTCTATCACTGCCAAGGTTCACCGTTTCATCCACGAGCATGTTGTCGTAGAGCGCTTTGACGGTGGCTTCGCTGTTGTCGTCGATATAGCAGAACGTCCTCGTTTGCGAGCCGTCGCCGTAAATCTTTAGCGAGGCTCCCGCCAAGGCCGCAACGATGAATTTCGGAAGGACGAAGTCCTCGCTTTGTCGGGGCCCGTAGGTATTGAAAAACCGAAAGATCGTATATGGCAAGCCGAACTCGCGGTGATAGCTCCTGAAGAAAGACTCGCCGACATTCTTGACGATGGCGTACGGAAGTCGAGAGTTGAGCGGTGTCGTCGCCTCGTTCTGGGGGAACTCGACTGGTTCGCCGTAGACCTCCGATGACGACGAATAGAACACACGCCGTACGCCGGTGTTCTTTGCCAGATCAAGGACGTTCCGGATGCCATCGATATCCCCAAGCACTGCGAGCGGGTTGTTCAGCGTCCGCTCGACGCCCACGACGGCGGCATAGTGGAAAACGTAGTCGAAGGCGGTGGACGTCATCACCGAGGAGAGGGCGCCAAAGTTGTTGCAATTCAACTTCACGAAGCGGCAGTTGCCGTGATGCTGCACCGGCAGTTTGCCGACGCTCCCGGTCGACAGGTCGTCGACGATGACAACGTAATTCTCGGGGTCCTGCACCAGCCTGCTGGCAAGCGCTCCCCCAATGTTGCCGGCTCCGCCGGTGACTAAAATCGTTCGTTGATAATTTTTTTGGTGAGCCATGGCTTCGCTAGAAAAAGAAATTCCTTTTACGGTATCGCCTCGCCAAAAGGACGCAAGACTGTCTCGTCCGCTCGCGATAAGAGCCACGCTCGCCGGGAAGGTTCAAGGACTCGTCGCGCATGCCCTCGCCCCTTGGCTGAGCGTAATCCGATCGCAAAACTCGTCGCGGAGACGTTTGGCAGAAAGCAATTGAGCCGCTACCGCTGCCGCCTTTCGGCCGATGTCGTCAAGCCTCGCCGGCCGCGAGTCCGCTGCTTCGCAGATTGCGGCGACCGCTGCGGCGGTATTGCCATGGCTCACGACCCAACCCAGCCCGTGGGCGGTAACGAGTTCGGCTACGTGGGAACACGCCGGCCCAAAAAAAAGAATCGGTCTCGCCACGGCCATCGCGGTGTAGACCTTGCTGGGATGCACGATCCCCACCATATCGTCACCCATCGTCACGACGTGCAGGTCGGCTGCGGTGAGCACGTCGGCAAGATGCTCGAAGGGAGCGGGGGGCAACGAGCAGAGGTTTGTGGCACCCGCGGCGATCCGATGGTCCACGATCTGCTTGCCAGCTCCGCCCCCAACGAAGACGAATACGACCCGCGGGTCGCCCTCCAACGTATGGGCCGCGTCGAGCAGTGTGTCGAGCGGATGCTGCAGAGCATGGTTGCCGGAATACATGACGACGAACTTTCCTTCGAGGCCGTGGCTTCTTCGGAACGTGTCGCTCGTGCCGGTCGCTCCGCTCTCGATGAGCGGCCACGGCGGGATGACTACCGGAGCCTCACCGGCGGGGTATTTCTCTCGAAGGCGATCGGCCATGAACCGATCAAGTGCGACGACGGTGCGTGCCCGCCGTAGCGTCACGCGATTCATCCAGTCAAAGATCCGGACAACGAGCGATCCCCTGGTCACCTTGCCCGAGGCGATCAGTTGATCGGGGTTTATATCCATGACCCACCATACGAACGGAACCTGCCGAAAGCATGACAGCGTCGCTCCGATGAAACCGGCAAACGGTGGACTCGTGCTCACCAGGATCAAGTCGGGTTTCGGCCCGAAGAGGCTCCGCAGGAACGCCTGCGCAAGGAAGAGCGACTGCGCGAGTAGCCGCACGGCGATAGAGTTTTTGCCGAAGCTCGAAAAGGGTAGCCTACGGACCGAGACGCCGTGACAATTTTCACGAGTGGCATAGGCTGCGGTTGGGTCGTCGTAGCCACGGGAGGCGGCGTAGACGACGACTTCCCAGCCCCGCCGCGCCATTCCCTCGGCGGCATCGGCGACATACTGGCCGACTGCTGCGGGATCCGGCACGTATACCTGCGAAATCACCAGCAACCGTGGCCGCTTGTCAGCAGTCAAGCAAGAGCCCGCAGCCTGGTCAAGCACCGACGATCCTCGCCTTGGGCGACGTAACCCGCCTCGTCGCGCCGCGGGTGTCAATGAGAAGCCGCGAATGCGCCGCTATCGTGTCCCAGTCATAGGCCTTGTGGTTGGTGCCGATGATCACCGCGTCGTAGCCCCTCAGTGATTCCGGGGTGAGCGGCACGCTTTCCATCTGGAGGTCATGTCGCCGCGTCTTCCGTGTCTTCGGAACATGGGGATCGTTGTAGTCAACTTCGGCCCCAAGCTCCTCGAGCTTCTCGACGAGCTCGAAGCTGGGGCTTTCGCGCACGTCGTCGACGTCGGGCTTGTAGGCGAGGCCCAACACGAGCAACCGCGATCCTCTTACCGCTTTGCCGTCTTGGTTGAGCGCCAAGGCGACCCGGCTTACGACCCAGTCGGGCATGGCCCGATTGATCTGGCCGGCGAGCTCGATGAACTTGGTCGCCTGGCCAAATTCGCGGGCTTTCCACGTCAGGTAAAACGGGTCGATTGGGATGCAGTGGCCACCCAGTCCCGGGCCCGGATAAAAGGCTTGAAAGCCGAATGGCTTAGTGGCCGCAGCATCGATGACTTCCCAGACGTCGATGCCCATGGCCATTAGCACGACCTTCAGTTCATTGACGAGAGCGATGTTCACCGCTCGATAAATGTTTTCGAGCAACTTCGCGGCTTCGGCCACCTCCGCCGAGGATACGGGTACCACCTGCGAGATCACCTTGCCGTAGAGCTGGCAGGCCAGTTCTCCCGACTCTACGTCGATTCCTCCCACGAGCTTCGGGATCGTGCGGGTATTGAATTTTTTGCTGCCGGGGTCTTCTCGCTCTGGAGAAAACGCCAAGAAGTAGTCGCTTCCACACCGCAAGCCCCTCCGATCAAAGCGGGGCTGCATGATCTCACGGGTTGTGCCCGGGTAGGTGCTCGATTCGAGCACGACGAGCTGGCCCGGGCGGAGTGCGGCCGCTATGCCGTCGGCCGACTTCTCGATGTAGGTCATGTCGGGCTCGAGGTGCACGTCGAGCGGCGTGGGAACGCACACGATCACCACGTCTGGCTCGCCCAGCCGAGCCATGTCGCTCGTGCAGTCGAACCGCCCCGCGGCCAACATGCCCGAGACCAAGTGGGCGCCGAGATGCTGGAGGTAGTTCTCGCCGTTCGACAGCATGCCGATTTTTTCCGGATCGG